>JAPLXF010000077.1 GCA_026396205.1 Candidatus Moraniibacteriota bacterium | reverse complement strand
CAATAAAAGTGATAATTGAACTGGCTTGGATTTCCATAATATTGTTTGGAGCGTAGAGCGTGGAACATGAAGCGTTTTTCGCTCTACGCATTTTAGATTAATTTTTTATGTTATGTGCTATGTGTTCCGTGCTATGTGATTTATTTTACGAGAGTTTAAATGGCAGAAGGCGACAGCCAGCGCATCGGCGACATCATCCGGTTTGGGCATCGCTTTCAGCGCGAAAATATTTTTCACCATCAACTGCATTTGCCGTTTTTCCGCCCGCCCGTAGCCGGTAACCGCTTGCTTGACTTGCAGCGGAGTGTAATTGGATATTTTAACCTTTTCCTTCTCTAGTGTCAATAGTATTATACCTCTAGATTGGCCGATTTGTATAATGGTTTTTTGGTTTTTAAAAAAGAAAACCTTTTCAATGGCGGCTTCCTGTGGTTTGTATTTTTTAATAATTTTTTGCAGATCTCTGGCAATTTCTAAAAGCCTTTCAGCTTCGGCCTGCTTGGGGCTGGTGCTGATATGGCCGAAAGCCAAAGGTTTTATATTTCCCTTGATTTCTTCCACTATCGCCCAGCCGGTGGTAGCAGTTCCTGGGTCAATACCCAGGACGCGCAGAACATTGCTTTTTTTCATAAGAACACTTTATTAAATAGCCTAATTTTCATAAAAAAGCTTTAAATTTCTAATTTCTAATTTCTAATTAATTTTTAATGCTTTAATGTCAAATTTTTAAAACATTATTAATTTAGTAATTGGGATTTTTTTAGATATTAGATATTAGATATTAGTAATTTACAAATTGTCATAGACAATTTGGACATCCTGCTGTTCATCCAAATTTTCCAAAAGTTTTTCGTAATCCAGCTTGTCGTTTTCCGATAAGGATATTTTTTGGAGCGGTGCGTATGCCAAAGCGGCATCTTCTATTTTCAATCCGGCTTTTTCCAGGTTGTCTTTGACTTTCTGTAGATTTTCCGATCTGGTATAAATCGTCAAAATATTTTCGCTATAAACAGTGTCTTCCGCGCCGGCATCAATAGCTTTCATTTCCGTTTCATAAGGATCTTTATTTTCCACCGTAACATTTATATTTCCAACCTGTTTGAATAAAAAGCTGACTGAACCGGCCGATACCATTTTCCCGCCGGCCTTGGCAATGATATTTTTAATTTCTCCCTGGGTGCGGTTTTTATTGTCCGTAGCGGCTTTAACCAGCATTGCCACTTGACCAGGGCCATAGGCTTCATAAATTATTTCCTGTATTTCAGCGGCGTCTTTCAGTTCGCCCGTGCCGCGCTTAATGGCCCGCTCAATATTTTCTTTGGGCATATTGACCGACCGCGCCTGGTCAATGGCCAGTTTCAATTTGAAATTCATATCCGGATTGCCGCCGCCCCGGGCGGCAATAGTAATCAGGCGTCCAAATTTGGTAAAAATATTGGCTCTTTTGGCGTCATTAATGCCTTTCCTGTGTTTAATTCCAGCCCAATGGGAGTGTCCTGACATAAAGTTAAATAAAGTTATTTTTCACAAATTAAGTCTATTTAAGTCTATCATTTCTAAAATTGATTTTCAATTAAACCAAAAACTCTTTTCAAAAATATTACGTAGAAGGCATTTTTTATTACCTGTGGACAACTTTAAGAAATGGCTTATTTAAAGCAACTTGACTAGACTAAATAGTCGTATTATAATATAAATATGAGTACAAAAATAACTTTAAAACAAAAAAAGGTTTTGGAATTAATCTATAATTCGCTGGAAACTTCAGGCTTCCCGCCAACGCTGGCAGATTTAAAAGAAGAACTAAAATTAGTCTCCAATCAATCGGTTTTGAATTTTTTAGAAGCGCTTGAAAAAAAGGAATGTATTCATCGAGAAAATGGACAAGCTCGCGGCATAAGAATTTTACCGCTGGGCTACAAAGAAATTGGAAAAAATCCCTTAATCAAAATGGCCGGCATCAGTGCCGGCGGTGCCTATATTGAATCTTTTGCTAACGCTTTTACTTTTCTGCCGATAGCCGGAAAAGTTTTAGAAAATGAAAAAATAAATCAAGCCAAAGATAATGTTTTTATAATTCAAGTTATCGGAGACTCAATGATAAATGCGGGGATAAGCGACGGAGATAATCTTTTGATAAAAGAATCCAAAGAATATAAAAGTGGCGACATTGTTCTGGCGCGAACTGATTCAGGTACAACCGTAAAAAAATTTATTGCTGACGGCGGTAAAAGATATCTTCAGCCGGAAAATCCGGCTTATGAAAAAATGATAATTATTCCCGGCGAAGTCCAATTCCAAGGCAAAGTAATTTTAAATTTATCTAAAATAAATAAATAATATGTCAGATCAAAAAAAGACAAGTGAAATTTTGGGAAAAATTTTTCACAATCCGGATATGCAATACGGGCTTTCTGTTTTTGAAGGAATAAAACCGGAAGAAGTTTTAGATCTTTCTGAAAAAGAAGGAAAATATTATTTGCAATGCTTAAAGAGAAATAAAAATTTGGTGGCTAAGCCAGAAGAAATTGTGCGCCAGCTGATGATTTATAGATTGGTAAATTTTTATAAATATCCGCTTGATCGAATGGATGTGGAAGTGGATGTGCAATTCGGCCTGGAAATCGGAAAGAAACACGCCGACATTGTCATCTATCGCGAAGACGGACGCACGCCGTATCTGGTAGTGGAAGTAAAAAAACCAGATGTCAAAGACGGGCTGGGACAGCTCAAAAGTTATGCCAATGCTACTGGCGCGCCAATATTGGTGCTGACGGACGGCAAAGTTCAAAATAATATTTTACGGACTGATCCAAATCTTTTTGAAGACCTGCTGGAAATTCCTAAATTCAATGAAACAGTGGAAGATGTTAGATCTAAGAAAATAACTTATGCGGAGTTGGATGAAGTTCTTAATTTAAAACAGCTAGTTTATGATTTACAAGAAGTAGTTTTATCTAATAGCGGCGTAGATTCTTTTGATGAAATTTTCAAATTGATTTACGCTAAACTTTACGATGAATTGGAAACTCCACGCAGTGATAATAGAAGATTTCGAGTAATTGCCGGAGTAACCAACAAAGAAAATTTAAACAATATTCAGCGTCTTTTCGAAGATGCCAAGAATCAATGGCGGGATGTCTTTAAATCTAAGGATGAAATAGAAATTCCAGAAAACGCCATCGTGCCAGCAGTTTCTTTTCTGCAAAAATATCGTCTTTTCGGCTCAAATTTGCAGGTTATAGATGATGCCTTTGAATATCTGATTAACTTGGATGCCAAAGGCGATAAAGGACAATATTTTACGCCAAGGCATGTAATTGATATGGCGGTCAAAATGCTGGCGCCGACTTCCAAAGATTTCATTATTGATACGGCCGCCGGCAGTTGCGGATTTTTACTCCATGCCATGCAATATGTTTGGCAAAACGAACTGACAAAAGATAAGTTTGGCAATGGCTATGATATAAAGCAAAAAGATTATGCTGAAATACACTTATTCGGAATTGATTTTGATCCGCGGAGCGTCAAAATTGGGAAAGCCATGATGCTGATTGCCGGCGATGGAAAAACTAATGTAACTTATGCCAACTCTTTAGACAGCGAACTTTGGGATGAAGAAACGCGAACTCGCTTTCGTCCGTTTCTTAGAACTTTTAAAGACAACGAAGAAAATCGCCGCAATCAGGAAAGAATGGCCGATTTTAATTTTGACATAGTGCTGACTAATCCGCCGTTCGCGGGAGAAATAAAAGGCGTGCTTTTGAACCGCTATGATCTGGGTTTCAAATGGGACAAAGATTTTGAAAAAACTTCCAAACATCAAAATAAGGTTTCGCGCGATGTTTTATTTATTGAGCGCGATTTGAATTTTCTAAAACCCGGCGGGAGAATGGCCATCGTTTTGCCGCAGGGAGTTTTAAATAATACACAGATGGAATATGTCCGTAAATTTATTTTAAAAAAAGCCAAGCTTTTGGCAGTCGTTGGACTCAACGGCAATACTTTCAAACCTCACACCGGAACGAAAACTTCAGTTTTGTTTTTGCAGAAATGGGGAGAAGACGAAAAAATTCCAAGTGATTATCCGATTTTTATGGCAGTTTCCAAAAAAGGCGGGAAGGATACTTCGGGGGAATATATTTATCGCAAAGATAGCGAAGGAAATGTGATATTTGATGAAACAGGCAAGAAATTAATCGATCATGATTTGGACGAAATCGCGGAGGAGTTTTTGAAGTTTGTAAAAAATATTAGCAAATAATATGTTTAATCAAAACAAAAATCAGGCGGAAAGCTTAAACGCAATCTATGTTTTTATTGACGCTTCAAATCTTTGGCAAGCACAGAAAGTAAAAGGGAAAATGTTTGATTTTGAAAAGCTTAGAAATTTTATTAAAGCAAAATTTAAAGGCTCGGAGATAAAAGTTTTTTATTATACCGCATACCCTGCGGACGGAACGAGAGAATATAGTTTAGATGGAAAACATAAATTTTTTACTTTTCTCAATAAGGGCTTAGGTTTTGTAGTGAGAAAAAAGGAATTAAAAAGGATTGCTATTATTACAGATGCGGGACAATCTATTGAAGAAAAAGGAAATATGGATGTAGAAATGACAATTGACGCGCTGCATTTTATTAAAAAATATGGCACAGCTGTTTTATTTTCTGGCGATTCTGATTTCCTGGCGCTGGTGACTTATTTAAAAAACAGAGGAAAAAAAGTTTATATTTTTTCATCCGAGAACAATGCTTCTACGGAATTAAAAACTGGCGGAGACGGGTATTTTGATGTATTGAAAATAACGGATGATGTTTGGGGCAGGGAACTGAAGTATAGATCTGAAAAGAAGGCCTAAAAAAAAGCAAACCCTCCTCGCGGAGGGTTGCCCTTGGATGTAATACCCTTTCAGTTTATGTTAACCGAAAGACATTATCAGTATAGCAAAATCAACATCATTGTCAAGGTCGCTATACTTACTTAAATAATACGCTTATTTATGCAAAATATTTCAAAAAATTAACTAATTTTTAATTTATATGGAAAATCAAAGTCAAGATAAATTACTGAGATTATATGTCAGGCTGAATGCACTTAAAAGCAATTTATCAAAAAATAGCAGTATCACAGATAATTTTGTTAGAGAATACCATTTAATTATTGACGAGCTGGCAAATTTAACAAGCTTAGATCTAAATGAATTTAAAGTTCCAATGTCTGAAGTGAGACCATATCCATTGGGAGAGGGAAAATATACACAAGAAATTTTTTGTAATGGGGCAGTATTTTTTAGCAAGCTAGATGCCCTAATATCATATTTTCAAATAAAATATCTTTCAAAAGATGATGTTAAAATTGGCTTTAGCGTAAAGGAATAATTTATGAATTTTTCAATAATCCAAAAATCCCAATTTGAAGGTTCGACAAGAATTGATGCTGAATATTATCAGCCGGAGTATTTTATTGATTTCGCAAAAGGAAATTGGAAATTCATCGGTGAAGTTTTAAAAAAATGTCAATACGGTCTTTCGCTGGCAATGAATGATGATAAAAAAGGATATCCGATGTTTAAAATGGATAATATAGAGGATGCTTTTTTATTTGATAACAAGGTAAGATTTGCTGATGTTTCGGAAATAATTTTTAAAAACTTTCAATTAGAGAAAAATGATGTTTTATTTAATCGCGTAAATTCGGAAGAGTTTGTTGGAAGAACTGGAATTTATAAATTAGATCTGGAATCAACTTTTGCGTCATATCTAATAAAATTACAACCAGATAAGGCAGAAATATTGCCGGATTATTTAAATATTTTTCTTAATTCAAAATTTGGGTTAAGGCAAATTAAAAAATATGCAAGGCGTGCTGTAAACCAAGCTAATGTAAATGCGGAAGAATTGAAACAATTTAAAATTGCTGTATTGCCAATGCCAATTCAAAAAGAAATAGAAAAATTATCTAACAAATCATGGGAAGAATCCCAAAAATCAGAATCGTTATATCAACAAGCAGAAAGGTTGCTCTTAGAAGAATTAGGATTAACAGATTATGAAAAAATCGAAAGTTTGTCTGTGGTTATTAATTTATCGGAAGTGGAGAATTCTAGAAGAATGGACGCGGAATATTTTCAAGCGAAATATGAAAAGTTGGTTTCTAAATTAAAAGAGAATAATTCAAAATTATTAGGCGAAGTCATAGAAAATATTCCTGCCAAATTTGAAGCAAATAAAAAACCAAATGATAAATTCAATTATGTTGAGCTTTCAAACATAAATTCAGGAGCCATTAATGGATTTACTGAAGTTTTAGGTAAAGAGGCGCCAAATAGGGCGAAAAGAATTTTAAAAACGAATGATGTTATTGTTTCAACTGTGGAAGGTTCACTGGATAAGGTAGCGTTAGTTGCCAAAGAGCAGAAGGGATTTTTGGCATCAAATGGTTTTTTTCAATTTAGAAGCAAGGAAGTATTACCAGAGGTTTTATTAGTTATGGCAAAAAGTATTATTTTTCAATTTCAATTAGAAAAAAGATGTGCCGGAACTATTTTAACTGCCGTGCCAAAAGAAACTATAAAGGATATGGTTATTCCAATTTTGCCGAAAGAAACGCAAGAAAAAATTTCTAATCTAGTCAAACAATCTTTCGAATCCCGCCAAAAAGCCAAAGAACTTTTGGAAGAGGCTAAAAGGAGAGTGGAGGAAATGATTGAAAGCAAATAATATGCAGCCGAAATTTGATTTGAATAAAATAAAATTTGTGACAGATCAGCCAACTTTTGAAAAGGCGGTTAATTTGTACGAAAACGGCAAGGTAAGCGATTTTCAAGAGAAATTTGATGGATTTTCTGCCCGAGTGTTAGGCGGCAATTTTTATCAAGTATCAATTTCAAGTAAAAATTTTAGCCAAGGAAGCTGTGATTGTTATCTGGGACAAAATGATTATATTTGCAAGCACATGGTGGCAGTGGCGATTCACGCAGTTTTGGGCGGCAAACCTATCAAAAAAGAAGATAAAGAAGTTTTTTATGAGCCCAAATGCAGCAATCGCCCGGGCGAATTATCTAAAATAGAATTAGCTAAAACGCAAAAATCCATCAGTGGCGCAATGAAATATATCAAATCATATAATGGACCATCCCGAATTTGGTTTGCTTATCAGGACTCGCTTATAGAAGGGTGCAATCGCTTATCGGCAATCGTATCAGAATTGCCGGTTAGCAGGCAAACTGCCGATCTACTGGTTAAAATGCTTTTAAGGCTGGATAAGAAATTATGCAATGGCGGAGTTGATGATTCCGACGGCACAGTTGGCGGCTTTATGGAAGAACTTGTCAATGTGCTTCAAGAATTTTCCAGAATTGATCATGGCTGCACAGCGGCTTTTAAAGTATTAAAAAATCAAGAAACTAGCTTTGGTTGGGAGGAGCCTCTGTTAAAATTAGCTTATGGAATTATTAATGTATAAAAAAGTCGAAAAGTTTGTTGTCGATGCTTTTGCTAAAGCCGAAAAGCCGACGGATGTTTATCATGCCCGAAGAACCGCCTATTGGATTTAGGAATTAAAATAAATTTTTTACCGGTCCGTGCTATAATAATTAAGTAATTTTTATTATTAAAAATATGGATTTTAGCGAAGGCAAATTTTTCATAACAGGGGAAAAGCCAAAAGAAAAAAAGGAGCTGGATGAAAAAATTACCGGGCAAATTGAGCAAGGCCCGGAAAGCAAACCTGAACAATTGGATATGGCCGAAGATTTGGCGCTAAGAATCAACGATTTGTATGCCAAGAGGCTTCTAACTAAGGTTGAAGCGGAAGATTATATGAGTTTTCTGAACGAATACGATGCCGGAAAAGATAATTATGCCAATTTAGCTCTGCAGAATGCTTTAAATCGGATAGATCTGTATGCCAAGGAAGAACTACTAAAAGCAAAAGAAGAAACAGAAAATAAATCTTCCCAAGGCCCAACCTTAGGGTGAATCTTTTAATCAATTCGAGTTTAAACCTCGACTAAAAATGATTTTTTACCCTAAATACAAATTCGTCAAATAATTGCATATGCCAAAAGCTGACTAATAAAAACAATTTATTTGGACACTCCGTGTCCAAGTGAGTTGAGGTAAGCTTGCCCCGTTAAATCGCTTAGTGATATTTAACCGGGGTAATTGATTACTTACACAATTAAAATAATTATGGGCTATTGACTATTTTTAAATAGTCATATACAATACAGAACTAGTTGTTTCAAGAACCTATTTTGGGTCTTTTTATTTTTAGCCAAAAATTAGAAAGGAGTAAAAAAATGGTTGAGATTGAACATATTGGCGAAATGATAAAACAGCTTGAAGAAAATGGGGAACGGTCTATTGAGGAAATGATCTCTTTTTTAGACAGCAAAATTAAAGAGAGCAAATAATTGCTCCAAAAGAAAAAGCCTCTGACAATGCACCTATTGCCGGAGGTTTTTATTTTGCGCAATTCGTAAAAATCCCTCTGTCCTTTGGACATCTCCCTTTTGCAAAGGGAGATAAAAATTAGATTAGTCAGAAAAGTAAAATTTTGTTTAACCAAGAGTTAATATTGAAAGAAAAATTTCTCAAAAATTTTACTGCATAGTGTTCCTCTGGAATTCCAGGCGGAGTAAACTGAAAATAATCGGAAGTTTCTTTGACAGTTGACGCACCCAGAACTTTTCCTTGCGATTCAAAGAAAGCCTGCGGAGTATTTATAGTTGTCCCAAAACTAATCAGCGCAATCCGATTTTCTCTTTTGGTTTCCCGATAAGATTGGATATTTTTATCTTCCTCTTCGAGTATATTTTCCGGAATTTCTATATCTTCAACAGACGGAATAATAATTTCCGGTTCCGGAATAGTTTCGGTCTCCGGAGTTGTATTTTCTTCGGTTTTTATTTCAGTAACAGCCGGCGCTGTCCATTCCCAGCCGCCGGCAGTTTTTTCATAAGTTTCATCGTCGGCAATGCCGGCGCCCCATTTGGAATATTTAATTTTGGAAGCCACTTGCCCGTCCGGATAGCGCAATTCCACTTTGCCTTTTTTATTGGGCAAAGTGAATTTGGAATCCGTGCGGGTGATTTTTAAAATTTTCCCGGCCTTAATAATCAAGTCCTTGGTAATCGGGTGATTATATAAATTTTTGGTTCCGGTAGCCACTGACCAGTTTTTGAGATTAATTTTCTTTTTAGATTTGTTCTGGACTTCGATAAATTCCAAATCGCTGTCTTTGCCTTTGGGGTTGGGCATCACCCGCACAATTTTCACTTTCTGTTCCGGAAATTCTTGAACATCGATACTAAAGGTTTTTATTACATCCTCGCTGTTATCGGAAACTGTCAAAGTTGCCGTATATTTTCCTGTTTCTTCGTATTTATGGGTAGTTTTTTTCAGATAGCTTTTATGTCCGTCGCCAAAATTCCATGTATATTTAAGTGTGTCATTATCCGCATCTGAACCTTTGGCGGAAAATTCAGCGTAAGTGTTCACATAGATTTTGTTTTCCACATCAGATTTTATTTCCGGTAAAGTATTAAAAATATTGGCGCTTCCCGCCGTCAAAAACCGGCTCCATCGCCAAGATGCGCCGTCGAAATTGTAGGAAATATTTTCCTTAGCATCGCTACCAATATAAGAAACGCTACTGATTAAATTGCCATTTGGGTCAATAAGCCCGATTGATTCTGTACCGGAATTATGCAGAGGTACACTGAATTTATTGGGATTAAACCAGACATAACCATGTGAAATTATTTCTAGATTTATTTCATCTGATTGTTTCAGCGTATGTTCCGTGCCGTTTCTGTCTTTTAATCTCCATCCGTCCAAATCCTCTTTGGTATCGCCATAATTATAAAACTCAATCCATTCCAGATCGCTATCTGTGCCTTTGGGATTCGGTAAAACTTCATTGATGCGGATTTTATTGGAATATGTTTTTGGTGGCGGTGGAGTTGAATTTTCTGCTCCGGGTGTTCCGCCTAGCTTATAACTTTGTTGCCAATTTTCCTTTATATCGGAAGTGGTTAAATTGATTTTTTCCAAAGATGTATTGTTTCCATTTCCACCCCAGATAGATTCGTATTTTGCTTCAGTTTTCCATGTTTTGCACTTATCAAAACTAATTTTTATTGTGCTGTTGCTATTTGGAAGCTCAAAAGAAGAATCCAAAGCGATTCCAGAGAAAGAACCATGGTTAATCTTAAATGTATCTAAGTCATCTGCTATTATTGCAAATTCTTTTGACCCCAATTTTAAATTATCCGAAAATTCGTGACAAAAAGCACCTTCTTTTTCGATAAAACCAAGCAGTGATTTTTCAATATTAATTTCAGACTCTCCAGAATTATAAATTTCTATCCATTCATTTTTATCATCTGTCCCGTCTGGATTATACATGACCTCGGTAATTATTAAGTCTTTTTCATCTGCCCAGCAATTTCCCGGCAATATAAAAAACCATGCCAGAAGACACAGCTTTATAAAAATAAAAACCCTAAATTTTATTTTAGCGCTACCCGTATTTTTGTTTTTTACCCCGTTGAATAAATTTTGCTCTGCAAAATTATTTCGCCTGTGGCGAAATATTCCATGGGGTGAACCCGTGCAATTTATCGCTAAGGCAAATTTATCTAACGGGGTGAATTTAAATCTCCTCCTTTCCTAAAACCGGGTTTTAGGAAGACCCCGTAGAGTAATTTCATTTCACAAAATTATCCCGCCAAGGCGGGATTACTCGACGGGGTGAACTTAAAAATCCTAGTGCATCTCCTCGTGGATTTTTTGCTGGATCATTTCTCCCAGCTCATCTGATTCTTCGGCGATTTCTTTCTTTTTCAAATTCATAATCAAATCTTTAATCTGGTTGGGATGTGGGACTTTGCGGAACAGAAAATGCTCCATTTCGCCGGCCGTCTGGATCTGCACTTCGCCGTAATCCAAAAGGGTCGGGATAATGCCTACGATTTCCGCCGTTACATCCTGAATGCGGACCAGCTCCAATTCGCTAATATCTCTTTTAAAAAGCCCTCGCTGTTCAATATTAACAATCCTTTTGTCGGTAACAATCCAAACATCGAAATAGTAATCAATCCAGATGAAGAAAGCCATAATCCAAACCAGCATCAGGAAAAAAATTTCTATCAAATTATAAATTCCGCGCGCCGCTATAATTGATTGGGTAAAAGGCAAATAAGGCTTGATAAAAAATCCCAGCAGAATGACAATAACCATTCCCAAAACAATAATGAATTGGGAAAGAATGTTGAACCAGTGGCGGCGGACCGTCAGCAAAATCTCTTCATTTTCTTTTTGGCCGGCAAAATGCATTTTTTTTATTTCCATCTGGTTATATTTTTAGCTTGGATAAAATGGCTCCCCAGTCGGTGGTAAAAAAGCAAATAATATTAAGCACGAACAAAATCAGCGCACCGATAATAAAAATCAGCAGCATTACCTGCTTAATATTGGAATCAGAAGAGTATTTAGCGATGTGGTAAACAATAAAAAGCGCCGCGATAATAAAAAGCAGCAGCAGAATCAAATAAAGAAATACAATTAAAAGCATAAAATTATAGCTTTATTATACCAGACTTTTCTGATTGTCGTAAGGGAAACCCAAGTGCTTGTAAGCATGTTCAGTAGCAATCCGCCCGCGCGGCGTCCGGGCCAAAAATCCGATTTGCAGAAGATAGGGTTCATAAACATCCTCAATAGTTTTTATTTCTTCCGAAGTGGCGGCCGCAATCGTGGAAAGCCCAACCGGCCCGCCGCCGAATTTTTCAATAATGGTTTTCAGGATATGCCGGTCGGCCGGATCCAAACCGATCGGATCAATGTCGATCATTTCCAGCGCTTCCGCCGCTTTAACGCTGTCAATAGTTTTATGGCCTTTGATTTGCGAATAATCGCGGACGCGCTTTAATAATCTGTTGGCAACGCGGGGCGTACAGCGGGCGCAACTGGCGATTTTTATCAATCCTGAATCGTCCACTTTTACTCCCAAAATCCGGCTGGAACGCTCCAGAATTTTTTTGATTTCTTCCTCGGCGTAAAAATCCAAGCGGTAAGTGGCACCGAAACGGTTGCGCAAAGGATTGGAAAGCGAACCCAGCTTGGTGGTGGCGCCGATCAAAGTAAATTTAGGCAGATCCAGCTGGATAGTCCGCGCCGACGGGCCCTTGCCGATAATAATATCCAACTTGAAATCTTCCATGGCCGGATACAAAATTTCTTCAATCAATTTATTCAGCCGGTGAATTTCATCGATGAATAAAATATCTCCGTCCTGCAGATTAGTTAATATTGATCCAAAATCTCCCACTCTTTCAATGGCCGGTCCGGAAGTAACTTTAATGTTGACGCCCATTTCTTTGGCGATGATATTGGCCAAAGTGGTTTTGCCCAGCCCAGCCGGCCCGTAAAGCAGGATATGTTCAATCGGTTCTTTTCTCTGGCTGGCGGCCTGAATCAGGATATTCAGGTTCTGTTTGACCTTGTTTTGGCCGATATAATCGGCGAAATTCTGCGGCCGGAGCGTCGCATCCAAATTGGCATCGACAGGGTCGGTGTTTTTCCCTTGGGTCAAGGGCGTATCGGAAGTTGTTTCATCTTTAGATTCGATAAGCATGCTCCAATTGTAGCAAAAAAGAGCCATTTGACAAAACCTGAATCATGTGCTAGACTGGCCAGTCATCATAAAGTGTCTATTATTAGCCTTTTGGTGACTAGCAGTTTCCTGTAGACAATTGGGGATTACTATCTTTTATCCTCAATCTTGGGAGCATTTTTGTCCAGACATGGGCGATTTGGTTTCGGCTGAATCGTTCCTCGACATTGCTTCTTCCCCGAGGCCCTAGGTTTCGGACTTGTCTACAGATTAGTGATAAAAAATGAAAATATAAAATAGAAAAAAGAAAAATTAACGAAACAGTTTTTTGAAAGGAGAAAAGAATGGAAAATATAGTAGTAGCATTAGGAATGATAGGGTTGATTTTGTTTTTAGGGCTTAGTGTAGAGAATATAATTATTGCCCTTGTTGTGATAAAAGCAACGAAACTTGCAGAAAAAAATAACAAACTTATTGAGGCTATTTGTAAAAAAGTCGGCATTAACGCAGAAGAAATACTGAAAGCAGATCCCGTAGCGGTGGCTGGTAGTTTGAGTTGGCCTTGGTAAAAGATTAGGAGGCGGAGAGAAATTTTTCTCCCAACCTCCTTTTTTAATCCCACACCACAGAGAATACCAACTTAAAGCATTGGTAAAATTATAAAAAGCGATATGATTATTTCAAGACTAAAAGCGAAAATCTGTGGTACGGGACAAGTAACATTTGACGGTGAAGGATTTAGGTATAAGATTTATATATTAAAGGGGTCGGCAACTTAAAAACTTAACAATCCATAAAGAAAGGAGGGATTTATGGATGGGGTAAAAAAAGACGGGGATAATTTAGAAGAAACAAGGGGTTCTATTAATTGTCCAGAAAGCGACAGTAGTGCACATTGTATAGATTTGGGAGCTATCAGCCACTCTTTTATTTATACAATGGATGAATTGGGCATCGGCCTAGGGTAAACAAAAGGAGGGGTCTATGAAAAATTTCTTTGTCAAAAGTTTCTGCACAGCGTCAATAGTAATAATGATTTCTGCATTAGTGCTGGTTACTTTTTTTTCCGATAAAGCGGAGATTAAAAAATACCAAGCTAAAGTGGAAATTGCTTTGCGGCATTTTACCCTGCACATTCTTTCCGTCCCGCATGTAGAAATAACAATTGAGGCGGAATCGGGAAATACTGATGTGGAAGCCAGAGAAGTTGTCCTTTATGGGGTTAAAAAAATGGAGGGTTTTGAAGATCTGAATAAATTAGAGAAACTCCATTATGACAGCCAAAGCGGAAATTTGGCGGTTATCCTACCGGCTGATAAAACTATTATAGTTTTTATTAATAGCTGGGGGGTTGTTTTTCCGGAAAATTCCGGACCACCCGAAAAGGAGGTTCAAAATTGGAGAACAAAGATTTAAACAATTTCGTAAAAGAAAAGATAAAACGGCAAATTAAAAAAGCCCTGCTGTACTATATAAAAAGAGTTTCCGGAGAAGATCAGATCAGGCTAAGCAGTTTTTTAAACTGCGCCGAGTTCGAAGTAATATACTTCTTCGATCTGATTTATCCGGAAATTCAAATAACAGCCAAAAAATTTGTCGGCTGCGAAATTAATCCGGCGCCGTGCTACCGGATGATAATCAAAATTCTGCAAAAATCCTATAATGTAAAAATTTACGAGGAATAAAAAGAGGAGCAAATCATCGCATCTGCTCCTTTTTAATTTTCCATAGGAATGTCATTCCGACCGAAATTATTTTAAGTCTTACGAAAAATAATTGAGTGGAGGAATCTAATTTGGCTTGTTGTATTAAATCTCTCGGCTACGCTCGGGATAACAATTAAAATCCTAAAAAGCTACAAGCTAACGCCTAAAAAGCTATATGTCCGTCACTCTTTCCACTTCCTCAATCGTCGTTTCACCTTCCAAAACTTTTAAAATTCCATCCTGCGCCATGGTGAGCATTCCGAGTTCAATGGCTTTGGCATTGAGTTCGTTGGTAATGGCTTTTCGGCTGACCAGTTCCTGAATCGGCGGAGACATCTGAAAAACTTCGCAAACCGTCGTGCGCCCTTTATATCCTAATTTATTGCATTTAGGACAGCCTTTAGGTTTCCAGATGCTTTTTTCTTTAGGAATTTCCACGCCGGCTTTGGGCGAAATGGTTTTGATGACTTTTTCAATTTTGGCCAGCTCTTCGGCGGTGGGTTTAACTTTTTCTTTGCAATGTTGGCAGAGCGTGCGCACCAGCCTTTGGGCGATAAAGCCGTTGACTGCCGAAGCGATATCGGACGGCGAAACTTTCATATTGAATAATCTCTGCACGGCGCCGGCGGCATTATTGGTGTGAAGAGTGGAAATGACCAAATGCCCGGTCAGCGCCGCTTGTACGGCTATTTGCGCCGTTTCCGCGTCGCGGATTTCACCCACCATCATAATGTCCGGGTTCTGGCGAAGTAATGCCCGCAAAGCTGTGGCAAAAGTATAGCCGCCGGTATCATTAACCGGAGTTTGCAGAATGCCATCCATTTGGTATTCAATCGGGTCTTCCACGGTGATAATTTTCACTTCCGGCTTGTTTAAAATGCTCAAGATGCTGTAAAGCGTGGTGGTTTTCCCGGAGCCGGTCGGGCCGGTGTTTAAAATTACGCCGTTGGGTTTTTCAATTTCCACCAAAATTTTATCCAGATTCTGCTGGCGGATGCCCAGTTTTTTCAAATCGAATTCAATGGAAGATTTTCTTAACAGCCGCATCACCACCGTTTCGCCGTAACCGCCCAGAATTACCGAAACGCGGACATCCACCGAGCGTTCGTCGATATGCTGGATTTCTTCGTCGAATTTGATGGAAAACCGGCTGTCGATGACGCCTTGGCGGACTTCCGATTTCATGCCGCTTAAAACTTTAATTTCTCCC
>JAPLXF010000012.1 GCA_026396205.1 Candidatus Moraniibacteriota bacterium | reverse complement strand
TATATATTTGCGCCAGGTTCGGTATTTTTAATTGCTTATTTAATCGATAAATTTAAAGTCAGTAAGGATTTGAAAACCAAAGCGGCTCTGCAGGATAAAAATTATAGCCCGGTTTTTGATTGGAAAAAATTAATCAACTATGCCTGGCAGATAATCATATTTTTTCTGGCTTACGAATTACTTATCAGCATCGATCTCTATATGGTCAAAGGAATGCTCCACGACGATAATTTGACTGGCATTTATAACGGCGCGCTGACGGTCGGCCGCATCCCCTACTATATTTTTTATGCCATGACTATTTTTCTTCTGCCGATGGTTTCTAAATCGACAGCGGATAATAATCATAAAGAAACCCGGAATATAATCGGCCAGTCGCTCCGGATTATGATGATCCTTCTGGTGCCGATGATTATTCTGATGTCCGTTTTCGCCCAGCCGATTTTATTCTTATTTTACGGCAAACATTATTTATTGGGCGCAGGCCCCATGGCGATTCTGGAATACGGCGTTGGGTTCCTCACAATTTTTTATGTGCTGACTTTCGCGGTCAACGGCGCGGGGAAAACAAAAATACCGATGATAATTTCAGTCATCGGCGTCATTTTGAATATTATTTTGAATTATATCCTGATCAAAAAGTTTTCCATTGTTGGTTCGGCTATGGCCACTTCCATCACTTCGCTGGTGATTATGGTATTTATGCTTTGGTATCTATATAAAGTATTTGGAGTAACTATCAAATTGCAAAGTTTCCTAAAAACGGCTTTGGCGGGAATTATTTTATATTTTGTGGCCCGGCTATTTTCCCAAGGAGAAATTATTTTTATTTTGTGGTCAATAATCCTTTTTGCTTTTTATCTCGTCTTTTTATATCTTCTGGGGGAAATAAAAAAAGAGGATATAGATTATCTAAGAAATATATCCTCGCGCAAGAAAGTAGCTGAAGCTCGCCCTGTTAGAAATCGATATGAAGATATAGATTTATTAAATGATTAGTAATTGAATTTGAAAAGGTAAATTCAATTTAGTAAATTTCTAACAGGGTAAAAAGAAAATTTATCTGGCAATGAACCTAATGCCTAATTTCCCCAGCGATAGACACTTATTGTGCCTCTAACCTGCGAGTTACTTACCCTCTCCAAATTTTTTTCGGCAAAATTTACAGCGTCGTTAGAAATATAATCTTCGTCATTATCGCTGAAAATAAACCAGCCGGATGGATTTTCTCTGATAATATTTTGTAGCTGATCCAAAGTCAGTTTTTTTGTTTCTACTGTTGCGCCCTGGTCTACCACATCCACTCCGAAGTCAAAAACTTTAACTTTAGCGCCACTCCAGTAATAATTGCGGAAATTGCGGGTGATTAAAACATCCGCCGGATTTTTACTCTTTTTGAAATAAGTGAAAATTTTCCGGTAGCTGGGATTACTCGATTCGGAAGTTTGCTTGTAAGTATTGTCGGTTTGGAAAAAATAAGCGTAATCGGGCAAAATCAGAAGCGCCAGTACCAGCGGAACATAGAACGAGTATTTTCCGAAACGATTCAGATTTTCTTTGAAAAATTCGGCGGTGAAATAAATTCCGGAAGCTATCAAAATAATGCCGAAAGATTTGATAAAAAA
This sequence comes from Candidatus Moraniibacteriota bacterium, assembly GCA_026396205.1. Lineage (GTDB taxonomy): Bacteria > Patescibacteriota > Minisyncoccia > Moranbacterales > UBA2206 > JAPLXF01. Next base: position 877 of record JAPLXF010000012.1, on the reverse strand, counting down.
GATATATTGGTCGCCGGCCGTCCGGTTCCAGACAAAAGCGGCCAAAAAAATCGTGCCAATGAAAGAAACGGCCAGCCAAAGAGTTTCTTTAGATAACTTTTCTTTTTTGTAGAGAAAATAAATTCCCAGTGCCAAAAAAATAATTGCTACGATTATAGAACTATAATCAGACAGGGCATTAGGAAAATAGTTCCAGTGGCTGTTAAAAAAACGCAAGCCAGCCGTAAAAATAGCCAATTGTTTGGGCAAAGCAATGGCGGCAATTATATATCCGATGAACAAAATAATCAAACTGACAGAATATTTATTGATGTAATTTTGCTTGTTTTTTATAATTATTGCCAGTTGAATAAGCGCGTAAAGAATAAAAATGAAAACTATATTAGCTGTGAGCTGGTGAGTCAGAAAGCTGATTGCTCCCAAAATTGCAGCCGGGATAAAATAAATAATATTGAAACCGGTTTTCTCCCAAAACAATTTAATCAATTTATTTTGGCCAGCGTATTTTTCTTCCAGAAATTTGAAAAACATCCAGGAAAAAGCCAGAAAAACGGCGAAAAACATGGAATACATCCGCAGACGACGGTCAAAGATTATGCCGGAAATGCTGACAGCAAAAAGAAAAGCGCTCACCAGCCCAATCTCCTTTTTCTTGGTGAAATAACTAGCGGAAAAATATATAAGAATAATTGACAGAATTCCCCAAAGCGCGCTGACTGTTCTGGCATAGGCTTCGGTTGGCGCCAGAAATTTGAAAATTTCGGCGACCGGCCATTTATAGATCCAAGCCCGTTCGTCGCGAGCTTGAAATACATTTTCCGTGTCGACTTTCCCAAAATTAAAATCCCATTTTTGCCAGATGTCGGTTTTGAAATAA
>JAPLXF010000016.1 GCA_026396205.1 Candidatus Moraniibacteriota bacterium | reverse complement strand
TTTGAGTGTGGCCTGCAAATTAAAGCGATGGAGTCCCGTGTAATAGGAAAAATAAAACGAACCGGCGGCAAAAGCCGGAATAATCAAAGTGGAAATTTGGAAAAGGGGAGTCAGCGTCGGATCGCCCAAGGCGGCTGAAATCAATGGCGCGCAAAAATAAAAAATAACCGTGATGGCGCCGATTAAAATGGTCTGCGAAATGACCGTCTGCCTTTTGATGACTTTCACCATCTTGGCATCAGTTTCAAAATATTCGCTGATATATTTGGCCATAGCCGTCGGAATGCCGTTGCCGATGAGGATTATAACCGTCGTGGTGAGCGTTATGATCAAGCCGTAGCGTCCGTAATCCGCCGGACCCAAAAACCGCCCCAAAGCGCTGTGGATTATGAATCCGGACAGATTAAAAAATATTTCTGAAAACGTCACCCAAACCGCTGATTTGGCTAAGTTGCTTGACATTTACCCCGTTAGAACTAGGAAGCGCTTTAAACGATTTTTTAGATAGCGCTTACCCATTCCTGTTTTTAAATATTTTTCCCTAACAAACGCGTCGTGTCGATCGACACACGCTTCGTAATAAATTAACTTAAATGGTCCTCTGTTTTTTGTAGAAAAAACTCCGTTATCATTGTGCTGTTTAAAGCGCTTCCGTAAATCCTCAGTACAGCCAGTATACCATTTATTGTCTTTACTGCTTTGTAACACATAAACATAATAAAACATAAGTTCTAACGGGGTAAAATTTCCTCAAAAATTTCTTCTTTACTCCGATTGCCGTCAATTACTTTCAGATTCCAAATATCCGCTGCTTGATCATAAAGTTCATTTTTTTTCTGTAAATATTCCAGTCCCTGGTCGGGTTTTCGTTCGCGCTGCATAATAATTTCCGGATTGATCTTTAGATAAACAGAAATATCCGGCTTCAAAATAAATTTTTCACAAGGCAGTTTTTTATCTTTTCCGGATAAATATTTTATATTAATAATGCTATCATAAAAATACCGGTCGCTTAAAATGTAATTATAGCCGGTTTTATTTAATTTTTTACATAATGATTTGAAACGCATCAAATCAGCCATCAGAAAAATCCGGCGTAGAATAATTTGCAACCAATTAGCTTCAGTAACACTCTTTTCTTGCTTCTTATCAAATACTACAGATTCTTGCATATGCAAGATTTCATAGTATTTGCGTTTTAAAACATTCGCTAAACCAAATTGAATTGCATGGAAATAAAAAACCTTCTTACCTTGCGCCTCCAGCCAATCTTTAAGCAAACTTATTTGGGTTGATTTGCCGGATCCATCTAACCCAGAAATTGTTATAATCTTCATATTTTTATTCGTATATTCGTAATTAATTCGTATTTCGTAGCGAAATCAATACATCAAAACTGCTACTGGTTCCATTTTCGCCACGACTTTTATAATTTCATTTTCCACCATTCCTTTTACCACTTCTTCCACATCTTTATAATATCCGCTGTCTTGCAGAACCACGCCACTGGATTTAGCGTTGAATAACTTCACATTTTTCTTTTCCATTTTTTCCAGGAGTTGGATTTTATCAATTACTTTATCGCTTTCCGGATCTTTCCGGCGGCCCGTGCCGTGGCTGGCGGAAAAGAAAGTGGATTCATTTTCATCAGTGCCAACACAAAGATAGGCTGGCGTGCTCATAGAAGAGGGAATGATCAATGGCTCGCCGGTTTGGGAAAATAGCGGATGATTCATTCGTGATGGGCCATTGGCGCTAACAGCGCCATTGCGGTGCACCCAGACATTATGGCCAAAATGATTTTCTTTTTCCACATAAACATGCGGTTTGTCAAAAAGCATATCTAGTTGCGGATTTTTGCCAAGAGTTTTTTCTATGGCTTGATCTAAATTATTAGTTATGATACTTCGGTTGGCAAAACCTTGATTAGCCGCCACGCGATGGGCGGTAATAAACATTTTTCCGGCCGTGGTATTTTCGTCATAGGTAAAATACTCTTCCTTGTTTTTATATTCATCAAATTTTTTATATAATTCTTTAGTTTCTTTCTGATATTCCGTTTTAAAAAACATTTTTCCCAATTCTAAAACAATTTTCTGGCTTAAATGCTCTTTGTTTTTCGGCGTATAAAGATAGGAAGCATACTGGCCCAAAAGTCCCGAACCGGTATGGATTACAAAAATATATTGCCCGTTTTTTAGCCCGAATTTTTCGGCAATTTCCGGATTTTGGATTTCCGAAATTTTCATTAGATCCAAGAAGTGATTACCAGCCGCGCCCAAAATTCCCAGACGATATTTTCCAATTTTTAAAAATAATTTTGGTATGGCGTTTAAAATATCCTGCTCACTTGGAAACTCGGTTTCCAAGTGAAAGAAATTTCCATTTTTATAACTATTCTCAATTTCATTTTTAGTTCTGGATTTAAAAAATTCTTTGACCGGCGCCATGCCTTTCCGGCAAATGTCCATAATTAGAGAATAGGAAACTTTGGTGCCTACATAAGCTTTGGTGGGAATGACTTTGACTAATTCATTGAATAATTTATCCAGATTGCCATTGGCCAAATCTTCGTCGGTCAGATTAGTTTTTAAAAACCGCATGCCGCAATTGGGCGCCGTGTCATTAATCTGCGGCATTAAAAACTCTGAAGCCACCACGGTTCCGGTCGGATTTTTACGGCCTTTTTTGCTATGCACATCGCTCATAACCGCCACGTGGTGAAATACACCAGGTTGCTTGGCTACCAGTTCAATTTCGGAAATCGTATCGTCATTGGGCATCAGTGCGTCGGAAGTATGAAAAACCGCCGGCACCTGCATCTGGCTGGTTTTCAGTTCTTTTTTGTGTTCAGAAATATTTTTTAACTGATATGGCATATAAGACTTATAAGACTGCGTAAATTTTCTGATAAATATCCGCAATTTTTTTAATATCAAAATTAGCCTCCACAAATTTTCTGGCTTCGGCTCCGATTTGGTTTCTTTTTTCCGGAGAACTATATAAATCCATTATAGCATTCCAGAGAATTTCAGGATTGCCCGGTTCAATCCTGACAGCAACATTTTCTTTGGCGAATTCATTAAGGATCGGCAGATTGGAAATTATGACCGGCTTTCCGCACGCCATAGCCTCAATGACCGCCAACGGAACATCAAATTTGCCCTGCATGCTACGCACGGGAAAAATTATCAGATCAGAAGTATTGTATTTTCTTTTCATAAAATCATCACTGGGAATTATTTTTACCGTAAGTTCATCAGTAAATCGAACGACACCCAGCATATCTTTGCTTTGAAGGATTTTTTTGATCTCGTTCTTTTTATTTAAATCTGCGGAATTTTTTATGCGCCCGGGGAAACATAATTTTATTTTCCGTTCTCTAAATTCTTTGGCGTGATTAATAATCAGGGAAACCAGATCATCAGTGGCGCCAAGCCTTGAAAATTCTCCGGGATATGAAATAACAAAATCTTCGTCAGTTACATTTAAAAGTCTTTGGATTTCTTTGTCTTTTGCCGCCGGGGAATAAAGTTCCACATCAATGCCTGGATAAACTCTTTTCACGTTTTTAAAACCCAAGCTATTTAATTTATTTTTGGCATAGTCGGAGTAGGTTATAATCAGATCCGCAAATAATATTTT
>JAPLXF010000011.1 GCA_026396205.1 Candidatus Moraniibacteriota bacterium | reverse complement strand
ATTCAAACCCTTTGCCTTGTTCATTCGGCTCGACTTTAATCCAACAATGTCCGTATTGTCCATGGCCTCCCGATTGCTTGATATATTTGCCTTCGGCTTGCGCTTCCTTCTTGATGGTTTCTTTGTAAGCCACTTGCGGCTGGCCGATATTGGCTTCTACTTTGAATTCGCGCTTCATCCGGTCAACAATAATATCCAGATGCAGTTCGCCCATGCCGGCAATAATGGTTTGCGCCGTTTCTTCATCGGTGCGGATTTTAAAAGTCGGATCTTCCTGCGCCAATTTACGCAAAGCCATTCCCATTTTTTCCTGGTCGGCTTTGGTCTTCGGTTCAATGGCGATGGAAATAACCGGCTCGGGAAAAATAATGGATTCCAAAAGCAAAGGATGATTTTCATCGCAGAGCGTATCTCCGGTCGTCGTGTCTTTCATCCCTACCAGTGCCCCGATGCCACCCGCATAAATTTCCGTAATTTCTTCGCGGTGGTTGGCGTGCATCCTGAGAATCCGCCCGACTCTTTCCTTTTCGCCTTTGGAAGAATTTAAAACATAAGAACCGGCCTTGAGCGTGCCTGAATAAACCCTAAAAAAAGTCAATTGCCCGACAAACGGATCAGTCGCCACCTTGAAAGCCAGCGCGGAAAAAGGTGCGTCATCTTTCGCTTCAACGGCAATTTTTTTATCCGGATCACCAACCGCATGGCCAACAATTGCCGGCACATTCAAAGGCGACGGCAGATAATCTACGACTGCGTCCAAAACCAATTGCACGCCCTTGTTGCGAAGAGCTGTTCCCACCATGACTGGATGCAGTTTGGTTTCAATCGTTCCTTTGCGGATAGCGGCTTTAATTTCCGGAATACTGATTTCTTCGCCGCCTAAATATTTTTCTGTCAATTTATCATCAACTTCGGCCACTTTTTCCACCATCTTTTCCCGCCATTCTTTGGCTTTATCTAAAAGTTCAGAGGGAATTTCGCTTTCGATAACTTTTTCGCCTTTTTCGCCTTCAAAACTGTAAGCTTTCATTTTTATCAAATCAATTACGCCGCTGAATTCTCCCCGTTCGCCGATCGGCAGTTGAATAGCCACCGCGTTGGGAGTCAGCCGGTTATGGATGCTATTTAAAGAAAAATCAAAACTGGCGCCTTCCTTGTCGATCTTATTGATAAAACACATTCGGGGCACATTGTATTTTTCGGCTTGCCGCCAAACAGTTTCCGATTGCGGCTCTACGCCTTCCTTGCCGTCAAAAACTACCACGCCGCCATCCAGAACCCGCAGCGACCGTTCCACTTCCGCCGTAAAATCCACATGCCCGGGCGTGTCAATAATGTTTATCTGGCAATCTTTCCAAAAACAAGTCGTCGCCGCCGAAGTGATAGTGATGCCGCGTTCCTGTTCCTGTTCCATCCAATCCATTACCGCTTCGCCTTCGTGCACTTCGCCGATTTTGTGGGTGATGCCGGTGTAAAACAAAATCCGCTCGGTGACCGTGGTCTTGCCGGCGTCAATATGGGCGATAATGCCGATATTTCTGTATTTATCGATTGAATACTGACGAGACACTTTTTAAAGTAAGACAAATACGTCAAATACGTCGTATAAGCCTTATTGAATTACGCGAAGTGCGCGAACGCCTTGTTAGCTTCGGCCATAGGGTGGACATCTTCTCGTTTTTTCATGGCCAAACCGGTTTTGTTGGAAGCATCAATGAATTCTTCGGCCAGTTTTTCCGCCATGCGTTTGCCTTTTTTGCCGCGGGTAGCACCAATCAGCCAGCGGATAGCCAAAGTCGTCCGGCGCTCTCCGGAAACCGGAATCGGCACTTGATAATTGGCGCCGCCGACGCGCTTGGATTTAAGCTCCATCAAAGGAGAAACATTTTTAATCGCTTGTTCAAAAACATTCAATCCGCCTTTCTTGGTTTTTTCGTGGATAATTTCAAAAGAATCATACATAATTTCTTCGGCCGCTGTCCGCTTGCCGCATTTCATAACATTGCCGATAAATTTTCCCACCAAAACATTGCCGAATTTAGGATCGGCTTTTATGCTTTTTTTGTAGATTCGTTTTCTGCGTGGCATGTTTTAGATATGACGACAATAAGTCCAATATGACTTATATGTCCTATAAAAAAATTAATTATTCTTTACTTTTTTCTTTTTTGGCTCCATACAAACTCCGGCCGCGTTTGCGGTTGGAAACTCCGGCGCAGTCGAGAACGCCGCGCACAATATGGTAGCGCACGCCCGGCAAATCTTTCACCCGTCCGCCGCGAATCATGACAATCGAGTGTTCCTGCAAGTTATGGCCAATGCCGGGAATATAGGCGGTCACTTCCATGCCGTTAGTCAAGCGCACTCTGGCGATTTTCCGCAAGGCCGAGTTAGGTTTTTTAGGCGTAGTCGTGCCCACTTTAATGCAAACCCCGCGCTTAAAAGAGCCTTGGGTTCCGATAGGCTTGTTTTTAATAGTATTAAAAACATTCTTAAAGGCCGGGGTTTTGGTTTTCCGAACCTTGTCTTTTCGCGAATGTCTTTTTAATTGGTTGATGGTTGGCATTTCGTCTGCAAAAAAATAATGTTAATAAAAAACTGCCGAAAATGGCCAGTAGAGGAATATTAACCAATATCAGATAATGTGTCAATACCGCGCCTAAATAGCTATACCTAAAAAGAGGCCGAGCATGAAATCCAGAAAAACTCCCAATGGGCCGGAGAAAAATACGATAGCCAGCAGTAAAATTACAAAACCGAATTGTTCTAGAAAAGCGATGGTTTCAATTTTAAGGGAAAATAAGGAAAAAAGTAG
>JAPLXF010000076.1 GCA_026396205.1 Candidatus Moraniibacteriota bacterium | reverse complement strand
TCTTTTGAAAATATAATTCCACTATTTTCCAGAAATTTAATATTCCCTGCAAAAATATTTCTATTTTTTACTTTTCCGTAAATTCCGCAACCCGGCTTTTCGTCCACTTCCAATATGTTAAAAACTTTGATATTTTTTTCTTTGACTTTCGGATAAAATTTCAAAATGTCATTTTTACTGGATTGGGAAACGGTAATAATTTTATCGCAATTTTCCACCGCCATTTTTGTTAAAAAATTAATTTGCCATAATTCTTTCCTCGGAAAACATTCCGGAAAATATTTGAAAGCTAAATCATGGATGGTTACCGCAGTCTTTAAATTTTTCCGTCGGAAATAGGGCAAATTATGCATCGGCATCCACAAAACATCCGGTTTGTCTTTGAATAATTCATAGGCAAATCTGGTCTGTGTCCAAAAAAACGGAAAACTTTTTTGGATAATTTTATAATTGGGAAAACTTGGTGGAGTGAGTTCGGAATTGAAATGATTTTTGTGGTAAATCAAAAACTGGCTGCCTTGGTCCAGTTTCCCGAAATATTTGAGCAAATTTAAAATATAGACGCGCGTGCCGTCTATCCGGGAATGGTCAAGGTCGGAAGCTTGGATGGCTACTTTCATGAAACATGAAACACGTAGCACGTAACATAAAAAATCCTATTTTGTTACATGTTTTATGTTGTATGCTATATGGTTTTTAGAAATTTTTTCAATCTCTCTCCGATTTCGGGATGTTTGAGGCCGAGCTTGATGCTGGCTTTGATAAAATTAAATTTGTCGCCGGTATCCAGCCACTCGCCTTCCAATTCCCGTCCATAAAGCGGGCGGTTATTTTTAAGCATTATTTCAAAAGCATCCACCAAGCGGATTTCGCCCGATTTGCCGCTTTTCATCGTGGCCAGTATCTTAAAAATTTCCGGAGTAATAATATATTTTCCCACCGCCACTAAGGTTGAATCGGTTTCATCGGCTCCGGGTTTTTCCAGCATTTTCTTGATTTCAAAAGTATTTTCATCCAGCTTCACGCCTTCAATCACTCCGAATTTGGAAGTTTCTTCTTTGGAAATGGAGCTGAGGCCGATAATGCTATCGCCATATTTTTCATAGGTTTCAATCAGCTGTTTGGACGCCGGGACTTGGCTGTCATAAAGGCAATCACCGAAAAGAACCAATACCGGTTCATTGCCGACAATATGCGCCGCCTGCAAAATGGCATGGCCGTCGCCCAAGGGCAAAGGCTGGCGCACATAAGAAAATTTAGCCATATTGGAAATCTTTTGAATATCTTTCAATAAATCGTGCTTATTTTTTTCCACCAATGTTTCTTCCAATTCATAAGAAACATCAAAGTGGTCTTCAATGGCGCGCTTGCCGCGGCCGGTAACGAAAATAATTTCTTCAATTCCCGAAGCTACCGCTTCCTCAACCAGATACTGGATGACCGGCTTGTCCACGACCGGCAGCATCTCTTTAGGCTGGGCCTTGGTAGCCGGTAGAAAACGGGTTCCAAATCCAGCGACAGGTAAAATTGCTTTCTTAATTTTTTGCATAATTTTAGATATAAATTAAATTTTTTGTAAATAAAGATTATTCAATATCAGATTCAAATTTTTCGTAAAGCTTTTTTCTTTTCACCATATTTCCCGCCTCTAAAAGCGAATCGAAAGTTCCGGCGTCGATCCAAACGCCATTGACCATGGCGACATCCAATTCTTTTTTCTTCAGATACCAATTATGGAGGTCGGTGATTTCCAATTCTCCTCGGCTGCTGGGTTTGACGTTCTTGGCGGCTTCAACGACACGGTTATCAAATATGTATAAACCAGTCAACGCATAATCGCTCAAATATTTTTTCGGTTTTTCCACAATCTTTATAGCTTTCATTTTATCGTTAAATTTAACGACGCCGAACCTTTCCGGATCGCTCACTTTTTTAGCGAAAACTTTAGCGCCTTTTTTAAAACTTTTTATATCCTCTGCCAAATTGTCTTCAAAAATATTGTCTCCCAAAATCATAGCCACATTATCTTCATCAATAAAATTCTCGCCGATAATAAAAGCTTCAGCCAATCCCTTAGGTTCGTCCTGAATTTCATAAGTCAATTTAACTCCGAATTCTTTTCCAGAACCGAGCAAGTTTAAATAATCGCCGGCGCATTCAGGTGCCACAATTATCAATATCTCTTTAATGCCTGCTTCAACGAGCGTTTTTAGGGGATAATAAATCATCGGCTTATTATAAACCGGCAATAACTGTTTTGAAGTTATTTTAGTGCAAGGCCGTAGTCTGGTTGCCTTGCCACCGGAAAGAATTATGCCTTTCATATTCATAAAAAATTTACAATTTACAATTTTCAATTTACAATCAATTTTCAATTACTAAATTTAAAAAAATTTGATAATTTATTATTGGTTATTGTAAATTCAATGAAAATTGATCATTGATTATTGAAAATTACCGACTTTTTAAATATTCTCTTAACGCTTCTTTGTAACTCCTCATTGGATTAAGTTTGGTATTCAGTAAAACCGAATAATATGGCCGTTTAGCCGGACGGAGAAATTCTTCGGCGCTGATTGGAATAACCTTCGTCTTGATTTTGGCCTGCTGATATAATTCTAGAACGGCTTCGTACCAAGTGCAAGGTTCACTGTTGACAACATGATAGATTCCAAAAGGTTTTTTGGATTCAATAATTTCCTTGGTTTTTTTAGCCAAATCCGGCGCGTAGGTAAAACAGGCAGTTTCTTCGTCTATAACTTTTACCCTGTTAAATCCGCTTTTAGCGGACTCGCCCTGCGAGTATTTAACAGGGTGAACCCCGTTATTTTTTTTACCGGCTTCCAGCATCACATCAAAAAAACTTTTTTTAGCGCCTTCGGATATGGCCGGTTTGCCGAAAAGTTTGGAAGTTCGGATTATATAATATTTTTTAGTATTTTTTTGGACTTCTTTTTCGCCCATCAGTTTTGATTTGCCATAATTGTTTATCGGTTTTGGTTTGGCATATTCTGCAAATCCTATTTGGGGAGTAAAGCCTTCATGCAATCCGCAACTTCCGCAATTATGTCCGCATCCCGTCGGCTCTGGTAATTCCGGTTCCCCATCAAAAACATAATCGCTGGAATAGTGGACTAAAATCGCGTTTATTTTTTTGGCTATTTTGGCCAAATATCCCGGCGCCTGGCCATTAATATTCTTGGCAATTTCATATCCTTTTGCATCCTCGCATTTATCAACTGCATTATATGCCGCGGCATTAATAATAATTTCCGGTTTTAATTTAGAAATTTTTTTGCCAACTTGTTTCTCGTCAGTAATATCAATTTCTTCCTTATCCCAAGCAGTAACCTCATTATTTTTATCGCCAGAAAAAACTTTGGCCAAAACTTGTCCAAGCATCCCCTTCGCGCCGATGATTAAAATTTTATTCTTTTTGGTCATTTATTTTATTCTTATCTCTTTCCGCTACAAATTTTTTAACTTCTTCATAAGACATTTGTTTTGGCCATAATAAATTACCGTCAAGATCATATAAAGGCACTAAATTTTTAGGCTTCCCTTTATTTATTCCGATCATTTTTAAAGCGACCTTTTCAGCAAATTCTTTTCTTTTTTCAGTGTCAAGCTCCTCTGTTTTTCCATAATGTATCAAGCCATTTTTGACTTCTTCATATATTTTCGCATTATGCTCAAGATCAGTTCTTTCTCTAAATTTCTTATCTTCCCTTACTCGCCGTAAATACTCTTCGTAAATTTTTTCTATTTTTTCAATTCCGTCTTTGATTTCCTGTCTATTTAATTTTCTTTCAGGATTCACAACTAATCCTTTAAATAACCTTGGTGCAATACGAAAAGATAATGAAAAGCCATAATCATTAACAATTGGAGGTAAATATAAATACCAGTTTTTATCATTAAATCCTACGTCAAATCGTTTATCAGGATAATTTTTACGTTCACGCTGT
>JAPLXF010000043.1 GCA_026396205.1 Candidatus Moraniibacteriota bacterium | reverse complement strand
CACGTGTTAGAATACGACGATGTGATGAACAAGCAGCGCGAAGTGATTTATAAAAAGCGCCGGGAGATTTTGAAAAAATCCGATATTAAAAATGAAGTGTTGGAATATATTGCCGAAGAAATTGAACGGCTAATATCTTTTCAGATGGCCGAAGATGAAAACACTTGGAATATCAAGGAAATCTGCCAGAAATTCAAGGTGCTGGTCGAGTGTTCGGAAGATACGGAAAGAAAGCTGGAGGAAATTAAAAACGACAAGCGCAAAAATACTTCGGAAAAAATTTCAGCTATGGCGGAATTTCTAATCGGAATGGCCAAGGAAGCTTATAACAAAAAAGAGCAGCAAGCGGGCAGTGAACAGATGCGCTCCGTCGAGCGGGCCATCGTATTGCAGACGATTGATCTGACTTGGATGAACCATCTGGACGAAATTGATTATCTGCGCGAAAGCGTCGGCATCCGCGGTTACGGCCAGAGAGATCCCTTGATTGAATACAAGCGCGAAGCTTTTAATATGTTTACTTCAATGATGGAACAAATCCGCTCAACGGTTGTCAACACCGTTTTCCGAATCCAAGTTATGTCAGAACCCGGACAACCAGTGGAACGCCCGCGACAAGATTTGCAATTCAAAGGCGCCAGCGATGAAATCGACCAGTTTGGCGCGGCTAAAAAAGTCAATGACGGCGAAACGGAAGAAGTTAAACAATCGCCGATTATCAATAAGGATAAAGTTGGTCGCAATGATCCGTGCCCGTGCGGAGCAAGGCATGCTGACGGACGTCCAAAAAAGTATAAACATTGCTGTGGCAAATAAAAAACTTGCCCCGTGGTCGCCCTGCGACTTTACGGGGTGTTGCGGGAAATAAAATAGATGCCTATTAAAAAAATTACAAATTGGGTTCGTGATTACTTTTATCTCGCAAAGGGCCATGCTTTTATGTTTCGTAAGCCGCCCAAGCATTATCTTGGTTATATTTCAGGAAATAAGCCGCCGATAATTCTCATACCGGGCGTATATTCGAAATGGCAGTTTCTAAAAGCAATTGCAGATCCGATTTCTTTGAAGGGTCATCCCGTTTATGCAGTAGAAAATCTTGGCTATAATACGAAGGCGATTGATCATTCCGCAAAGCTGATACGCGAACTGATTAATGAAAAAAACTTGCATAATGTAATCATCATTGCGCATAGCAAGGGCGGGTTGATTGCCGAATATTTACTCACTTTTAATAATCAGGATGGGCGAGTGATAAAAGTAATTGCCATCGCGACACCATTTTTAGGAAGCCATGCGGTAAAGCTTCTGCCATGCAAGGCTTTTAAAGAAATTCATCCAGAAAGCGAAGTGATAAAATTGCTGAATTCCGAAAGTGCTATAAACCACAAAATAGTTTCTATTTTTGGAGAATTTGACAATCACGTTTGGCCGACAGGGAATTGCAGGCTGGAAGGCGCAAAAAATATCCAGGTTAATGTCTATGGGCATCATAAAATTTTATTTAATAAACACGTCCTTAATATTGTTTTAGAAGAAATTGAAAAAGTATAAGAAGTTTGCGGCAGATAATATGCTTAAATTAGGAAAGTATAGACATTATAAAGGCAATAAATATGAAGTGATTGGCATCGCCAAGCACAGTGAAACACTTGAAGATTTAGTAGTCTACCGCGCGCTTTACGGTGAAAATGAATTATGGGTCCGGCCAGTAAAAATGTTTTTTGAAGAAGTTGAAGTTGATGGAAAGAAAATTCCAAGATTTGAGTATATCGGTGAATAATTTTATACACTACCTTATAACCTTATATGGTAGTAGGAATAATAAATGAAAAAAGTTTTAACGCTTTGCACGACAACTAAAAATAACCAAATTCTTTTAGGTATGAAAAAACGCGGTTTTGGGGCGGGCCGGTGGAATGGTTTTGGCGGAAAACTGCATGACGGGGAAAGCATAGAAGAAGCGACTAAAAGAGAAACACAGGAAGAATGCGGCATTATTATAGAGAAAATGGAAGAGATGGGGATTGTTGATTTTGAGTTTGCGGGCAACCCCCGCCTCGACTCGCGGAAACGACCGCTCGTCGACGCGAGGCGGGCAGAAATTCTGGAAGTGCATATTTTTAAAATTTTGAAGTATACCAGTGAGCCGGTAGAAACCGAAGAAATGAAACCCCAATGGTTTACTTTTGACAAAATCCCTTATGACTCAATGTGGCCGGATGATAAATTCTGGCTGCCGTTATTTTTGGAAAATAAAAAATTTAAAGGAAAGTTTAAGTTTGATCCAGACGGAAATAAAATTCTTGATCATGAAATTGACATTGTCAAAAGCTAATCATTGCGCTAACTTATAAAGTATGACCTTCCACCAAAAAATTGGAATGCACTTTGGAGCAGTAATTTTACTGGCGGTTTTAGCCGGCTTGGTTGCTTATCCCAAAGCAGTTTCCAAAGTGCCGCCGCTTTATAATTTTCTTAATAAAGCCCGCTTTAATCTGGGTTTGGATTTGCAAGGCGGCATTCATTTGGAATATCAAGCGGATTTGAGCAATATTGATGCAGCCAAAGTGGGCGATGCCATGCAGGCTATTCAGGATGTTATTGAACGGAGAGTTAACGCTTTTGGCGTAGCCGAGCCGGTCATTTACACGACGCGCACCGGTTTAAATCGCCGTTTAATTGTAGAACTGGCCGGAGTGAAAGATATTAGCAAAGCCAAGGAGATGATTAAGGAAACTCCGTTTTTGGAATTCAAGGAAGAGGGGCCAGCAGATGAATCTAAAAAAATTCCGCAGGAAGTTTTAGATAAAATGAACGCGGAAGCTAAAGACAAGGCGGAAGATATTTTGAAAAGGGCTCTTAATCCGCCAGCTGGCGGAGGAGAAGATTTTAGCCAGTTAGCCAAAGATAACAGCGAGGACCCGGGCAGCAAGGACAACGGCGGCGATTTGGATTTTGCCAAAAAGGGCATGTTTGTTCCCGAGTTCGACAAGGTTATTTTTGATCCAAGCTTAAAAGACGGGGAAATTTATCCGCAGCTGGTGGAAACTACTTTCGGCTGGCACATCATTAAAAAAATAGAATCAAGGGGCGAAAGCGACCCCGTAAAATCGCCTGATGGCGATAATGGGGCAAGCACTTTGGAAGTCCACGCGGCGCATATTTTAATTTCCAAACAAACCCAACCGGAGGAGTTGGAAAAAAATTATATTTCCACCGGGCTGACCGGCAAAAATTTGAAAAACGCGCAAGGGGATTATTCCGGCGGGCAGGGGCTTTCCGAGCCGGTGGTATTTTTACAATTTGACGACGAAGGCAAAAAACTGTTTGGCGAAATAACCAAAAGGAATGTCGGCAAAACTTTGGCTATCTATCTGGACGGAAAGATTTTAAGCGCGCCGGTAGTCCAGACGGAAATTGACAGTGGGGAAGCCATAATTAATGGAAATTTTACGATTGATTCGGCCAAACAATTGGCGTCTCGCTTGCGGGAAGGCGCCCTGCCGGTTCCAATCTCGCTGGTTTCCCAAAGCAGTGTGGAAGCTTCGCTGGGAGAAATTTCTCTGCAAAAAAGCCTGAAAGCGGGAATTATCGGGCTGATTCTGGTGGTAATCTTTATGCTGGTTTATTACCGCTTTTTGGGGCTGATTGCTTCAGCGTCCCTGCTTATTTACACCGGGCTGATGATTTCTCTGTTTAAAATTTCCACGCTGACGCCTTGGTCGATGACATTAACATTGCCCGGCATTGCCGGCTTCATTTTGTCTATCGGTATGGCGGTGGACGCCAATATTTTAATTTTTGAGAGAACCAAGGAAGAAGTCCGTCGAGGACGGGGAATTATGAACGCTTTAGAAGAAGGCTTTAAGCGCGCTTGGACATCAATTCGTGATGGCAATGTATCTTCGATTATCACCGCCGTGATTCTGATGGAAATGGGCACCGGTTTTGTGAAAGGATTTGCCATCACGCTCATCATCGGAGTTTTGCTTTCCATGTTTACGGCTGTTACTATTACCCGGACATTTCTCCGTTTTGTGATGGGGGAGTGGATAGAAGATAAATTATGGCTGATAGGCGTAAACAAGGATAAAATTAAGAATTAATAATTAAGAATTTCCCTGCCTACCGGCAGGCAGGTAATCAAATCCCAATTTAAAAATGCCTAATTTTAAAAAATTAAAACATTAGACATTAGTTATTGATTAAAAATTAGAAATTAAAAATTAGAACTTTTAAATATATATGTATAACATAATTAGTAAAATAAAATATGCCTATATTTTTTCCATAACCCTGACGGTTCTAAGCATTGTAAGTTTGTTTGTCTGGGGGCTTAAATTGGGCATCGATTTTACCGGCGGAACTTTGATGGAAGTGAAATTTGAAAAAACCCTGCCAGCCAATCAAGAAATAGAAGCAATTTTAAAAGATCTAGATCTTAAGAGCCTGATTATCCAGCCTAAAAGCGGAGATTCATTAATGTTCCGCTATGCTTCCGAGGATGACAAGGTGAACCAGCAGGTTTTGGAAAAAATCAACAACAAATATCCGGAGGCTTCTCAAACCCGGGTGGATTATATCAATGCTTCCGTTTCCCAAGAACTAAAAAGCAAATCGCTGTTGGCAATTTTTTGGGCGTCCGCCGGAATTATGGCCTACATTGCATGGGCGTTCCGCAAAGTTTCCCGGCCGGTGGCTTCCTGGAAATATGGCGCTGGGGCGGTTATCGCTCTGGTCCATGATGTTTTGATTACAGTCGGCGTATTTTCCATCCTGGGACATTTTTATGGCGTTGAAGTCGGCATTCCTTTTATCGCGGCGCTGCTTACGATTTTGGGATTTTCCGTCCATGACACGATTGTGGTTTATGACCGGACACGCGAAAATCTGCTGAAAAGTTCGGCCAAAGAAAAATTTCCGGAGATCGTCAACCGGTCGCTTAATGAAACCCTGGTGCGTTCCATTAATACTTCGCTCACGGTTTTTATTACTCTTCTGGCGATTCATTTTTTCGGCGGCGAAACCATCAAAGATTTTTCTCTGGCGCTTATCATCGGCGTATTTTTCGGAACCTATTCCTCAATTTTCATCGCCTCCGCGCTTTTGGTTACCAGTTATAATTTACAACTGCAAAATAAAAAAGCCTAAAATGGCTTTATTAGTGGGGATGGAGAGATTTGAACTCTCACGATATTGCTATCACATGGCCCTGAACCATGCGTGTCTGCCAGTTTCACCACATCCCCAAGTTTTTTAAATCATATGTGTCTGCCAACCTGCCCCGCACCAAGCCCTGCTTTGGTGCCGGGGTTTCGCCATATCCCCGTATAATTTATAATAACTAAAAAGCTAAAAAGCTACAAGTAATAAGTTGAAATATGTCTACAAGCTAAAAAGCTAATTCCTAAAGCCTAAACTATGTGGAATCCGTTTAAAAAAAATAATAAACAGGATGATAAAGATGGCGAACCGAAAATGGGTTTTTTGCAGAGCATGGCGCTGAAAAGATTTGAAAAGATGAGCCCGGAAAAACGGGAAAAAGTAATGCAAGACGCTTTTGATCCCAAGAACCGCAAAAAACTTCTTAAATCTTTTGATGAAATGGAACGGAGCGGAATGGCGTCCAAAAGCCAAATTAGAAAAGCCAAAGAAAGGCTTGGAATTTATGAATAAAAAAACCGTGTTTCTTTAACATTTTTTTAAAAAACCCTTGGAAGGAGGTGGTTTTTGTGGTTATTTTCACAAGCAGTATTATCAAAACCGCAGTAAAGAGTGCAGCAAAGATTGCTGGAGGACCGATACGGATATTTCATTCCAGGTGCGGAACTGTCCATGGTATTGGAAAATTCTGCCCAGCCCCTGGCATACTGCCGGATTATACTGGGCAAAAAAAGATAAGGAGACGAGAAGAAGAAAGCGTATCTGTGAGGCAAAGAATAATCGGGTTTTTCCGCCGGATGGATGAGAGGATTTTCAACCAAAAAGGGATTTTGCGCTCATAGAGTTGCTAATGTTCCCTGATCCATGAACAGGCGTAAACCATCCCCATATAGCAGTGTCTATATGGGGATTTTTTTGGCTTAAATAAGGCAAAAAGTTAAATTATTGCTAAATTCCGCTTGACAAAAAACCGGCAATATGCTAGGTTATAGGCAATCGATCACCGGCCGGTTTCGGCCAACGTGCGGCAGGGCACATTAAAAAATAAACGGCACCAGGAAAAAAATTTATTATTAGAAAATTAAAAAGTCATTTCGACGGCTATGGTCCAAATATTAAGCTGTAACCATAGTCTATCGTTCGGCCTTGATGGCTGACTGTCGAAAACCCTTAAAAAATAACCCTGCCCTGCCGCACTTGAAAAAAAGGTGGAGCTGTCGATCCAGCAGATCGGAGAAATATATTTTCTCAATACAGCTTCACCTTATCTAAATATGGGAGGTTCCCCCCCCCACGCCCCCAGGAGCAAAATTGCGAATTCACCCTCGCATATGCTCCCCGGGGCTTTTTTTATTCCACACCAATTATTCTTAATTAACAACTACATTAAAGAATTTGGAAATTGGTATGGGATAAATTTGCAAAAGTAAGTATTTTCCTTATAATAAAATCGACCAACCGCATCTGAAAATCCTGACAAAAGGTATTCTTGGGAGATAAGTCCCGGGACTACCACTTTTAAAAGTATTAAACCGTAGATGCGGTTGGTTCCCTTGCATCTTAACGGGTGCAAGGGATTTTTTATTGCAATTATAAAAATTTACTGTTAATATAAAAGTGCTATGAAAAATACTTTAGAAAATAAAATAGACGAAATTTTAAGCCGGGGCGTGGCGGAAGTGATTGATAAAGACGATTTAAAGAAAGAACTTTTGAGCGGAAAAAAACTGCGGATTAAATTGGGCATTGACCCGACCAGCCCGAATTTGCATTTGGGCCGGGCTATCACGCTTTTAAAAATGAAAGATTTGCAGGATTTAGGGCATCAGATAGTTTTAATATTCGGCGACGCGACCGGCGTGATTGGCGATACTTCCGATAAAGACAGCGAACGGCCAATGCTTTCCAAAGAAGCGGTAGAAAAAAATTTAAAAACTTACAAAGAGCAAGCGGGAAAAATTCTGGATTTGGATAAAGTAGAAATAAAATACAATTCTAAATGGCTGGATAAATTAGGCTACCGCGAGATTGGCGAACATGCCGACCGGTTTTCCTGGACTGAATTTTCTTCTAGAGAGAATATCCGCGAACGAGTGAAGGAAGGAAAAAGAGTATCTCTGCGGGAAGTCTTATATCCTTTAATGCAGGGCTATGACAGCGTCGCTATAAAAGCAGATGTGGAGATTGGCGGAACCGACCAAAAATTCAATATTTTAGCCGGCCGTGAATTGCAAAGGCATTTCCAGCAAAAACCGCAAAATATTATGCTGGTTAATCTGATTGAAGGCACTGATGGGCGCAAGATGAGTTCCAGCTGGGGCAATACCATCAATTTGACCGACGATCCGAATGATATGTTCGGCAAGATAATGAGTATGCCGGATGATTTAATCGTGAAATATTTTATCCATTGCACCCGCGTTCCAATGGAAAGAGTTAAAAAAATAGAAAGCGGTCTGAAATCTGATTCAATTAATCCCCGTGATGCTAAATTGGAACTGGCTTTTGAAATCGTAAAAATTTACCACGGAGAAAATGAAGCCCAAAAAGCCAAGGAATATTTTATCAATACTTTTTCCAAAAAAGAAATGCCGGAAGGTATAAAAGAAGTTAAGGTTGACAAAAACGAGATAAAGCTGGTAGAATTTTTGGTTCTGGCGGGATTGGCCAAAAGCTTGAGCGACGCCAGGCGTAAAATTGAACAAGGTGGAGTGGAAATAAACGGGAAAAAAGTTGAAGATTGGCAATTGGTTTTAAATAAAAATAATAACGGCAGTACGTTAAAAATTGGAAAATTCGGATTTACGAAAATAAAATTCTAAAAAACATTGAATAAAAAAGGAGGATGTTATGGAAAAAGATTTTCGGGTAGTCAAAATAGATAAAATTAGGAAATATTCTCTAATTCCAATGTTTTTTTATCAGTTTTTAATTTTTCCGCGAAAAAAAGAAACGGAAGAATGTCGAAAAATGATAAAAAAATATACTTTGGTTGTTTCGCATTCAGCTATGGCAAAAAAATTTGCTGAAGGCAAAATAAACAAGGGCGATAAAATCGAAATTGGAGGCACATGTTGCACTTTTTTTGGAGCTAATCCAAAAAAAAGTTTTCCGGAGTGTTTTCTGTTTTTTGAAAAACAAAAAAAGGTTTTTTTTCGTTTTGCTTTTTCTTTCGATGGAAAAAATCCGCTTTAAAACCGCTTAAAATTCAATAGGGGACAATGTCCCCTATTTTTTTAGCTGCAATAATAAATAAAAACCCCGCTTGTATATTAACAAGAGAGGGTTTTTTGTGAGTTAATTCAGAGGGTTGTTAGCGCACGAAGATCGGCATTTTTCTGCCAGTACCATCCAGGTAAACCACTGGCGGTGCGTTATACTTGCGATCAAGGGCGGTTGTGCGCTGGTATTCATCGATTTTCCGACATTTTATGCTGCACTCAGGGATACCTTTGGATTTCTTGCAATTTAAGCATGGTGATTTTTTTACGTCACACATAGGTCCCTCCTTTTGGCTGAAATGTTTTTATGTTAAAAAACGATCATCCATTTTTTAATTATAATCCTAAAGCAACAAAAAGCAATGCCAATTTTTTGCTTATCTTGTTTTTTTGACCTTTTTTCCTAAATAAAGTATTATTAAAAAGTGTTAATTTAAAACTTATTAAATAGTTTTAATTTATGTTATTGATAATAATTTTGAATGTAATTGCTATAGTCATTGCTTTTATTCCAGTTGGAATAGTTTTTGAAGATTATAACAAAAGTTATTATAGCTCTAGAACAAGATTTGATGCCCCTTGGTTTTATATTAGATTTAAAAATAGATTATTAAATGCAAATTTTCCCAAAAAAGATTTAAAACCATTTAATTATTTAGGGAGAATTTTAGCTAATGTTATAATGGTTAATATTTTCGTAGCTATTTATTATATTTATATTAAATAAATTTATGCAAAAAAAATGGATAACAGCCAGGACATTTCCCGATGTTGTTTCAGCTGAAGTTTGTAAAACTAAGCTGGAATCAGAAGGCATACAATGTGAAATTGAAAATGATGAGTTAATAAATATGAATCCACTTAATGCGGTAGCCTATGGGGGCGTTAAATTAGGCGTTAAAATTAAAGATGCCAAAAAGGCCTTGGAAATTTTTCATCAATTGGATGCCAAAGAAATTTATAACGTTACCGAAGAAGATAAAAAAAGAATAGAAAATAATAAATTGCAAAAAATAAAAAACTATTGTCCCAATTGTGGTTCATTGGAAATTTTCAGAGAACCAATTTCCAAAAGAGCCTTTGCGCTTTCGGTTTTATTGCTTGGTTTCCCAATTATATTTAAGCGAGGAAAATGGCACTGTTTTAATTGTAAAAATAACTGGAAATGAAATTATGAGAAAAATTGTCATTGAGGACGCCAAAGAAAAACTTTTAATAGAAGAATTAAATAAAAGGAGCGATATAAAAGCCGAGCGCATAAAGAGGCTTTTGGCATTGCCGGATCTGACTAAGAAAGAAGGCTCTCCGGTTAAAATTTTAGTTGACGCCATACTGAATTTGCCCAGATTTAAAAATTTTTATGTTGTTGACTTCCCGAAAATCGTTACAGTTGAAGAAAACTTTGATATCTTAAATACCCCCAAGGATCACCCCTCCAGGCGTGAGTCAGATACATATTATCTGGATAAAGAGAATATTCTTCGCACTCAAACCACAACCATGTGGCCATATTGCTTGCGCGATGATAGGATTCTTAAGATTTTAGAAAAAGATGGGAAAGTTGGAATTATGGCGCCGGGCATCGTTTTTCGAAAAGATGAAATTGACCGGAGCCATTATCCGGCGTTCAATCAGGTTGATAGTCTTTATATCTGTAAAAAATC
Source organism: Candidatus Moraniibacteriota bacterium (assembly GCA_026396205.1). Lineage (GTDB taxonomy): Bacteria > Patescibacteriota > Minisyncoccia > Moranbacterales > UBA2206 > JAPLXF01. The sequence continues at coordinate 9,868 of JAPLXF010000043.1, read as the reverse complement.
AGATCATATAATAACTCAAAAGGAACTTGAAGATATTCAAGCCGATGCGGCCAAAGCTGTTTTTGGAAAAGATTGCGAATACAGATTTTTATTTGATTCTTTTCCATTTACCGATCCCTCGGTGCAAATTGAGGTTAAATTTGGCGATAAATGGATGGAGCTATCTGGTTCCGGATTGGTACATGAGCAATGTTTAAAAAATTTCGGCCTGGATCCGGAAATTTACAACGGCTGGGCATTTGGTTTTGGAATGGACAGATGGGCAATGGTAAAAATGGAAATACCTGATATAAGAATATTATGGTCAAATGATCCAAGAATTACCAGCCAATTCAAGGATATAAACAGCCAATTTAAAGAAGTCAGCAAATTTCCTGAAACCGTAAGGGATATCTCTTTTATTATCGACAAAAACCTAAACCTTAATAATTACTACGAGATTGTCCGCGACTATGCCAATGATTTAATCGAAGAAGTGAAGCTTTTGGATGAATATGAAAATGAAGAAAAATTCGGCGAGGGCAAGAAAAGCTACACCTTCCGCATCGTGTATCGTTCGTCGGAAAGGACTTTGACCAATGAAGAAATAAACAAAATCCAGGCAGAAATCCGCCAAAAAACCGAAGAGGAATTGGGTGCCGTTTTACGGTAAAGTGTTTTGAAATTAGAAAATAAATAATTAAATATAATATAAAAATATGAACCAAAAAATATTAGTTGCAATTATAATAATTCTGGTGTTGATTATAGGCATTATGGCCGGACTTTATATTTCCAAAACGGGCACGGTTCAAACGCAGCCAAATATTTTACCCATAATACAACCCGCTACGGACCAGCCAATATCTACTCCGCCAATAACAACCGAGCCAATTCAACCGGCCGCAACTCCGGTAACTCCCGCGCCAAATAATCCGCTGACCTATACCAATACCGATTTTGGCTTCCAAATAACTTTGCCCAAAGGCTGGGAAAATTTTAAGGTGGACATTAATAATAAAGAGGCGATTACAAACGGAACTGTTTATATACACTTTTTAGTTCCCACGACTGACAAGGCTTATCCTTATGCTATCTTATCCAATGGCAGCAAGCTGAATGGCTATGTGGATGTGATTGCCATCACCGCTTGGAATAAAAGCGAATGGGACAAGCAAAAAAATTCCCAGGAATGCAAAACCAATCCCAATCCGGGCTGTCCTTTTGAAGGCTCTAAGCTGGGAGAGAGCGCTAAATATGTTTTTGATATCACCCACGGCAATGGCACTTTTCCGGATGATATTATGGGCGTAGTTGACAATTTATTCAAAAAAACCGGCGCTCAAACAACCGGCCAGTCAGTCGCCCAAAAACTTGACTTTCAACTTTTACCTTAATAATAAAGTCTGATTTATAAAACAGTCTCAATGTAACGTCGGGACTGTTTTTGTTTGACCCAATAGCTTTTTGCGGTTAAAATTAAGAATATGCCCAGTAGTGAAACTTTAATCAATTGCCTTTGGCAATTTAAAAGTTCTGGGAAAATTAGTGATTTTATGAGAAAATAAAGCATAAGCAGAGTTTTAATATTTTTTAGTAATTAATATTAAAGTTCTACTACTGGGTATGAACGAGATTCCGAAACAATATAATATCCAAGAACGGGAGGAATTTTGGCGGGAGTTTTGGGAAAAGGAGGGGATTTATAAATTTGACGAAAATTCAGATCAGCCGATTTTTTCCGTGGACACTCCGCCGCCCTATGTCAGCGCCGACCATTTGCACACCGGCCACATCATGAGCTATTCCCAGGCGGAATTCGTGGTGCGCTATAAAAGGATGAAAGGCTTCAATGTTTTTTATCCGATGGGTTTTGACGACAACGGCTTGCCGACGGAAAGGTTCGTGGAGAAAAAATATAAGATTGACAAATCCAAAATCAGCCGCAGCGAATTTGTCAAAAAGTGTTTGGAAGAAACCAAAATCGGCGCCGAAACTTACCGGAAACTTTGGACTCTCCTCGGCATTTCGGTGGACTGGTCTAAAACTTACAGCACCATCAACGAGCATTGCCGGAAAATATCCCAATGGTCGTTTTTGGATTTATATAAGAAAAATTTAATTTACCGCGCCCAGAAGCCGGCGCTCTGGTGCACGACTTGCCAAACCGCCATTTCTCAAGCCGATTTGGAAGTGGAAGAAAAAGACAGCCAATTGGTTTACATCAAAGCTAAGGCGGAGACTGGTGAAGAACTGGTTTTTGCCACTACCCGCCCGGAACTTTTGCCGGCCTGTATGGGAATTTCCGTCAACCCGCAGGATAAAAAACATCAGAATTTGATTGGGAAAAAAGTCATTATGCCGCTGACCAAAGCGGAAGTAGTCATGACGGCCGACGAAGCCACGGATATGGATTTCGGTTCCGGCATAGTTTATTACTGCAGTTACGGCGGCGGCGAATGCATTGAATGGCTCGCGCGCCACCCGGAATCAAAAACATTCAAATTAATTCTGCCGGACGGAAAAATTTCCGAGATTGGCGGAAAATATGCCGGCCTGACAGTAGCGGAGGCCCGGAAAGAAATAGTGGAGGATCTCAAAAAAATCGGCGCCCTTGAAAAAATTGAGCCGATCAAACACAGCGTTTTTATCCATGAACGCTGCCGGACGGACGTGGAATACATAGAAACGGAGCAGTGGTTCATAAAATTGATGGATAAGAAAAAAGAATTTTTGCAGCAAGGCCAAAAGCTCCGCTGGTTTCCGGAAAGATGGAAAAAAAGCTATGAGAATTGGGTGGAAGGGCTCAAATGGGACTGGTGCATTTCCCGCCAGCGCTACTACGGAGTGCCTTTTCCGGTCTGGTATTGTAAAAAATGCGGCGAAATAATTTTAGCCGAAGAAAAAAATCTGCCGGTGGATCCGCTGGAATCGCAGCCGGAAATTAAAGCTTGCCCGAAATGCGGCTCCATGGAATTTGTGCCGGAAAGCGATGTGATGGACACCTGGATGACTTCATCTATGACGCCGGTTATCGGCGCGCGGCTAGCAGAAAATCCGCAGATGCAGAAAAAATTATATCCGGCCACGCTGCGGCCGCAGGCTTTTGAAATAATCAGGACTTGGCTTTTTTATACCGTCGCCAAATCTTACTTTCATGATAATTCAATTCCTTTCCATGATGTGATGATTTCCGGCCACGGTTTGGACATGGCTGGCAAGAAAATTTCCAAGCGCTTGGGGAATTACACTCTGCCGGAAAAAATAATTGAAGAGTCCGGCGCGGACGCTTTGCGCTATTGGGCTACCGGCGCAACTTTAGGCGAGAATATGCGCTATAGCGAAGAAGAAGTGAAAATGGGCAAAAAAACCATTACCAAACTGTGGAATGTTTTCCGGTTTGCCCAGCCGCATCTGAAAAATCTTAATCCGGATAAAAATATTAAAGTTAATTATGAACCGGCTGACCGGTGGATTTTGAATGAACTTTACGAAACGATTAAAACAGTGGAAAAAAGTTTTGAAACTTATGAATATTCCAAAGCCAAAAACCAGATGGAATCTTTTTTCTGGAATAAATTTACGGATAATTATCTGGAATTTATAAAATACCGCCTGTACGCGGAAGATAAAAACTCGCCGGCAGTTTTAGCCGCTAAAGCGACGCTCTTTCAATGTCTCTTGGCGATTTTAAAAATGTATGCGCCGATAATGCCGTTCATCACGGAAGAAATTTATCAGCTGCTTTTCAAGGAATACGAAAACCAGAAAAGTATCCACGTTTCCGAGTGGCCCGAAGCCAATGAATCGTGGAAAGTTTCGCCGGAATTTTCCGCCGAATTTTCCGCCGTGATAGAAGCGATAATTTCCATCCGAAAGCACAAGTCGGAAAAAAATATTTCGCTGGGAAAAGAGATTGACGCCTTTAATGTGGGGAATAAAATCAATCTGGAAAAATACGGCGAATTTATCCAGAGAGCGGCCCGGGTTAAAGAAGTTACCGCTTAATTTTAAACATATATAAGGCTTATTTACCCCGTTAGAAATAAGCCTCTCATAACTTGTTATCATTAGATAAAAATACGAGTAATTTATATGATTAGGTTTGCGCTGTTTTAAATTTCTAACGGGGTTGACAAACCGTTAAAATTGATATACTATTATAGATGTTTTTTAAAAATTGAACTCAATTTTATCAAGGTAAATTGGACAATTAATCTATTGTTTTTAATTAAATAATAGGTAGGAAAGTCCGGACATCCTCCGACTTTACGTCGGAGAAGTAGGTAATGGATAACGTCCATCAGTTCTATCGCAATATAGAATTAGGGAAAGTGCCACAGAGACAATACTATTCCGACGTTACGTCGGAGAAAAGGTGAAAAGTTTGCTGATATTTACCTTCGCTTTATCAGCTGATTAGCGAAGCTATAAATTACAGCAGTTTATTACTGGCGACAGTAAATAATGGTAAACCCTACCTGATGCAAGGCCGTATCACCAATGCTTCGCATTGGAATTTCCAATTTCCAATTTTCAATTTCCAATTAAATTTGGTTTTTGTATCTTGGGATTTGGTATTTCCACTGCGGAGCAGTGGTTGAGGTGCCGCTTGACCCCGATAGCAATATCGGGGCTAGATAAATGATTGTTCTCGACAGAATCCGGCTTATAGATTTGCCTTGATAAAATTTCGTTCAATTCATGTCCGATTCGAATGATACGAATAAAAATTCGAATCTACGAACAGTTACTAAATATTCGCATGTGCCTTTCGTAAGGCATTCGCATACTATGAAGAAATCAGAACTATTTTTTAGCTTTATCCAAGTTCCCGTAGATTTTCTGATGATTATTTTAGCCGCGATGACGGCTTTTTCAATTCGGAATGTTCCGCAGATTTTGGCTCTGAAACCCAAGCTTTATGAGTTTCCCTTTAACGCTTACTTAAAAATAATTTTGATGGTAGCACCGCTCTTCATTTTAATTTATGCCATTGAAGGTTTGTATAACATCCGGGTGACCAAAAAGTTTTGGCGGGAAATGGTTAAAGTTTTCACGGCTACTTCCGTCGGCTTGGTCATCATTATCGTCGCTATATTTTTAAAGCGGGAGTGGTTTTCCTCGCGTTTCATAATTTTGGCTGCCTGGGGTTTGGCTACACTCTACATAACTATCGCCCGTTCTTTACTCCACATTTTTCAGAAATGGCTGCTGCGAAAATACGGCCTCGGTGTCCACCGGGTATTACTGATTGGCTACAACGGCAAAATGGATCTGATTTATAAATTGATCCATCGGAAAAAAAATCTGGGTTATCGCGTAGTGGATAGAATCAGCAATGCCCGGCTTAAAATAGTCAGGCAAATTAAAGAAGAAAAAGGCATAGACGAAATTATTGTCTGCGACCCGTATCTGACTGACGACGAGCAGGAAAAATTAATTGACTTTTGCGCCATCAACAATATCGGCTATAAGTATATTCCTACCACTTTACAGACACCGCGTTTTGAAATGGGAGTTTTGAGCGGAGAACCGCTGATTGAAATCAAACACACGCCACTGGACGGCTGGGGAAAAATTCTGAAGCGTACCTTCGACGTTATCGCTTCAATCGTGGGAATTATTATTACTTCGCCGATAACGCTGATAACCGCTCTTTTAATCAAGCTGGAAAGCGCCGGGCCGGTTATTTATAAAAATGAAAGGATCGGCGCCGACGGCCGAAAATTTTTTGTCTATAAATTCCGCTACATGAAGTGGGAGTGTTGTGTGACTAAAGAAAATAACAATTTACAAAAAGCGCTGGAATTAGAAAAAGAACTGATTGCCAAGCAAAGCGTGCGTGAAGGCCCGCTGTATAAAATCAAAAATGATCCGCGCAAAACCCGCGTCGGAAATTTCATTGAAAAATATTCCATTGACGAATTGCCGCAGTTTTTCAATGTCCTGCTCGGTTCTATGAGCATGGTCGGGCCGCGGCCGCACCAGAAACGGGAAGTGGAAAAATATATGGAATACCACCGGCGTCTCTTGACCATCAAGCCCGGCGTGACCGGCATGGCGCAAATTTCCGGCCGGTCGGACCTTGACTTTGAAGATGAATATAAGCTAGATTTGTATTACATTGAGAACTGGTCTTTGTGGCTGGATACCCAAATTTGCCTTAAGACCATTGGAGTTCTATTTAGAAAAAGGGAGAATCTGTAGCTTTTTTAAAAACTTCATATTTTAAGGAGGTAATTATGGGATTTGATATTAAGTTGGAAAATAGCAGAAGTATCGAAGTACAAATTTTGCCAACAAGCACTGACACGGTACGATTTGGCCGCTATTTGATAAATACACAGGAATTTTTTGAAGCGGTCGAATATGTGATTACAGGAATGGATCTCAGGGGAATTAGCGACCCCAGAATATCATTTGTGGAAAGTGTTAAAAAACTGAAGTTCATTCAAGGTTATAATGCTAACGGAAAACGCTATAGCAGATAATGCTAGGTTGGAAAATAAATTGATAAAGCGGGTATAAGCAATTTTATACCCGTTTTTTATTTGCCATATTTTCTAGATAAAGCTAAAATCTGACTATGCGTATTGCCTTAGTCCATGATTATTTAGTCCAATATGGAGGCGCGGAAAGGGTGCTGGAATGCTTCACCGAACTTTTTCCCTACGCGCCGATTTATACTTTAGTTTATGACCGAGATGCCATGCACGGCATTTTTGCGAACAAGGAAATCCGGACTTCTTTTATCCAGAAACTGCCCTTCGCCAAAAAACGGCACCGGATTTTCCCGCAATTCATGCCCACTGCTATCGAGCAGTTTGATTTGTCCCAATATGACATTGTGCTTTCCGATTCTTCCAGCTATGCCAAAGGCTTGATAACCAGCCCGGACACTTTGCATATCTGCTATATGCACACGCCGATGCGCTACGCCTGGGACGACTGCCAGAAATACACCAGCGATTTCAGCTTCCCCGGCTTTATCAAAAAAATAATTCCTTTCGCCATGAATTTAATCCGGGTCTGGGACCGAGTGAGCGTGGAACGGGTGGACAAATTGATTGCCAATTCCAATTTCGTCGCCAAACGGATCAAAAAATATTACAAGCGCGACGCCGAAGTCATCCATCCGCCGGTGAATACCCGAGATTTCTATGTCAGCGAAAAAACGGGGGATTACTTTTTGATGGTTGGCCGGCTTTTGGCTTACAAACGCCACGACATTGCCATCGAAGCTTTCAATGAACTGAAATTGCCATTGAAAATTATCGGACGCGGCCCGGAGATGAAGAAGCTCAAAAAAATGGCCGGGCCGAATATAAAATTTCTGGGGCGGGTGGATGATAAAAAATTGGCCAGATATTACGCCGAGTGCCGGGCTTTTATTTTTCCGCAGGAAGAGGATTTTGGCATCGTGGCCGTTGAAGCCATGGCTTCCGGCCGGCCGGTCATTGCTTTCCGAGGCGGCGATATTCCCGAACATATGGAAGAAGGCCGGACCGGCGTATTCTTCGAAAACCAGACAGCGGCAGATATTGTGACGGCGGTTAAAAAATTTGAAGATATAAAATTCAATCCGCAATACATCCGCAGCCAATCGCTCAAATTTGACAGGGAATTGTTTAAGAGTAAAATAAAAGACTACATTGAAGCAGAATTGGTGCGGTATAAAGAACGGTTAAAAAATCAATAAGTATGCGATTTTTGAGGGTTTTTCCATAATCAATTTCTAATTTCTAATTTCTAATTTCTAAACAATTTCCAATGAATTAATTTTGAAATTTAAAAATTAAAACATTGTTTTAAAATTTAAAATTAAAAATTTAAAATTACAAATCCATGGATCTTAAAGAATATCTCGCCATCATCAAAAAATACCAAAAAACTTTTCTGATAATAACGGCTTTGGTTATAGTGGTCGCTTTCGCTTATTTCACTTGGCAGCCGATCGCCTACAATGTTTCACTGACTTTGAATATTACCCGCAGTGGAGCGCAGAACTCCGCCGATTACCAATATGACGATTTTTATCGCTTGCAGGCTGACGAAAAATTCGCTGAAACAATTGTGGAGTGGTTGAAAAGCCCACGCTTAGCGGCGGATATTTTTGACCAAGCCGGAATTAGCACCAGCCAATTCAGTGTCCGCAAACTTTCCAAACTTTTAAAACCGGAAAAAATGTCTTCTCAGATTGTAACTGTTTCCTATTCGGCGCCGAATCCGGAAATCGCCAAAAAAATCGCCGATTCAATCACGGCGCATGTTTCAAAGTCTACAAATCAGCTGAATATTGACCAGAAAGAAATCAGCTGGTTTAAAGTGGTGGCTTACGACCCGATTATAATTTTAAATAAAATTTCACCGCTGATAATTTTTTTGGCCTCGCTGGCAATTGGATTATTTTTAGCTTTTTGGGCAGTCCTCATTATCCATTATTTGGAGTGAAAATATGCGCATTGGCATTGATGTCCGCTGTTTAACCCAAGGAAGGAGGACGGGAGTCGAGGAGTATACTTTAAATCTTCTGGAAAATCTTTTCGCTTTGGATCAGGAGAATGAATATGTTCTCTTTTTTAATTCTTTCAAAAAATCGCCGGCGGATTTTGAGTGGCTTAAAAAATATCCGAGGGTTAAGCTCAAGGCCTTCCGCATTCCCAATAAATTGTTGAACCTTTCTTTTTGGTATCTGGGCTGGCCGAAAATCGACCGGCTGATCGGCGGCTGCGATATTTTCTTTATGCCCAATATTATTTTTGGAGCCCTGGGCCGGAAAGTAAAATTAATCCTGACTATCCATGACTTGAGTTTTGAAAGATATCCGGAAACTTTTTCCTGGAAGAGAAGATTGTGGCATATATTTATCAATCCGAAAAAGCTCTGCCGGCGGGCGGATAAAATCATTGCCGTGTCCGATTCAACGCGGGAAGACGTAGCCGAGTTATACAAAATTAATTTCCAAAAATTAACCACTATTTACAGCGGAGTGGCGGAAAAATTCCAAGTTATTGACCGCAACAGCGAAAAATTGCTGGCCGTCAAGGAAAAATACCAATTGCCCTACAAATTCATTTTGTATCTGGGAACAGTGGAACCGCGGAAAAATATTATCGGCTTAATCCGGGCTTACGACCATTTGCAGAAATACGCCTACAAAAATAACATCGAAGAAATTAAAAAATACAAGCTGGCCATTGCCGGGCAGACTGGCTGGCTGACTGGAGAAATTTTTTCCGAAATTGAAAAGTCTGAATTCAAGGATAAAATACTCAATATAAATTTTGTCGATGAAGCCGACAAGGAATTTGTCTATAATCTGGCTTCGCTTTTTGTCTACCCGTCGTTTTTTGAAGGTTTCGGCTTTCCGGTGCTGGAAGCCATGGCCTGCGGCGTGCCGGTGATCGCTTCCAACAATTCATCGCTGCCGGAAATTGTCGGCCAAGCCGGAATTTTAATCGATCCCGACCGGCCGGAAGAAATTTATGAAGCCATGAAGCAAGTTTTGACAAATAAAGAATTTCATAATAAACTGCGCGCAGAAGGCTTGAAGCAGGCCAAAAAATTTAGTTGGCAGAAATCTGCCAAGGAATTTTTGAAAGTAATAGCAATCTTTAAAACAAAATAGAAAAGGAGGAATAATCATGGAAGAAAATGTAATGGGAGGATCTTCTTATTGCCGCACTTGCGGAGGAAATCACACAGTTGGCTTTTGCAGAGGGATGGAGAAAAGCATATCCTTTCAACAGGATTTGCAAATGGCTTATGAAATATTGGAACAATTCATTAAAGTGATTGCAATGACAGCTGCCAATCGCCACAAAATGTCATGGATCCTCGAAAAAATCAAAACAATATTGGCTCTGCCGGAAAATAAGATTTACAT
>JAPLXF010000066.1 GCA_026396205.1 Candidatus Moraniibacteriota bacterium | reverse complement strand
GGGCAAAGGTTTTGAATTTATTAGCGAAATTAAAGGGGGAGTTATCCCGCAAGAATTTATTCCCGCCATCGAAAAAGGAATCAAAGAATCTTTGGATAACGGCGTTCTGGCGGGCTATCCGATGGTGGATGTTAAGGCCACGGTTTATGATGGCTCTTACCATGATGTGGATTCATCCGAAGCCGCTTTCAAGATTGCCGGTTCCATGGGTTTTAAAGAAGCCTGCCGCCGCGCCAACCCGATTATTCTGGAGCCGATTATGAAAGTGCAGGTGATTACTTCGGAAAATTTTATGGGTGATGTAGTCGGCGATTTGAATTCCAAGAGAGGAATTATAAAAGAAATGGGCGACCGCGGAGAAGGCAACGCGCGCGTCAAAGTAATTGACGCCGAAGTGCCATTGGCTTCCATGTTCGGCTACGCCACGCAGCTGCGTTCCATGACCCAGGGCCGCGCCAGCTATACGATGGAATTCGGACATTATGAAGAAGTTCCCAAAAATGTGGCTGAAGCGATTATTAGCGGAGAGAAAAAATAAAATACAATATAAGGAGGATAGTTCATGAAAAAAATAAATATGCTCGTAGTTCTTAATGAGGGTAGTAATTTTTTTCAATTTGAAGATTTATTTTTTGAAAAAATTCACGCGGAGTTGCTTTCTTTTGGGGATTTAAAGGGTTCCTTGATGATAAAAAGAGGTGAGGAAATTCTTGCACAAGCTAGAATTAATGAATACGGAACCCATGCTGCCTGCGCTTGTTTTTTTCGGATTAGAAAAAATCTATCCAAATAATATAGCCAGGGACATCATTTTTTCTTCCGATTTTCAAGTAGGCGATGAGCTGACACTGGAATTTCCTTTTGAAATTTCCCGCGAAGAATTAATCAAGGGATTGGAATTCGGATTTGTTCCCGGGAGATAACTGGAAGATTAAATTGGATATCTATTATCTATCCAGCGCCTTATTTTTTAAATAAGGCGTTTTTTCTAGGTAAGAATTTTTTTAAAAAGCCAGTTTATCACAAAGCTGGTTTTTTGTTTGACAAAAACAATTATCAATGCTAGTTTTAATTGTTTAGTTCGCGAAAAATTGAATATAACCTTAAATAGGAGGCTCTTATGCAAGTACCAAATTTGCCAGAAAGAACGATGGAAAGTCTAAAACCTTGGGAACCTGTTACAAAATTTAATTTACCCTCTAAACTTGAAAGATCTGAATATAAGTGTTTCATTCTTGAACTTCTAAAGGAATTTTTTAAAAAGGAAACGTATTTTTGCCCTGGGGATTTGGCAATTTCAACGGGATGGATCGGTCCTATTCATATTAATACAGAAGATGTTGATATTCAGGAGCTTTATTCATTCCATCTTCCGCCTGTCGAGAATGGCATCGTTTTTCATTCGTATCATTGGATTGATAAAACATACAAGAAAGGCTTTCCGCCTGTATTTTTTGGGCCAGAGTATGTTAAAAAAAATTATTTACTGGCGGACGCTCTTGAACATTATCTAAATGAAAAAGGTATTATTTTCCAAAGATACGGAATGGATCATGCCTATGTTTGGCATTTGCAGAGCGAATCAAGATAAATTAAATAGGTTTTTCGGTGCCTAAATAAGAGCCTGTTCTAGCAACATCAGAACAGGCCTTTTTTTGACAAAAAAATCCAACTTATTTTAGAGACGGTTTTTTTAAATTTAATTTTTTAAACATCATTAAACCACAGGTGTATTCTGGTATTCTTAAGAATACCAGAATAATGTGTTATAATTGTAGCAGGGATAAAGAAAATAAATTTTAAAATAAAAATATATGTTAGCGAAAAAAAGAAAAGTTGAAAAAAAACAAAAAACATCCAGGCAGATGGAGAGGCATCTCAAAGGTGTTGCCAACCATTGGCGGATTGAAATACTTTTTTTGGTAGCCGACAATAAAGGCATCGGCATGGATGATATTGCCGAAAAGCTGGGCGGAAATCTGAAAACTTTGTCGGAACACGCCCGGCGGCTGACCCAAGCGGGTTTAATTAAAAAACATTACCGGAGCCAAACAGTGGCCCATGAACTGACTCCCTATGGAAAAAAATTCATGAAATTCCTGAAATCATTTTCATATTCATAATTCCCGGTACTCAACGTAGTTTAGAATTTATCTCAGACACTATTCTGGTATTCTCAAGAATACCAGAATAGTGTCTAGTGGTTTTTTTAAAGTTTTTTAAAGAAGTATTTTTTTGGGAGGTTTATTTTGTAAAAATATGAAGAACTAGTTTTTAAAAAACGCAAAACTAAGGTCATAATTGTGTTTTTTGATATTTTACTTATGAAGAATATAAAAAAATTAACGCCGTTTATATTTGGAATCATTGTATTTTTTACAACGATTTTTGTAGGAAATGATATAGCAGGACCCATTCGTTGTAAGGATGGATGGCATTCGTTATCAATTGGTCGTCAGGGAGCGTGTTCCCACCATGGCGGTGTTGATACTGGTCCAAGAGACTTCGTGTTGTTTCTTAGTTTTGTATTTAGCATAGGTTCTGACATTTATATTTATTCATTCTTACAAGAAAAAAATAATAAAAAAAATTTAACAAATAAACAAGTAACTAAAAAAGAAAATAATTTTAAGGCAAACTTATTTCACAAAATCAAAAATAATAAAATTAAAAAACAACATACTCATGAGCCAAATAAGAGAATACTAGCTATAACAGATAAACAAATAGCTGAATTTAAAAGAGAGGTTGATTTAGAAATAATAAAGGGTTATCTTAAAAAACAAAAATCACTCGGTCAGCCGATAAAATTTTACTACTATCAAGATAAATCACCTAGAAAAATATATAATTACTGGTTTGATGATACATATATCAAAGCTCCCTCTAACAAAAAAAGCTATTCTTTTCGTATGGATAAAATTCGAAAAATATAAATAATTTTATTAGTACATTTTACTTTGCGAAATATTAAATCCAAAGTATAGTATTATTGACACAATAGGCTTTTCAAGCTATTCTTTGATAACTTGTCTTTTAACAAATAAGGCTCTTGATCCGATCTTTATCTCCAATATACTTTTGGGAATAGCCCAAGCGGGACTTTGCCGGCGGCAGCATCCGGAATTGCAGTTTGTAATTGCCGGGGGCTTGTCAGTTAAAAAGCTACCGAGTATCAAGCCAATCGTGGAAAAATTTCCCAGCATATCTATTGATGCGCAAGGAGCGCTGCGGAACGAAGGCGATCATCTGGATGTAGCTGAAGCAGAAAAATATCTGCATAAAGCTGTGAGGATTTTAAAAGGATAATGATGCTAGTTCTAAGTATTTAAAACGGGCGGTGAAAACTGTGATTTTCACCGCCTTTTTAGTTGTAAAAAATCCATTGGCATTATCCGATAGTTTTTTTAATGGTATAATTAGATTATGAAAACTTTGCTGAAAATTATCTTCAATCTGCTTCTAATTGCCGTTTTGGCAATTTTGGCTCTGTGGGTTCGGGACCGATATTTGGGAAATAAAAATTTTTCTTTTCTGCAGAACCCGCTGGTCCAGCAAAATAAAAAAGAAGCTGAATGGAAGGCAGTGGAACTGGCTGGACCGGCGAAAATGACTTACCAATGGAAATACAACGGCGCAGCCTATGAAGTTTCACTGACGCTCTACCAGTCCCTCTATAATTTTTATAAAAACGCTCCCAAGTCTTTTGTTTATGAAGGCGAATTGCCGGCCAACTGGGAGACGGATTTTTACCAAATGTTTTTCAGAAAAAATCCGTCGGATAAATCCATCACGGAACTAGCCGGGGAACTCAAAAAAATCGCCTCCCAGAAAAAAATGAGCGACGACCAACTGGTTGAATTAACTTTGTCTTTCGTCCAAAATATCAGTTACGACGATATCAAGGCCGCGCAAATACTTTCGGATAAAGCCGGAGCGCCGGCCAGCTATTCCTACGAAGTCCTTTTCGAGAAAAAAGGAGTTTGCAATGACAAGAGTTTTTTGACCGTGGCGCTTTTACAAGAATTAGGCTACGGCACTGCGCTTTTTACCTATGACGCGGAAAAACATATGGCGGTCGGCATCCAATGCCCGGAAAAATATTCCAGCTACGAGTCCGGCTATTGCTACGCGGAAACGACTTCCCCGGGCTTTCGCATCGGAGTTATTCCCGACATCGATCCGGCTAAAAGAAACGCGGTCACGCCGCAAGCTTTCAGCCACTTCGAGGATAATCAAGTGAATAAATTTGATGTATCCAAATTGGGAACGGCGCAAATTTTTCTGAAAACTTCAGGGAAAACTTACGAAGGCATAAAAACCAGCGTCCAGATTGCCAAGGAAATTGATACGCTCAAGCAGGAAGTAAATTCTTTGAGCCAAAACCTTGTAGCTTCCCAAGCGCAAATCAACGCACAAAAAAAAGAAATTGATGATGCGGCTAAAAAAATGGAAAAACTGAAAAAAGACGAAGCCATTAATGCTTACAACAAACTGGTTCCGGAATATAATAAAATGGTAAAAGTTTATCAGGCAAACATTTCCGCCTATAATGCCGATGTCAATGAATACAACAAAAAAGTGGATCGCTACAACCTGCTGATTAAAAGTTTCTAATTTATTATTGACAAGAAAATGCCAACCAGGTTATTATAGAAGTCTAAATAATGCAAAATTTATGATTGACAAGAAACTCAAAGAAGCACTGGAGCTCATTGGTGGGCGGGCGATTCTTAAGGAGGAAAACCAGTATTATATCCTCATGACCCTGCGCGAATTCAAGAAACTGCGCCAGGAAGCCATCGGAGGCTTGACAAAGCAAGAGCTGGTTGATAGAATAAACAACGATATCGCGGCATGGAAAGTGGTTCAGGAAGAGGAAAAAATCTCCGAGATGGATCTCGGCGAAATGGCCAAGCAGGAAATTGAATCGGATGAAGTCAGATACGAAAAAACCGAAGTTTAGGCCTAGTTGTAAAATTAGCCCTTGCCAAAAAAACCGATTTGTATTAAGATAAGTTTTGTAGAGTTAATTCAATAATTTTAAAATTCGTAATTCGCTTGCGAATGTGTTTTATTTCTAAACAACACAACGCGGCGCAAACAAAAAAATATGGCTGCCGAACAATTCCAAAGAACCAAACCCCATGTTAATGTGGGCACTATCGGTCATGTAGACCACGGTAAAACAACTTTAACCGCGGCGATTCTGCATGTGCTGAGTTTTAAAGGTTGGGCCAAACCCAAAGGCGTGGACGAAATCGATAAAGCTCCGGAGGAACGCGAGCGCGGCATTACTATCGCGACCGCTCACTGCGAGTATGAATCGGAAAAACGCCACTACGCGCATGTTGACTGCCCGGGACACGCCGACTACATAAAAAATATGATTACAGGAGCCGCTCAAATGGACGGCGCCATTTTAGTCGTGGCGGCCACTGACGGCCCAATGCCGCAAACCCGCGAGCACATTCTTTTAGCTTATCAAGTCGGCGTGCCGCAGATTGTAGTCTTCCTTAATAAAGTTGATATGGTAGATGATCCGGAACTGATTGATTTGGTGGAAGCGGAAGTCAGGGAACTTTTAACTAAGTATCAATTTGACGGAGAAAACGCGGCGATTATCCGCGGCAGTGCTCTTAAAGCACTGGAAGCCAAAACAGCTGAAGATGAAGCAGCTAAGCCAATCTGGGATCTGCTTAACGCTTTGGATACCAAAATTCCGGAACCGGTCCGCGAAACCGATAAGCCGTTTTTAATGCCGATTGAAGATATTTTTTCCATTGAAGGCCGCGGCACAGTCGTAACCGGTAGAATTGAACGCGGAATCGTTAATGTCAACGAGGAAGTGGAAATCGTCGGCATCCGCCCGACCAGCAAAACAACCGTCACTGGAATCGAAATGTTCAATAAAACTTTGGACAAAGGCCAGGCCGGAGACAATGCCGGAGTGCTATTGCGCGGAACCAAGAAAGAAGATGTCGAGCGCGGACAAGTTTTGGCCAAGCCGGGAACTATTACTCCGCACACTGAATTTGAAGGCGAAGTTTATATTTTGACCAAAGAAGAAGGCGGACGGCACACTCCATTTTTTAAAGGTTACAAGCCTCAATTTTACGTTCGAACCACGGATGTTACCGGCGAAGTGATTTTGCCGGAAGGAACGGAAATGGTAATGCCGGGAGACACTGTTAACCTCAACATCAAACTAATTGCTCCGGTAGCCATGGAAGAAGGCATGCGCTTTGCCATTCGAGAAGGCGGACGTACAGTCGGAGCCGGAGTGGTTACCAAGATTACCAAATAAATCAAATTTATTCTTAGACCAGCTCTTTTTTAAAGGGCTGGGCAATAGAGTAAACCCAGCACTAACTTTTGTAATTTTAATAAGTTGTATAATATTATTTTTTTCGGAGAAGTTATTAGTGGCGTGTTTTAAAAATTGTAAAAGTTAGTGCTGGGTAAATTTATAAATAATAGCAGATAGTAGGCGGAGTGTTCTTTAGAGCACATTCGAAAAACTATATTTAAAAATGGTTAAGAAGCAAGAACAAGAAGAGGAAGTAAAATCGAGGATTCGGATTAAGATTAAGGCGTATGACCACAAAATCATTGACCAGTCGGCCAAGCAGATTGTGGAAACAGCGCAGCGATCCGGCGCCAGTATTACCGGTCCGGTTCCCTTGCCGACGGAGATTCGCAAATTCACTGTCAATCGTTCAACATTTGTCCATAAAGATGCGCGCGACCAGTACGAAATGCGGATGCACAAGCGCTTGATTGATATTTGGAATCCGACACCCAAGACCATTGATAATCTGACCAATTTGGACCTGCCGGCCGGAGTGGATGTGGAGATTAAAATGTAGATTCGAATTGGAATACGAATTATATCCAAATTATTATCCGAATTTAGCTAATTTAATTTGGATGAAATTCGGGAATAATTCGGATTCAAATTCGCATACTAGTTAAAGTCCCGCTGAGCGGGATACTCAACTAGCCAGGCTGCAAAAGATGATTCTGCGCAGAAAGGAAGCTGGCTTTTGAGGCCGGTTTTTTTGTTATACTCTACGAATTACGAATTGAATACGAATATACAAATTACGAATTCGTATATTGGTAAAAGATTAGTATTTCGTAGCCATTTATATGAGCAAGTTTATTTTAGGGAAAAAGATGGGCATGACCACCCTTTATAACGAAACCGGCGTAGCGCAGAATATGACGCTGGCGGTTTGCAGTGGAAAAGTAGCGCTCGTTCGCAATAAAGAACGCGATGGCTATTCAGCCGTTCAGGTGGAAATGGAAAAAACCAAAAACCGGAAAGTTAAAAAAGAATTCAGAGTGGAAAATACGGAATTGAAATCCGGCGATGAAGTGAAAGTTGAAAATTTTGCCATCGGCGATATCGTCCAAGTCAGCGGCACTTCCAAAGCCAAGGGCTTTCAGGGTGTAGTCAAACGCCATGGATTTGCGGGAGCGCCCAGTTCCCACGGAAGAAAGCATGATATGAGAAAACCCGGTTCGATCGGTTCCGGATTTCCCGAACATGTTTTGAAAGGCAAGAGAATGGCGGGCCGAATGGGCGGAAAAAGAGCGACCAGCCGGAACATCCAGATAGTTTTTATTGATAAAGAAAAGCAAGTTTTAGGCTTGAAAGGCCCGGTGCCAGGCATACCCGGTTCGATTATAGAAATTTATCAAAAATAATGGCTAAAATAGCAGTTTACAATTTACAGGGAAAAAAAGTGGAAGAGCTGGAGTTATCCAAAGCAGTTTTCGAAATTGCGGAAAATGACGCGCTGGTCCATCAGGTATTCGAATCAATCCGTTCCAACCAAAGGCAAGTTTTGGCGCATACCAAAACTCGCGGCGAACGGGCTGGTTCCGGCATCAAACCTTGGAAGCAGAAAGGCACCGGCCGCGCCCGGGTTGGATCCGTCCGGTCACCAATTTGGCGCAAAGGCGGAATCGCTTTCGGCCCCACTAATGACCGCAATTTCAAAAAAGATATTCCTAAAAAAATGAATATAAAAGCTATTCTGGCAGTTTTAAGCGGAAAATTCCGGGACGGAGAATTGAAGATAGTGGACACATGGAAGCTTCCAGAAATAAAAACCAAAAAAGTAGCTACCGCTGTCAAGAATTTAAAAATTAAAGGCAGCGCTTTAATCACCTTGGCCGATTCGGAAAAAGATTCAGCGCGCGCCGCCAGAAATATAGCCCAAGCCAAGAATATTTTAACCAGTCAATTGAATGTTTTAGATATGCTCAATCACAAAAATATCATTATGAGCAAAGAATCAGTCCAATATTTGGAAAATAAATACGGGAAGAAATAATATGGTTGAAGAAAAAAAAGAAAAAGTTGAGGAAGTTTTAGGAAGCAGCCTGCTGGCCAGCCGGATTTTGATTAAGCCTGTAGTGACGGAAGCTTCCACCACTCTGGCGGCGCTGAACAAATATGTTTTTAAAGTAGCCGGCGGAGCAGCCAAGCGGGAAATTAAAAAAGCGGTGGAAGAACTTTATAAAGTTACGGTACTTAAGGTCCACACTGTCAGAATTCCGAAAAAACTCCGGCAATACGGCCGGACTCCGGGCTGGGTCTCCGGATTTAAAAAAGCGATTGTTACTTTGAAAGCCGGCGATTCCATTGAGATATTTAAGAAAGCGTAATTATGGCAATAAAAATTTATAAAAAAAATACAGCCGGACGGCGTGGAATGTCGATAGTAAAATCAGAATTGATTACAAATAAGTCTCCGGAAAAATCTCTCTTGGCGAAAAAAAGCAGCCAAGCCGGCCGTTCGCAGGGCAAAATTTCCGTGCGCCATCAGGGCGGCGGCCACAAGCAACGCTACCGGATTATTGATTTCCGCATGGACAAATTCGGCATTCCGGGTAGAATTACAGCTATTGAAAAAGATCCCAACCGCAGCGCTTTTATCGCTCTGGTAAATTACCGGGACGGGGAAAAACGCTACATTCTGGCTTCGAGCGATATGAAAACGGGCCAGGAAATTATTTGCGCGGAAAATGCGCCGATTAAATCAGGCAATCGTTTGAAAGTTAAAAATATTCCCATCGGCACCATTATTTCCAATCTGGAAATTTTTCCCGGACGCGGCGGACAAGCGGTTCGCAGTGCCGGTTCCGGAGCCATATTGACGGCTGTAGGTGAAGATGGCAACGCGCAGGTGAAATTAAGTTCCGGAGAGATCAGAATAGTCAGCAATGAATGTTATGCTACCATTGGGCAAGTCAGCAATTTTGAGCACAGTGCAATCCGCATTGGCAAAGCCGGAAAAAGCCGCTGGCTGGGAATTCGTCCGGGAGTCAGAGGTTCGGCTATGAATCCAGTTGATCACCCGCATGGCGGAGGCGAAGGACGGCAGGGCATCGGCCTCAAACATCCGAAAACTCCTTGGGGCAAACCGGCGCTGGGCAAGAAAACCAGAAAAAAACAAAGATACAGCAATAAATTTATTGTAAAACGCAGAGAGAAAAGAAAATAGTATGCAAAAAGCCTTAACAAAAAGGCACATACGAATAAATAATAATAAATTCGTAGATTCACATAACATTCGTAGTTTCGAATCGGTAAAATAATATTATGACGCGAAGTTTAAAAAAGGGTCCCTATGTGGATCAGAGATTAATCAAGAAAATCCAAAATCGGAAAGCCGGCGATAAGTCTGTCATTAAGACTTGGTCCCGGGCTTCGGTTATTTCTCCGGAAATGGTCGGATTTACTTTCGGCGTTCATAACGGCAAAGATTTTGTCAATGTTTATATTACCGAAGAAACAGTCGGCCATCGACTGGGTGAATTTTCTCCGACTCGCAAATTTGTCCGCCATGGCGGCCGGATGCAGAAAGAAATAGAATTAGTAGCCAAGCAGAAAGAATTGGAAGCTTCGCAAACGGCCAAGGCGCCAGAAGCAACAGTGGCCAAGTAAGCTAAAAAAATTATAAAAACATGAAAGTTTCAGCCAAATTAAATAATTTACGCATTGCTCCCAGAAAAATGGGCTTGGTAGCCGAACTTATCAGGGGCCTGGATGTGGATGACGCGCTGGTTCAGCTGGATGCCCGAGTCAAGGGCGGCTGCGAATCAATAAAAAAATTGCTCCTCTCGGCCATCAGCAATGCGGAAAATAATTTCGGAATTGATCGGGACAATATGTTTGTTTCCAGTATTACAGTCGGCGGAGGGCCCACAATCAAGCGTTGGATGCCGAGAGCTTACGGCAGGGCGGCCATGATCAGAAAACGCACCTCTAATATCGAACTGATTGTCGATGAAAGGATTGAAGGCAAGGGTCGGAAGACCAAAGAACAATTGGAGCAGGAACGCAAAGCCAGAATGGAAGAGAAAAGCAAAAGGGAAAAAGAAGCAGCCAAAAAAACAGATGAAAGAAAAGAATCCACAGCTAAAGTGGAAGATACAAAAGAAATTGAGAAAGTTAAAAAAGAAACCTTCCAGGGCAAGTGGACTAATAGAATTTTCCGGAGGAAATCAATGTGAGATACGAATTAGGATACGAATTAAATCCGAATTAAACTCGAATTAGAATATAATTCGAATGTAATTCGGATAATAATTAGGATATATGGGACATAAAATAAATCCAGTCGGACTCAGAATCGGAATTACCAACACTTGGCGGTCCAAGTGGTTGGGCAAGAAAGACTATCGGGAAAATCTCCGGAAGGATGTTTTGATTCGGACAAAAATAATACAGAAATGGAAAAACGCAGCCATCGCCGATGTGGAGATTGAGCGTTCAGCCGCTATGATCAAGATTATTGTCCGCACGGCCCGTCCCGGAGTTTTAATCGGGCGCGGCGGCAGCGGCATCGAAGAACTCCAGCATTTTATTAAAAGTAATTATTTTAAAAATAAAAAAACCAGTCTGAAGGTGGAAGTTCAGGAAGTTAAAAATTTTGAAGAAAATGCCTTTCTGGTGGCGCAGAATATTGCCGAACAGCTGGAAAAAAGAATTCCCTTTCGCCGGGCGCTTAAATCGATGATTGACCAGGTTTCCAAAAATAATATCGTCAAGGGCGTGAAAATTATGGTTTCCGGCCGATTGAACGGAGCGGAAATGTCGCGAACCGAATGGACGGCCAAGGGCACGCTCCCGTTGCACACTCTCCGAGCCAATATCGATTTTGCCAGAGCCACCGCCTTCACTACCTACGGGACAATCGGCGTAAAAGTCTGGCTGTATAAAGGGGAAGTATTTAAAAAAGATACGAATTAAGATACGAATTATATCCAAATTGGATTCGAATTTAATTCGGATATAATTAGGATAAAAATTAGGATATGTTAATGCCCAAGAAAGTTAAACATCGAAAACATCATCGCGGAGGAAAAATCCGCGGCTTGGCTTCGCGCGGAAGCGAACTTAGTTTCGGCAGTTTTGGGCTTAAAGCGGTGGAAAGCAATTTGGTTTCTGCCCGGCAAATTGAAGCGGCGCGGCGCGCCATGACTCGCTATATCCAGCGCGGAGGCAAAATCTGGATTCGCATTTTTCCCGACAAGCCGATGACCAAAAAAGGCGATGAAACTCCAATGGGCAAGGGCAAGGGTTCAGTGGACCATTTTGTAGCGGTAGTAAGGCCAGGAAGAGTTCTTTTTGAAATGGACGGCGTGAAAGAATCGGCCGCCAAAGAAGCGATGAAACTAGCCTCCCATAAATTGAATGTGAAAACCAAATTTATTATTAAATAACATTGATAGAATTTTAATATGCGCATCAAGGAAATCCGGGAAAAAAATATTGAAGAATTAAAGAAACTACTGGCAGAAAAGCAGGAGGCGGTTCGCAAACTGCGTTTTGAAGTGGCAGGCAAGCAAGTAAAAAATCACCGCGAAATTCGCAATTCCAAAAGGGATATTGCCCGCATTATCACCTTAATTAAAGAAGGCAAAAATTAAATTTATGTCAGAAAAAAAGAAAAAAATAACTATTCTGAAAAAGGGAACAGTCGTCAGTGATAAAATGGATAAAACGGTAGTGGTTTCCGTGATGAGTTTTAAAACTCATCCGAAATACCACAAGAAGTTTAAATCGAACAAACATTATAAGGCCCACGATCCGGAAAATCGATTCAAGGTTGGAGATGTGGTAACCATAGTTCCCTGCCGTCCGATAAGCAAGGATAAGAGATATAAAGTTGTTTATTCGAATTAAATTCGGATATAATTCGGATAAAAATTAGGATATGATACAAGCAGAAACAAAATTGAAAGTAGCTGACAATTCCGGTGCCAAAATCATCGAGTGTTTTAAAGTGCTCGGCGGAACACGAAGGCGCTATGCGGAAATCGGCGATATTGTGGTAGCTTCGGTGAAAGTTGCCGAACCGCGCGGATTGGTTAAAAAGGGCGATAAAGTCCGGGCTGTAATTGTCCGCCAGAGAAAAGAAATCCGTCGGCGCGACGGTTCCTATGTCCGTTTTGATGAAAACGCAGCGGTGATTTTGGAAGGCAAGGATCCCAAAGGCACCCGTATTTTCGGTCCGATTGCCAGAGAAATTCGGGATCGCGGATACAGTAAAATAATTTCCTTAGCTCCAGAAGTTGTATAAAAAATTGGTAATTATCCCGCACCGAATTCCGAGAATAGTTTTTCAAAAATGGAAAACTGCTCTCGCGGATTCGCCTGCGGCTCAAGTTAAGTAAAAATTGAAAGTTTAAATAGCGAATTGGTGCGGGATGCTCATTTTTGTAGCTACTTGCTCCGCTCGCAGACAAAAATGGCAAAATTATGAAGATTAAAAAAGGCGATAAAGTTAAATCCATAGCCGGAAAAGATCGGGGGAAAACCGGAAAAGTTTTGAAAGTGTTTCCGGAAAAAAACAAAGTTATTGTGGAAGGTTTGAATTTGATTAAAAAACATGTCAAACCGCGGAAGGAAGGAGAAAAAGGTCAGCGCGTGGAAATACCGGCGAAAATCAATGTTTCCAATTTGATGCTGGTTTGTCCTAAATGCGGCAAAGCTACCCGTTTCGGATATAAATTTTCCGGGGATATAAAATCGAGATTTTGTAAAAAATGCCAATCGGAAATTTAAAATTATGAATTCAGTCAAGGAACAATATAATAAAGAAGCCATTCCCCATCTTAAAAAAGAACTGGGATTTTCCAATGCTTTTCAGGTGCCCCGGATTGAAAAAGTAGTAGTCAATGCGGGTATTGGAAAATTTATTAAAGATGGCAATATGCTAAAAGAAATAACCGAAGGAATTATTGCTATCACCGGCCAAAAACCGCTGATGACTCAGGCCAGACAATCGATTGCCGGATTTAAAATTCGCCAAGGACTGGAAATCGGAATGAAAGTAACACTGCGAGGAAAGCGCATGTGGGAATTTCTGGACCGATTGATTATTTCAGCCGTTCCCCGGATTCGCGATTTTCAAGGATTTAAAAAATCTTCAGTTGACGGAAGCGGCAATCTCAATATCGGCATCAAAGAACATTTGGTCTTTCCGGAAATTTCCCCGGAAAATGTCAAAAATATTTTCGGATTTCAAGTGACGGTTGTAACCAATGCCCGGAATCATGAAAAAGGGCTGGCGCTTTTTCGGGCGCTCAAGTTTCCTATCGCTAAAGATTAATGGCCTCCCGCACCAAACTTCGAGGATAGTTTTTCAAAAATGGAAAATTATCCCCGCGGATTCGCCTGCGGCTTAAGGTAATAAAAAATTTAAAGATTAAACAATAAGTTGGTGCGGGATGCTCATTTTTGTAGCTACTCGCTCCGCTCGTAGACAAAAATGGCAAAGAAATCTGTAGAAGCTAGAGCTAGAAAAAAACCGAAATTTTCCACGCGGATAGTGCGCCGTTGTTGGCGTTGCGGCCGCAAGCATGGCTATATGCGCCAGTTCGACATTTGCCGGATTTGTTTTCGGGAATTGGCGATTACCGGCCAATTGCCGGGAATAAGGAAGGCTAGCTGGTAGATACGAATTAAGATACGAATTACATCCGAATTAAACGCGAATATTCGGATAATATTCGGATATAATTAGGATAAAAATTAGGATATGATTGATCCAATCTCCGACATGATTACAAGAACAAAAAACGCCCAACGCGCCGGCAAACCCGAGCTGGTTTTTCCCGCTTCCAAACTCAAACTGGCGGTGGCTAAAATTTTGGAACAGGAAAAATTTATCGAATCGGTGGAAAAAGAAAGGGTGGAAAATCGCGAACAGATTCACATAGTCCTGCGCTACTATCAAATTTCCCGGACAGAAAAAAATCCGGTTATTACCGACATTAAAAGAATAAGCCATGAGGGACAAAGAATTTATGTTCAGCACGATAAAATAAAAAATGTTAAAAATAAATACGGTATTTCCATTATTTCCACTTCCAAAGGAGTAATGACCGGAGCCGAAGCCAGAAAAGCAGGATTGGGCGGAGAAATAATTTGCGAAGTCTGGTAGCATGCGAATTAAGATGCGAATTACATACAAATTAAAGTCGAATCTAATTCGGATATAATTAGGATAAAAATTAGGATATGTCAAGGATTGGTAAAAAAATAATAATAATTCCGGCCGGAGTGGAAGTAAAAATCCAAGGCCAGGAAATTTCAGTCAAAGGTCCCAAGGGAACCTTGAATCTTTCCGTTCATCCGGAAGCCAAAGTTGAAATTAACGGCCAGGAAGTTTCGGTAAAATCAGTGGGAAATTCCCAAGAAGCTTCGGCGCTTTGGGGGCTTACCCGCTCGCTGGTTCAAAATATGGTAACCGGAGTTACGGAAGGCTATGCCAAGAAACTGGAACTTCAGGGCGTTGGTTTCCGCATGGCCGTTCAGGGCAAAAAAATAAATATGGCACTGGGCTTTTCCCATCCGGTAGTAATAGACATTCCGGAAGGCATCGAAGCCAAAATTGATGCGGAAGGATTTTTGGTCATTTCCGGAATTGATAAACAGCAAGTTGGCCAGTTTACGGCAGATATCCGGGATTTTAAACAAGCTGAACCGTACAAGGGCAAAGGCTTCCGCTATGTCGGAGAATATGTGCGCCGCAAAGCCGGAAAGAAAGCGGCGGCTACAACTACTAAGTAAAAATCTGCAATTATATGAAATTAAGTCGCAATAAATTAAGAATGCATCGCAAACTCCGGATTCGGGCGAAAATTTCCGGAACCGGAAAACTTCCCCGGCTTTCAGTATTTCGAAGTCTCAAGGGAATTTATGTCCAAGTAATTGATGATAATAAAAAAACAACCATTGTGTCGGCCAGACTTAAAGATATAAAAGCTAAAAATAATATTGCCGGAGCCAATGGGTTGGGGAAAACGATAGCTAAAAAATGCATGGATAAGAAAATCAGCGCGGTTGTTTTTGACCGATCGGGATATAAATATCATGGCAAAATAAAAGCGCTAGCCGAAGGAGCGCGTGAAGGCGGACTTAAATTCTGATGCGAATTAAGACACGAATTACATCCGAATTAAATTCGAATCTAATTCGGATATAATTAGGATAAAAATTAGGATATGGCACGAGATAAAAAATTTAGAGAAAAAAGAGAAAAACCTGAATACGATCAGAATCTTTTGGATTTGGCGAGAGTAGCGCGGGTCGTCAAAGGCGGACGGCGCTTTCGCTTTCGGGCGACGCTGGTTATTGGAAATCGTAAAGGCAAAGTTGGAGTAGGCGTAGCCAAGGGTACGGATGTTTCTGAAGCCATTAACAAAGCTTTTAACCAGGCTAAGAAAAAACTCCTGAATGTCCAGCTGAAAGGCCAGACTATCAAGCACGAAATCAAAGTGAAATATGGAAGCGCCCGGATAATTCTCAAGCCGGCAGTTCCCGGCAAAGGAATTATTGCCGGCGGCGCCGTGCGGGCCGTGGTAGATTTGGCCGGAATCAAAGATGTAGTTTCCAAATCACTTGGATCATCCAATAAACTGGCAGTGGCGCGGGCGACTATTGAAGCCCTGCGGCAGTTAAATTTTTCTCATTCTCGCAAAGCCAGAATGGAAAACGGAAAACCGGAAAATAATCTGAAAAAATAATTATGCAAATCAATACTTTAAAAGTTAACGCCAAAAAGAAACGCAAGACCATCGGCCGGGGCGGCCGCAAGGGCACTTATTCCGGCCGCGGAAATAAAGGCCAGAAAGCGCGGACCGGAGCGCATATTGATCCGCTTTTTGAAGGCGGTCGTTCGACGCTGATTGACCATATGAAAAAAAAGCGCGGTTTTACGTCGCGCCAGATCAAGCCGGTAGCCATTCAATTTTCTTTAATTGAGAAAAAAATGAAAGACGGAGAAACGATTACTTTGGAATCTTTGATGAAAGTCGGAATTATTGATAAAATAAAAGCGCCCAAAGTAAAAATAATCGGCCGGGGAGAAACCCAGAAAAAATTTACTTTCAGCCAGGACATTTTAATGAGCCAATCAGCCAAGAAATCTTTCGGAAAATCCAGCAAAAAAATAGAGAAAAAAGAGAAGAAGTAATAATGTACGAAAAAATCACCCAAATTTTTAAAGTCAAGGAGTTGCGGAATAAAATATTTTTTATTCTGGCGCTTTTAGTGGTTTTTCGGTTGATTGCCAATATTCCTATCCCGGGAGTGGACCAGCTACAACTTAAAAATTTTTTCCAAAACAACCAATTTTTCGGAATGCTGAATCTTTTTTCCGGCGGCGGCCTTTCCAGCATTTCCATTGCCATGCTGGGAGTCGGGCCTTACATCACCGCTTCGATTATTATGCAACTTTTGACAATGATTGTTCCCAAACTGGAACAGATTTACAAAGAAGAAGGTGAAGCCGGGCGGCAAAAATTCAACCAATGGACACGCTGGCTGTCCGTACCGATGGCGGCATTGCAAACTTTCGGCATGATAACTATTTTTAAAAAGCAGGGCATAATTATGGATGTCAGCCCTTTCAATCTGGTTTCCATCATTATCGTAGCGGTAGCCGGAACGATTTTTTTGATGTGGCTGGGCGAACTGATTACCGAGAAAAATATGGGTAATGGCGTGTCGCTGATTATCTTTGCCGGCATTGTTTCCAGATTGCCCAAAGACATTTCCCAATTTATTTCCACATGGGATTCCTCGCAACTTTTCACTTATTTGATTCTACTAGCGGTTATTATCGGCGCGATTGCTTTCGTGGTAGCCATGACCGAGGGGCAAAGAAATATTCCGGTTTCCTACGCCAAGCGCATTCGCGGCAATCGAACTTATGGAGGTTCAACCTCGCATCTGCCGTTAAGAGTCAATCAAGCCGGAGTCATTCCCATCATTTTCGCTCTTTCTTTGATGCTTTTTCCGGGAATGATTGCTAATTTTTTAGGCAACGCTTCCAATCAGACCGTCGCCAATCTGGCTAAAGCCATCGGCAATCTTTTCCAGAACCAATGGTTTTACGGCGGGCTGTATTTCATTTTGGTAGTGGCCTTTACTTATTTTTACACGGCCGTGGTTTTTGATCCGAAAAAGATTTCCGAAAGTTTGCAAAAACAAGGCGGTTACATTCCGGGAATTCGTCCGGGGGGAAATACGGCCGAATATCTTTACCACATCATCAATCGGGTTACTCTCTCCGGAGCGATTTTTCTCGGGCTGATTGCCCTTTTGCCTTTTATAATTCAAGGCGCTTTCAATATGCGTTCGGTCAGCATTGGGGGCACCGCCCTGCTCATCGTAGTTTCCGTGGTAATTGAAACAGTCAAACAGATTGAAGGACAGTTGGTGATGAGAGATTATGAAGGCTTCTAACTCACATAACACATAGCACATAGCATAGAACATGGGAATGAAAAAATAAAATTTGTTCCGTGTTCCGTGTTCCATGTTTCATGAATATTATAATTTTGGGTCCTCAAGGTTCTGGCAAGGGCACGCAAGCCGAACTCTTGGCCCAAAAATACAATTTAGAGCATATTGATGTCGGAAAGACGCTGCGGGAAGCGGCCAAATTAAAAACGCCTTTGGGTAAGGAAATCTATGAAATATTGAATGTTAAAAGAACGCTGGTTCCCAATGAAATTTTTGAAAAGGTATTCAAGCTGAAGCTGGCGTTGCTTTCCCGAGAACAAGGAACGATTGTTGACGGCGCTCCGCGGATGAAAGATCAGATTAAGAATTTGGAAGAAGCGCTTTTGGAAACTGGCAGAAAAATTGACAAAGTTATTTTCGTGAATATTTCCGATGCCGAGGCGGTAGAAAGGATTTCCAAGCGCTGGATCTGCCAAAGCTGCCATAATACTTTCATTATGGGATTAGATGTAAAAAGGGAAAAAGATCTCTGTCCGAAATGCGGCGGACAAATTTCCCAGCGCGCTGATGATACGCCGGAAGGAGTCAAAAAGAGACTAGAAGTTTTTAAAGAAGAAACCTTGCCGGTGATTGAATATTACAAAAAGCAAGACCTGGTTTTGGAAATAAACGGCGAACAGCCGATTGAAAAAGTGTTCGCAGATATACAAAATCACATTACACATAACATGGAACACGGAACATAAAAAATGATTACGATTAAAACGGAAAAAGAAATAAGGGCGATGCGGGAAGGCGGAAAACGGCTGACGGAAATTATGGATAAAATCGCCGAACACATTGTTCCGAACACAGACACATTGTCTTTGGACAAGCTCGCTGAAGAGCTTGTTCTTGCATTTGGAGGAACGCCGGCGTTCAAAGGCTATAAAAACGGAATAGGGAAACCTTTTCCAGCGACGGTTTGCATTTCCATCAACGAGGAAGTTGTGCACGGCATTCCGAAAGAGAATAAGATTATCCACGAAGGTGATATCGTAAGCGTTGATATCGGCATGAAATACCAAGGTTTACATACTGATATGGCCCGCGCTTTCAGTGTGGGAAAAATTTCTTCGGCAGCCCAAAAACTGATTGAAGTTACCGAGCAATCTTTTTGGGAAGGCATTCAGAATTTAGCCGTCGGCAAAATGTTAAGCGATTATTCCAGGGTTGTCCAAAAATACGCGGAAGCCAATGGTTTTTCGGTGGTGCGTAATCTGGTCGGCCACGGCGTCGGCCGGCAGCTGCATGAAGATCCATCGGTGCCCAATTATTACAACCGCAAATACTCCGATATCCGTCTGATTGCCGGCATGACCTTGGCGCTGGAGCCGATGATTAACGAGGGAACATCTGAAACAGTTTTAGGCAGCGACGGCTGGGTTTTCAAAACCAAAGACGGAAAACTCTCCGCCCATTATGAAAATACGGTTTTAATAACTGAAAAAGGAGTGGAAGTCTTAACAATTTTATAGCTGGCTTACAAATTATGGAAAAAAATAATTCAACCATACATAATGCATATATAATGGAAGTGAAAACTGACGCTACCTTATAACCTTATAACCTCATAACCTTATAAGGTAGTAAGTAAAATTTGGATTAAGTTTTTTTGAAAATAAAAAAGCCTTGATCTTTGCTAAAAACCAAGGCTTAGTTGATAAATCGTAGGATAGTTATGCCTATTTTTAGGCGGTTTTATTTTCCGGTTGCGGTTGAATTGAGTTTATTTTTCAGTCTCTTTTCGTACCAGGTGCGGATCCAATCGCTAAAACTGAAGTAAGTTCGAAAGTCAAAACTTCGTGAATGCGATTGGAAGTTGTCCGTCTTGCTGTAAATTAAAATTTCAAGAAATTCAAATACCGGTTTCTTTTGAGGTATTTTGAAAATAGGTAATTCTACTTCCATCTTACCATTGCTATAATGTATCCGAGCATTTTCCCTATACCACTGCTTAAATTCACTTATTTCTTTTTCAGTCAGCGGGGCAGGTTTAAAATAGGGACAATAAAGAAAAGAAACCATTGTTATTATTGTTACCAATAAAACCAAATACCAGACATTTTTATTCATGATCGTTCCTCCTTATTTTGTTTTTAAAAAATAAATCTCGTTGGATTTAAATACTAACTTCCAATCCTATCATAAAATTAACCCAATGTCAATAGACCCTCAAAATTCGGCTGAAATAAGCCATATATTGGGTATAGATTTTGGAGAAGCCAAAATTGGTTTAGCCGTGGCTGATTTGGAGACTAAAATTGCTTCGGCTTATAAAACTTTAGAAAATAACGATAAATTACTGGCTGAACTGGCGGAAATTATCCGGGAAAAAGAAATAAATAAAATAATTCTAGGCGTAACCGAATATAACAATCAGGCAGATGAAAAGAAAAAATTCGGCGAAATGCTTAAGGATAAATTAGGCCTGCCAGTGGAATACCAGAATGAAATGTTCACGACCAAAATGGCGCAGGATAATATCAAAGAAACAGGCATCAAAAACATTAAAAGATTTGATAATCAGGAGGCGGCGCGGATTATCCTGCAGTCATGGCTGGATGCCCATAGCACATAACATGGAACACGGAACATGTAGCAAAAGGTAGATTTGGGATTTTGCAAATCAGGTGTTATAATAAGATCAGCGAAATAATAGGATAAGTCGAACCCAATGGACGAAAAACCATATCTTTCGGTTATCATCCCTTCTTATAAAGAAGGCGAGCGGATTGGAAAAAATCTCATGGAAATCAAAGAATATCTGGATTCCAAAGATTTTTCCTATGAAGTTTTAGTGGTGGTGGACGGTTCGCCGGACAATACGGCGGAAATTGCCAAAAAATATAAAGACAGAATAAAAAATTTAAAAGTCATAAATAATCCCGAAAATCACGGCAAGGGCTATGTAGTGCGCCAAGGACTCTTGGAAGCCCAAGGCGAAGTGCGGGTTTTTTTGGATGCCGACGGCTCAACTTCCATCACCCATATCAATTCTTTCCTGCCGGAACTGGAAGGCGGCTTTGATGTGGTTATCGGTTCGCGCGACATTGAAGGCGCTTATGTCCAAATCCACCAGCCGAAATACCGCGAGATTATGGGCGACATGGGCAACTGGCTGATTCGGATTGTTTTGGGGCTTTGGAGTTTTCCGGACACGCAATGCGGATTCAAAATGATTTCCGGGAAAGCGGCAGAAGCGGTAGCCAAAAGAATGTTGGTGGATCGTTTCGGATTTGACTTTGAGCTTATTATTCTGGCTAAAAAATTAGGTTTTAAAATCAAACAAATGCCGGTTCGCTGGCTGAATGAAGAAGGTTCAACCGTCAGCCTGACCGGTAAAAACGGCTTTACCCAAGTGCTTATAGATTTATTTAAAACTAAATGGCGGTTGATGACTGGCAAATATAAGATTCACCCCGTCAAATAATTTTAAATTTTTCACAATCAATGTTTCATTATGTTTATGTGTTGAAATCTAAAAAAGACGGGAAACTCTATACAGGTTATACGAAAAATTTAAAATTACGATTTGAGCAACATAACAAAGGACTGGTTAATTCCACAAAAGACAGAAAGCCATTAAAACTGATTTATTACGAAACCTGTCTTAGCCAACAAGATGCAACTCACAGAGAAAAGT
Organism: Candidatus Moraniibacteriota bacterium; assembly: GCA_026396205.1. GTDB lineage: Bacteria > Patescibacteriota > Minisyncoccia > Moranbacterales > UBA2206 > JAPLXF01. Next base: position 19,548 of record JAPLXF010000066.1, on the reverse strand, counting down.
ATTTAAAAAGATATTACGGTAAAATGTTTTTAAAAAACAGGCTCAAATCGTATTTGACTGGGTAAAAAAGAGAAATAAAAAAAGCGGAAATAAAAATGGAAAAGGAGAAGACAAAAAAACAATCAAAAATATCAGAACTGCGGCAAGATCTGGTAACCGGCGACTGGGTGGTAATTGCCACCGGGCGTGCCCGGCGGCCGGAAGATTTTGCGGCTAGCGAAAGGGCAATAGAGGAAGATGATTTCGGCAAAGCCTGCGTTTTTTGCCATCCGGAAGAAACCGGGCAGGAAAAAGACGTGCTCATGTACCAAGATCAGGAGGGTGATTGGAGCCTGCGAGTTTTCCCCAATAAATTTCCGGCTTTTGCCAGAAGCCGGACGCCGAAACATTTTGAGGAAGGTCCCTATTTCGCGATGGACGGCATCGGCTATCATGAAGTGATTGTCACGCGCGACCACATTAAACAAATGGCCCTTATGAATCCGATGGAAGTAGCGGAAGTATTGGATGCTTATCAGGAACGCTACATCGATTTGATGAACCGCAAAAGCGTCAACTACATTGAAATTTTTCATAACCACGGCAAGGAAGCCGGCGCATCCATAAAACATCCGCATTCCCAGCTGATGGCTATTCCAGTAGTTTCGCCGTATATTAAAGGCGAGCTGGAAGGTGCAGAAACTTATTACCGCTCCACCAAAGAATGCGTTTATTGCACGATGAATGAATGGGAGTGCGAAGACCAGAAAAGAGTAGTTTTTGAAAACGAAGAATTTGTGGCTTTCTGCCCGTTTGCTTCGCGCGCTGCCTTTGAAGTTTGGGTGGTTCCCAAAAAACACAAGCCCTATTTTGAAAGAACGAACAGCGAAGAAAAATTAGCCTGTGGCGAAGCGCTGCAGGAATCGCTCAATCGGATTTTCAAGGCGCTTAAAGATCCGGCTTACAATTTCTATATCCACACCGCTCCCTGCGACGGCAAGGATTATCTGCATTACCATTGGCACATTGAAATTTTGCCGCACACGGCCACTTGGGCGGGCTTCGAACTTTCCACCGGCATTGAAATCTCTACCATCCAGCCGGAAATCGCAGCCGAATATCTTAGAAATATTAATTAGTTAACGAGTTAAAAAGTTAACGGGTTAAAATTTAACTCGTGAACACGTTAACTCGTTAATAAAAAAAGGCTCTAGACCAGCAGACTAATTAAATTTATTAAGAATTTTTACCAAACTTTTCTGCAATTCCATTTCATTTCTTTTCCATCTCCATTCGCACTCTTTCAAATGCAAATAGAAATATTTTTTAACGCCATTGAATTTTCCCAGTCTGCGTTTAGTAAAAGACCAGAAAGATTCAATGCCGTTAATATGAATATGTTTGTTCTTTGCAAATTCGTTTTCTCCGTGATTGACCCGGTAATGTTTGTCGTAACCCACTGAAACCAAACCATTGTATCCGCGCCAGCCATCAGAATAAATAACTGTGTCTTTGCTCACTTTTCCCAGTATAACCGGCTGCAGAGTGCGTTTTTTGCAGTCAGGCACGATTTCGGTATACACTCGGCCATTTCTTTCAAATATCCCGAATACCGGTTGCTTGTAAGTTCCTCTGCCGCGTTTCAGTTTGCCATGGAATCCCCGTATTCTTCTGGCTCCGAAATAGCTCTCATCTAATTCTACCATACCGACAAACTTTTCAAACTCATCATGCTGATTAAGAGCGATAGCGCATCGGAATGTGATATAATATTCATTGATTGTCTTGCGATTGAGTTGTTTTAAAAGTTTGCTGGTCTGAGTCGCGGTTAGATCCAAACAAAAACAGTTAATAATTTTTTTAATTTTGTAATTACTTAATTTGGCTTTCTTGAGCACCATATCGCTATTTTACCATAGCTTATGATGGTCTAGAGCCTAAAAAAATATTTGAATGCAATAATTTTTAGTTGGTTTATCGGTTTTCCCAAATGGCTGGCCACTTTTATTATTTCCATGATTCCGGTCACGGAACTGCGGGCGGCCCTGCCCTTGGCCTATAAAGTTTACGGCTTGTCAGCTTTTTCCGCTTGGCTATGGTCGGTTCTGGGCACTTTTTTTACCATGGTTATTATTGTTCTGCTGCTGGATCCGATTGCCCAATTCCTTTCCAAGCATATCGGATTTTTTAAAAAGTTTTTTGACTGGCTGTTCGAACATACCCGGAAACGGACGGAACAAAAGATGCAGAAATACGGCGCTTGGGCTATATTTATTCTGGCGGCCATTCCAATTCCGTTTTTAGGCGGAATGACCGGCGCTTTAGCGGCTTTCGTCTTCGGCGTGCCGCTTAAAAAGTCATTGCCGCTATTACTAACGGGGACTATGTTATCGGGGCTGATTGTGTTATTTTTGACAATATCTATATAAAATTTACAATTTACAATTTTCAATTTTCAATAAATTTTCAATGATTGAATTTTCAAAATTGATAAATTGATCATTGATTGAAAATTGGTAATTGATAATTGAAAATTATAAAATATGAAAAGATTAGTTGTTGGCAATTTAAAAATGAACCTTTTATCTCCGCTAGAACGCGAGAAGTATTTTGAATTTTTTGACAAAGAAAGCGCAAATAAAGAACTGGATAATATTGAAATCGTGCTTTGCCCGCCTTTTGTTTATTTAGAAGCTTTTAAAAATTGGGCAGGTAAAAAACTGGCTGTCGGAGCGCAGAATATGTTTGCGGAAATGAAAGGTTCTTATACCGGAGAAATTTCGCCGGCAATGGTAAAAAATGCAGGCTGCGATTACGTGATTTTAGGCCACAGCGAAAGGCGGCGCTATTTTCTGGAAAAAAACGAAGAGATAAATCTTAAAGTAATGGCGGCGCTGAAAGTGGGCTTGAAGCCGATTATCTGCGTGGGAGAAAGCCAAACGGAAAAAGAAAATCAGGCAACGCTTCAAGTAATTACCGATCAAGTTAAAGAATGCCTGTTTGGAGTCAGCCGGACCAAGATGGAAAAAATTGTGATTGCTTATGAGCCGATTTGGGCGGTTGGCACCGATGAGGTGCCGCCTGCCAATGATATTATGGAAGCCAAGGTGCTGATCCGAAAAATATTAGTAGGAATGTTCGGCCGGCCCAGCGCCGAAAAAGTAGCCATTCTTTACGGCGGCAGTGTCAATGCGCGGACAGTTGAACAAGTTTGCGTAGAGCCGGGAATGGACGGCGCGCTGGTCGGGCGGGAAAGCCTTACACCCTATGAATTTTTGAAAATAGCAGAGATAATAAACAATTATTAATCAGTTAACGAGTTAAAAAGTTAACGGGTTAAAATTTAACTCGTGAACACGTTAGCTCGTTAATAGATAATAAAAAAATGATTGTTAGTGTCAAAGAAATTTTAGCCAAAGCCAAAGAAGGCGGTTATGCCGTCGGCGCTTTCAATACTGTCAATCTGGAAACCACCCGCGCTATCATTGAAGCCGCTAAAGAAATGCGTTCGCCGGTCATCGTCCAAATCACGGAAAAAACTATGGAATATGCCGGCGGGCGGGGCATTTTTAATTTAGTTAAAAATGACGCGGAATTTTATGCGCCGGAAATTCCAGTGGGCATTCATCTGGATCACGGCCATAGTTTTGAAATAATTGAAAGGGCGGTGGAAATCGGATTTAAGTCAGTTATGTATGACGGTTCGCGCAAGAAATATACCGACAATCTTAGTATGACGAAAAAAATCGTGGAATTTTGCCACGGAAAAGAAATAAATGTTCAAGCGGAACTGGGCAGTGTCCCTTATTTGGGAGAATTTGAAGCCGGCCAGATAAAATGGGAAGATTATATGACCGACCCTGAACAAGCTGGCAATTTTATACAGGAAACCAAAGTGGATTCATTGGCCATAGCTATTGGCAATGCCCACGACTTTTTCAAAGAGCGCGAAACCCCGGATTTGGAAAGGCTGGAAAAAATAAATAAAATTTGCAATATACCGCTCATTCTCCATGGCGCTTCAGACTGGGAAAATGGAAAAGTTAAGGAAGTTATTAATCGCGGCGTGACTTGCTTTAATGTAGATACAGCTATTCGCATGGCTTTCATCAATAACCTTATAAATTCAGTAAAAAATCAAGGCAATGTTGGCTTTGATATCCGGAAACTTTTGGGTTCGGCCCGGGAAGCTGTCAAAGAAACAGTCAAGAGAAAAATAAAGTTTTTTGGAAGCGACGGCAAAGCGTAAAGAAGTAGCTATCCCAGCACCAAATTCCAATAAAGTTTTCATATAATTTTTGGTTTTGTGTGCGTTGTCGCCTGCGGCTTAAGGTTAATTTAATAAAAATTTTATACTGCGAATTGGTGCGGGATGCTCAATTTTGTTCCCGCTCATACTTCGCGGACAAAATTGGCATGTGCCTGACTATTCCTAAAAAAGTACTCTCGGTTAAAAATGGTTCCATTACAGTTAATTCAGAAAAGGGAAGGCAATCAGTAGGCGCTTTAATAAAAGTGAAAAAGGGAGATTGGGTTTTAACCCAGAATAATTTTATCATTGATAAAATTACCTCAAAACAGGCCTTAGAAATTAAAAAATTATTTAGCAAGCAAAAATGAAAAATAAAGGATATTTTTTAGTATTATTCACGGCTTTTATTTCCGGATTCTCAATTTTTATGAATAAATTTGCGGTGGCTATAGCTAATCCCTATATTTTTACTTTCCTCAAAAATTCTTTGGTAGCCTTATTTTTGACCGCCATTATTTTTGGCGCCTGGAATTTTAAATCTTTTAAAATTATCAAGAAAAAACAATGGCTGCTGCTTTTATCCATCGGCCTGATTGGCGGCAGCGTGCCGTTTCTTTTGTTTTTTAAAGGCTTGTCGCTGACGACAGCGGCAGAAGCTTCTTTTATCCAAAAAACCATGTTTATTTGGATTTTTATCTTAGCGGCCGTATATTTGAAAGAAAAAATTACGAAAAATTTGCTTTTGGCCGGGATGATTTTGATGCTGTCCAATATCCTGCTTTTGAATTTTTCCGACATCCGCTTAGGCTGGGGAACTTTTTTGATTTTTATCGCCACGCTTTTTTGGGCGTTAGAAAATGTGATTTCCAAATACGCTCTGGCAGAACTCCCGGCTAAAACTGTTATGTGGGCGCGGATGTTTTTTGGCTCAATTTTTATTTTGATATTCCTATTATTCACCCATCAAATAACACCGATAGCTAAAATAAATTCTCATCAGCTGGCCTGGATATTTTTTACCGGCGTTCTACTTTTGGGCTATGTTTCCAGTTGGTATGCCGGGCTAAAGCAAATTAAAGTTTCCGAAGCGGCCATAATTTTGATGCTGGGCTCGCCTGTAACCACGCTTTTATCAATGGCCTTTTTAAAACCGGTAGCCATGAAAGAATATATTGCTCTAGCTTTGGTAATTTTGGCAGTAGCCGTGGCTTTTGGTCTGGAGATTATTAAGAAATTAAAATTGGCCTATGTCCGGAGTTAAACTGGCAATCAGATATGGCTATGTGCCTTGCAAATTGGGGCTCTGCGGCCCGAAAGATAAAGAACGGAAAAAAATAATCAATCGCTTTTTAAACGGAGAAAAAAAATTAAAAGGCAGAATTAAAAAAATACTCAAAGAGTTTAAAGGTGCTTATCCCTACTATCAATTAATCGCGCGCTCCAATAAAATTACCGATTCGCTGAATCAAAAAGTTGTAGAAGCCTATTGGCTGGGAAATCCGCTATTGGATAAAGTGAAAGTTTCCGATTTCAAAAAAATGATGGCCAAAGAATTTTTGCCACTAGGAAAAGTGCCGGAGGCCAGAATTAAAAAACTGCCCAAGAAAGCCATTTCTTTGCATAATTTTCACGTTTTGGCTATCGGTTCGGTAACCGGAAGGTTTCAGGAAACTAAAAAAGGATTGGATTTTTGCCGGATCAGCTGGGGAAAAATTAACAATATTTTTCCCAATAAAATAGAAGTAATCCGGCAGCCGCTGCAATTTTCAAAAAAAATAATACTGGGGAAAGCGGAGAAAAAAATAATCAGCTGGAATCGGAACATATTGCCGGAAATAAAAAAAGGCGATTGGGTTTCCATTCATTGGAATACTGCCATAGAAATTTTAAATAAAGAAAAACTAAAAAATATTATAAAATACAACCAAAAAACACTGGTTGCCATAAATAAAAAATAAATGCTGGAGCATTTTAAAGATTTTTTTAAGAAAAAGCCCAAGATAGCCATAGTTTCCTTGACTTCCTGCGAAGGCTGCCAGTTCGCGCTTTTGGACTTGGGCGAATGTTTTTTGGATTTCGTTTCGCAAATTGAAATGGTAGATTTCCGGCTTCTGGAAGATGAAGAAGATAAAGGCGAAAAAATTGACATTGGAATTGTAGAGGGCAATCCGATGACGGATGAAAATATTGAAACTTTAAAAAAACTGAGGGAAAGAAGTAAGATTTTAGCGGTTTTGGGAAATTGCGCGGCCATGGGCGGCATTCCGGAAATCAAAAATTATCAGGAAGGTATGAACACCATCAAGCATGTCTATAAATATGTCCAGGGAATCAAAAATACGGAAATCAAAGAAGTGGATAATTTCGTCAAAGTGGATTTTACTTTTCCCGGCTGTCCTATCAATGCCGAAGAATTTTTAAAATATATGCCGGAACTACTTGAGGGTAAAATACCGGTAATACCTGACCAGCCGGTTTGTGTAGAATGCAAAGCGCGCGGAAACCGCTGTTTGCTTTTGGATAAAAAACCCTGTTTCGGGCCGATGATTTTGGGCGGCTGTGATGCCGTCTGTCCGACTTCGCGGATGATGTGCCAAGGCTGCCGGGGACTGCGACCGAAAGGCAATGTCAAAGCCATGCGCGCTGCGCTCAAAAATATGATGACAGATGAGGAGCTTGAAAATGTTTCGGAGATATACGGTCTCCGAGATGACATATCCGAATGGGAATCCAAATTATATCCGAATTAAATCCAAATATACGAATTTGAATCCGAATTACATCTGAATTAAATACGAATTTTTATGGTAGAAATTTTATATAAAGAGTTTTCTTATAAAATAAATGGAATTTTATTTGATATTCATAATAAATTAGGGAGATTTTGTAATCATAAGCAATATTGCGATGCATTCGAAGTAATATTAAAAAAAGAAAAAATAAATTATAAAAGAGAGATCGAGATACCCATAGAGTTTGAAGGAATAAAACTAACCGGAAATATACTTGATTTTCTGATAGATGACAAAATAGTTCTGGATATAAAATGTAAAAAAGAAATTACCACAAAAGATTATGTTCAGATGAAAAGATACCTAAAAGCTTCAAATAGAGAACTCGGAATAATAGTGAATTTTTCTGAAACAACTTTAAAGCCAAAAAGGATTCTAAATAAAAAATAATTCGTGAATAATTCGGATTTAATTTGTATGAATATTCGTATCAATCATATCGCGAAAATGGAAGGACACGCCGGATTTATGGCCAGTGTTTTACAAGGCGATGTCAAGTCGGCCAAGTTGGAGATTCAGGAAGGCATACGCTTGATTGAAGGCGTTTTGATTGGCAGATATTATACCGATATGCCGGTAGTGGCGCAGCGGATTTGCGGCATTTGCCCGGTGGTGCATAATCTGACGGCAGTCAAAGCGGTAGAAAACGCTTTTGGCGTCAAAATTACTCCGGAAACCGAAAAATTGCGGACGCTCATGGAATTCGGGCAGATTATCCATTCCCACGCCTTGCATTTGTTTTTCCTGTCACTGGCCGATTTTTTGGATATGGACAATGATATTCAGCTGGTTAAAGAATATCCAGAAGAAACCAGAAAAGCCATTAAGATCCGGGAATTTGGAATGGATATCGTCAGAATAATCGGCGGGCGGGTCGTCCATCCTTTGACCAACGAAGTCGGTGGATTCAAAAAAGTGCCGAAGCCGGAAGAACTAAAAAATCTTGTGGAAAAAAGCGACGAAGTTTTAAAAATCGCCTTGGAACTGGGAGAATTTTTCCGGAAAATAAAGATTCCCGAATTTTCCCGGGAAACGGAATATGTCTGCCTGGCCAAAAGCGGAACCTATGCCGTCTATGATTGCGATATTGTTTCTTCCAAAAGCACAATCTTGCCGGTGGAAAAATTTGAAACCAATTTCCAGGAAATCCAAAAACAAAATCAAGTGATAAAAACTCTGGAACATAACGGCCAAAGCTATATGGTCGGCGCCATTGCGCGGGTGAATATCAACCGGGGCAAATTGAATATGGAGGCCCACAAATATCTGGAAAGCCTGAATTATAAATTTCCGGACTATAATCCTTTCCACAATATTCTTTTCCAGATGGTGGAAGTCATTCATTGCATCGAAGAGTCGGTAAAAATCACCAAAGAACTTTTGCACTCGGATTTAAACCAAGCGTTGAGCAAAAAATATGAAATCAAAGAAGGAATTGGTGTCGCGGCTGTCGAAGCTCCGCGGGGCACTTTATATTATCATGTGGAAGTTGACGGCAAAGGCTATATAAAAAATGTAAACATCATCACGCCCACTGCCCAATTTTTAGCCAATCTGGAAGATGACATCAAAGCTTATATTCCCAGCATTATGAATTTGGACGATAAAATCAAAGAAAAAAAATTACGGGCCTTTATTCGGGCGTATGACCCATGTATTTCCTGCGCAGTGCACTGATTTTTTCTATATAAACCTTTATTTAAGCCAAAAACTGACTTTTGCGTTTGACAAAATACACTTTTGGGTGTATGCTAATATATTGTACTTTTAAACCGGCAAGTCTGGGACTTCGGCATTGGGTCGAAGCGAGGGACAAGCCAAAATAAGAGGAGAGATAAAATGAGCACGAGAAGCAAGAAAGATGTAGAGGCAATCGTATCGGGTATGGGAGTTTTTATGGCGTTTATTTCCAATCTCGTTGAGCTTGTAAAAAAATTCGGCGGATCAATGGAAAATATCTATCGCTTAGCAACTCCTGACGGAAGTAAAACGCTGGAAAAAATTGCTCGCATCATTGTCGAGGGAGTGAAAAAAACTGAGAACAAATTTCTCAAACTCATTTCCGGCAGCGAAACCATCATTATTGATGAATGTGACGGGACAGAAACGCTGGCAGACGCAAAAGATGTTTTTGCTTACATTGATTCTGATTTCAAAAATTGGGGCCTTGATAAAAAAGCATCAGCTACAGGCAAAACTCCCGTTCAGGTTTTTGAAATGTCAGAGGATGCGACCTTTCGGCAAATGTTTAATTCGTTTTCAACAGAGCGAAAAAAACTTTGCCTAAAGCAATCACAGATCAAAAAGTTTGTAAAAAAACACAGCAAATGGCTCAGAACTGATGGCTATGCGACATTCTTTTTATTTAAAAAGGATGAAACGAAGGACGCAGATGATAATTTCTTCGTTGCCTACGTGCACTTCTACTCCGGTGACAAGCTCGAGGTCAATGTCAACAGGTTCGAGAACGACATTGTCTGGAGTGCCGAGGTTCGCCGTCGGCTTGTTGTTCCGCAACTGGCTTAACCCTTTCCCCTTTGTTCTTTAAACCTTAATCCCTTGGATTCTTTGATACTTTGAATCCAGGGGATTTTTTTGTATAATAATAAAGCAGCTCGGAATAATTTGCGGCTACGGCTTCAAATCAAAGTTGCTGAAAACTGCATTTGAGAATTTCGCTGGATATGTCTTGCGGAAGAGTGGATGCGTTTTTTCAAAATAAAAAATAGCCAGTTGGTGCGATAGGCTGGAGAACTTTTAGGTTCCGCATAAGATTCAATCCAGAGAGTATTCAATGGATGGTGGCGCAGATGGCTTGTCGCACATTTCTTCGTTGCCAACGTGAACTTCAACTCCGATGACAAGCTCAAGGTCAATGTCAACAGGTTCGAGAACGACAATGTCTGGAGTGCCGAGGATCGCCATCGGATTGTTGTTCCGAAACTTGCTTTTTTCTCTCATCCATTATCGGGTGAGAGTTTTCTTTTGTAGTCCCTTTCTCCAGCCTCCAAGCATTCGGCCGATTTCTTCCAGTCTTTGCGAAAGATTGGCGTATCTTTCAGTGTGGATTAATTTGTTTTCCCAAGCAATTTGCGCAAAGAATTTGAGAATATCTAGCCGCGATATAGCTTTGCCAAGAAGAATTATTTTAGGTTCAGGCGGCAGATATGAAGCGGTAAAACTCAATTCCAAAACTTCCAGAAAAAGAGTATCAATTCTTCTGCCTAATCCGTAGCGTTCGGTTTTGGGAAAATCACGATGTAAAACTAACCAAAATTGATAAGCTTCTTTCTCTTTTAAAATTACTCAAAAAAGATGTTCAGGAATTTTCTATGCGTCTGATGGATAACATATTTTTGCTTCACAGCGAACTTTTAAATCATACCTACAAACACGGCGGGTATCAAGCCTTTAAAATCAATGATCCGAAACCCAGAGATATTCATAAAGCGACAGTCCGGGACAGATTGTTGCATCACGCCATTTACCGGAAACTTTACCCATTTTTTGACAGAATTTTCATTGCCGATTCGTATTCCTGCCGGAACAACAAAGGCACGCACAAAGCCATTAATAGATTTCGCCAATTTGCCCATATTGTCAGCAAAAACAATACTAAAACCTGCTGGATTCTTAAATGCGACATTAGAAAATTTTTCGCTAATATAGATCACAAAGTTCTAGTTAGTATTTTGAAAGAGTATATTTCAGATGAAAATATTGTTTGGCTTTTGGAAAATGTTATAGAAAGTTTTACCTTACCCCACCCTCTCCTTAGAAATGAGAAGGATATTAACAGTATTGGCTTGCCTTTAGGCAACTTAACCTCCCAGCTTTTCGTGAATATCTATATGAATAAATTTGACCAGTTCGTAAAGCATAAATTAAAAGTCAAATATTATATCCGTTATGCCGATGATTTCGTAATTTTTTCCAAAGATAGAACTTGGCTGGAAAAACAAATTGAAATAATTAGTAAATTCTTAAAAGACGAATTAAAGTTGGAATTGCATCCGGATAAAGTTTATATAAAAACGCTTAATTCCGGAGTAGATTTTCTCGGTTGGGTAAACTTTTCTGATCATAGAGTTTTGCGAACAAAAACAAAGAAAAGAATGATAAAAAGAATAAGAGAAAATCCTGCGCCGGAAACAATAAATTCTTATTTTTTTGGTCTATTAAAACATGGGAATACGAACAAAATCAAGACGGATATTTTGAAGAAAACGCCTTTTTGAAGTAAATGATATTTAGGTTATAATTATAGTATCCCAGCACCAAATTCCAACAAAGGCTGGTTATAGTTTATAGTTTTGTGTGCGTTGTCGCCTGCGGCTTAAGTTTAATTTAACAAGAAGTTTATACTGCGAATTGGTGCGGGATGCTCAATTTTGTTCCTGCTCACTACGCTCGCAGACAAAATTGGCATGCACGATTTTTTACTAGCCAAAGAAATAATTGAAACGTTAAAAAAAATTGCCCTTAACAAAGGGATAATTAAAGTTAAAAGCGTAGATATTGAAATTGGAATGATTACTCATACTGATCATACGGAAGATATAAATCTGGAAAATTTGGAGTTTGGACTCAAAAATATTGCCAAAAATACGGCTTTGGAAAAGGCTGAATTTAGGATTAAAAAGGTTTCTGGAAACAATTGGAGAATAAATAAAATAAGTGCGTAAAACTGAGCTTGCCAACGGAGAATATTACCATATTTATAATCGCGGCGTAGATAAGCGCGAGATATTTTTGGACGGAAATTATTATTTCAGATTTCTTAAAGACATAAAAGAATTTAACAATAATTTAACTAGAGAAGAAAGATTAAGAGCATCGGAGCTCAACTCCGAATCGGAGTTGAGCTCCGATGAGCCTGAAAAATTGGTTAATGTTGTTTGTTATTGTCTTAATCCAAATCACTACCATTTTATTTTGCAACAACTCACCGACAATGGAATAGAAAAATTCATGCACAAATTAAGTACGGGATATACCAATTATTTTAATCAAAAAAATGAGCGATCGGGTGCATTATTTCAAGGCAGATATAAGTCTATACATATAAATTCCAATGAATATCTGTTATACCTTTCGGCTTATGTGAATCTTAACAGTGAAATACATAAAATTGCTAAAGCATCGGATTATAAATGGTGCAGTTTTCCTGATTATATCGGCAAAAGAAACAGAGTATTGTGCAACAAAGAAATTATTTTAGGCCAATTTAAGGACTTAGAAGAATATAAAAAGTATGCTAAAATAAATGCAGAAGAAATGAGGAAAAAGAAAGAAATGGAAAAATTACTTTTGGAATAAATAATAATAAAAAATCGGAGTTGAGCTCCGATGAAAACATAAACTTATGAAGTTAGCTATCAATGGTTTTGGCCGCATTGGACGGCCGGCGCTGAAAATCGCCATGGAGAAAGGTTTGGAAGTCGTCGCTATCAATGATTTAACGGACCTTAAAACCGCGGCGCATTTATTAAAATATGATTCTTCTTATGGCCGATATGGCAAAGAAGTTTCCATTGACGAAGCTACGTCGGAAATAACAATTGACGGGAAAAAGATAAAATATTTGAGCGAAGCGGATCCAACAAAATTACCATGGGGAGATTTAGGTGTGGATGTAGTTTTGGAATGTACGGGCGTTTTTGAGAATACGGAAAAAAATCAGGCGCATATTGCTGCCGGCGCCAAAAAAGTGGTAATTTCAGCGCCCGCCAAGGACGATATGCCGGTTTATCTTCTGGGCGTCAATGAAAAAGAATACAAAGGCGAAGCGATTATTTCCAACGCTTCCTGCACCACCAACTGCCTGGCGCCGATGATAAAAGTTCTGGACGACAAATTCGGCGTGGAAAAAGGCTTTATGACGACCACGCATTCCTATACCAATGACCAAAGAGTTTTGGATCTGCCGCATAAAGATTTAAGGCGGGCCAGAGCAGCAGCGTTAAATATAATTCCAACCACTACCGGTGCAGCTAAAACGGTCGGTAAAGTTTTGAAACATTTGGAAGGAAAATTAGACGGCATATCTCTGCGTGTTCCAACGCCGGTAGTTTCCATCGTGGATTTCATCTGCACGCTTAAAAAAGAAGCCAGCGCCGAAGAAATAAACGAAGCCTTTATAGAAGCCTCTAAGAATAGTATGCAGGGAATTTTAGCCGTTACGGATGAGCAATTGGTTTCTATGGATTTTAAAGGCGATTCGCATTCAGCGATTGTCGATTTATCTTTAACCATGGCCAATGGCAATCTGGCCAAAGTTGTCGGCTGGTATGACAATGAATGGGGATACGCCAATAGACTGGTAGAGATGTCGCAGTTCATTAGTAAATAAAAGCTTTTTCTGAATCGCAAAATCAGAAGTATTCAATTTTTAATTTCTAATTTTTAATTTCTAAACAATTTACAATTAATTAATTTTTAATTTTGAATTGTAGTTTTGATTTTTGAACTTTGCATTTTGAATTTTTTTATGTTTGATATTCTAATCAAAAATGGCACAGTTATTGATGGCACGGGGAAACCGATGTTTTTGGCGGATGTAGGAATTGATGAAGAAAAGATTTCTAAAATTGGAAAATTGCAGAATGAAAAAGGCGAGATTGAAATAGATGCCACGGGCAAATATATTTGCCCGGGCTTTGTGGATGTCAACAACCACAGCGACGCTTTTTGGCAGATATTTTTAAATCCCAATTTGGAAAGCCTTTTATATCAAGGCATAACGACAATCATCGGCGGCAATTGCGGCTCTTCTTTGGCGCCCCTAACTGACGCCAAAACTATGGAGTCCATCCAAAAATGGATGGATCTCAACCGGATTAATTTCAATTGGCTGACGATGGATGAATTTCTTAAAACTCTGGAAAGAAAAAAACTGGCGGTTAATTTCGGAACGTTGGTCGGACACGGAACGCTGCGCCGAGGCCTGCTTAAAGATAAAATGCGCGAACTGAAAAAAGAGGAATTGGAATTTATTGAAGGCCGGTTGAAAAAAGCCCTCAAAGAAGGCGGGCTGGGTCTTTCTACCGGTTTGGTTTATGTCCACGCCCGCTCGGCTACTTTTGATGAATTAGTAAGTCTGGCCAAAATGGTCAAAGAATATGGCGGTGTTTACGTTTCTCATATGCGGGATGAAGGCAAAGATTTAGTTAATTCAGTGAAGGAGATTATAAAAATAGCCGAAGCTTCCGGCGTAAAAATCCATATCTCCCATTTAAAAGCAGTCGGAGAAAAATACTGGAAGCTGATGGACGAAGCGCTGAAACTTATAAACGAAGCCAATAACAAAGAGCTGGACATTTCTTTTGATATTTTCCCCTACACCAATATTGGTTCAGTTCTCTATACGCTTTTACCGCGCTGGGTTTCCGACGGCGGCAAGAAAATGATGCTGGGACGGCTACGCAACCCTTTGATAAAAATGAAAGTGATCGAAGAAATGAAACAATCAGATTTTGATTATTCCAAAATCGATATTGCAATTTCCAACCTCAATCGGACGCTGGGCCGGAAAAGAATAACGGAAATTGCTGTTTCGCAGGAAAAATCCGTTGAAGAAGCAATCATTGACATTTTAGTAGCTTCTGAAGGCCGGGTGATTACTTCCGTAGAAATATTGAACGAAGAAAATATTGAAAAAGCCGTCCGGCATCCGCTGGCCATAATTTCCACCAATGGATCCGGTTACAATCTCAACCATAAAGATACCGGCGAGATGGTCCATCCGCGGTGTTTCGGAACTTTTTCCAAGGTGCTTTCCTATTATGTAAAAGAAAAGAAAATTTTAAGCTGGGAAGAAGCCGTAAAAAAAATGACCCAAATGCCGGCGGAAAAATTCGGCATTAAGAGGCGCGGGAAGCTCAAAGAAGGATATTTTGCCGACATCACGGTAATTGATCCGGAAAATATTCAGGACTTGGCCACGGTAGAAAATCCCTACCAATACAGCCAAGGAATAAAGGCGGTTGTTATCAATGGACAAATAGCGCTTCAAGATGGTATTCTGAATCAAACCAAAAACGGTGAAATAATAAAATCTTAAAATGAAACCGGAAGATTTCAAAGGTAAGAAGGTAACGGTTATGGGGCTTGGCCTCAATAGCGGCGGTATCGGCACCGTTCGTTTTTTTCATGCTTTGGGAGCCAGATTGGTGGTGACGGACATGAAATCCAAGGAAGAGCTGGCGCCTTCGCTGCTGGCGCTGAAAGACTTAAGAGGCATTGAATATGTTTTGGGCCAGCACCGGAGCGAGGATTTTACGCATACCGATCTAGTTGTCAAAACACCCGGCGTGGCTTGGAATAACAAATATATTGAATTGGCGCTCAAAAAAAATATTCCAGTAGAAGTGGATGCCAGCCTTTTTTTCAAATTTTGCAAAAATCCGATTATCGGCATTACCGGAACTAAGGGGAAAACAACCACCTCCACGCTGATCTATGAAATTTTAAAGGCCGCCGGAAAAAATCCGGTCAAAGCCGGCATCGGCCAGGTTTCAGTGATGGATAAATTAAAAGAAATAAAAAAAGACAGTTGGGTGGTATTCGAACTTTCCAGCTGGCGGCTTTCAGCTTTGGGGCGCTACGGAATAAGCCCGCAAGGCGCAGTGCTGACCAATATTTATCCGGACCACCTGAATTATTATTCCGGAATGGAAAGCTATATCAAGGACAAAAAATTTATTTTTTCCAGCCAAAAGCCGGAAGATTTTTGCGTTATTAATTGGGATGACAAAGTTTTAAATAAATTTGAACCGGAAATAAAATCGAAAATTATCAGATTTTCCAGGCAGAAAATCGAAAACAGCAAAGCCGTCTATTTAGTAAACGACGCTGCCTACTGGAACGACGGAGTGGATGAGAAAAAAATAATAGAGGCCAGCGATGTTAAGCTTCGCGGCGGACATAATTTAGAAAATGTGATGGCGGCCGTCGGCGCCGCTTGCGCCATGGGAATCGAACTAAAAATTATTGCCAAAGCTTTAAGAGAATTCAAAGGCCTCCAGCACCGGCTGGAATTTATCAGAGAAATAAACGGCGTTAAATATTACAACGATACGGCAGCGACCACTCCGGAAAGCGCTATTTTTGGAATCCGATCTTTTGCCGAACCGCTGATTCTAATTGGCGGGGGAACAGATAAAAAGTTGGATATAACAGGGCTGGCAGAAACCATTAATCAGAAAGCCAAGGGCATCATTTTTCTCAAAGGTTCAGCCACGGAAAAATTAATTGAAAAGATTAGGAAAATAACTGGCCGGGAAAATGAGGATTTCCGGGTAGTGGAATCTATGACTAAGGCGGTAGAAATTGCCAGCAATGAAGCTTCAAGCGGAGATGTGGTGCTGCTTTCACCCGGCGCGACCAGTTTTGGAATGTTTCAGAACGAATTTGACCGGGGCAACCAATTCAAAGAAGCGGTGAATAATTTAAAATAAAAACAGCTTTTTTATGTAAGCTGTTTTATTAGTGGGCAATGGAAGATTCCCTGCCTGCCGGCAGGCAGGGAATCTCCGACCCCAGCACCAGAACAGAGTTCGGTGCGGGGCAAGCCTCGTCATTATCAGCTTGTCCCGCACTAAAATTCAAGTAGTGTTTTATTCTGTGGGCGCGGGAGGATTCGAACCTCCGACCTCGTCATTATCAGTGACGCGCTCTAACCAACTGAGCTACGCGCCCAAATATTTCTTGAATTTTTAGTGCGGGATGAACGCTCCCTGCCTGTGTTTCAAGTATCGCATAAAATGAAAATTTTATAAAATTTATTTTATGCGGTGGACCGATGGGGATTCGAACCCCAGACCTTCTGTATGCAAAACAGATGCTCTACCAGCTGAGCTATCGGCCCGATATTCTTAAACTGAAGTT
Source organism: Candidatus Moraniibacteriota bacterium (assembly GCA_026396205.1). Lineage (GTDB taxonomy): Bacteria > Patescibacteriota > Minisyncoccia > Moranbacterales > UBA2206 > JAPLXF01. The sequence continues at coordinate 2,637 of JAPLXF010000066.1, read as the reverse complement.
TATTATATACAATAAAGCTGAATTTGTCCACATTTGACAGAAAATACAGTATACTATAGAATTAAACCAAGAAAAAGCCCCGAAAGGCTTTTTAAAAAACCCAAAAAATACAATGAATAAACTTATAAATTTTTTGAAGGAAGCCAAGCAAGAACTTTTGAAAGTCAATTGGCCGAACAAAAAACAAATTATCAATTACACCGCCACGGTAATCGGTATCAGCATTGCGGTAGCAGTTTTTCTGGGGATACTTGACTATCTATTTTCCTACATTTTGAAAACATTTATTATTAAATGATACGAATTATAATTCGAATTAAATCCGAATCAAGCACGAATATTCGGATAAAATTCGGATATAATTAGGATAAAAATTAGAATATGGCGAAACAAACACAACATCATGGACGGGCTTGGTATGTTATCCATACCTATTCAGGTTATGAAGACAATGTAGCCAGGAACCTCCGGCAAAGAATTGAATCTATGGATATGCAAGATCTGATTTTTGATGTGATGGTGCCGACGGAAAAAAAGATTAAAATAAAAGCCGGAAAAAGAACCGTAATCGAAGAAAGGATTTATCCTGGCTATGTGCTGGTAGAAATGATTGTGACGGATGCTTCCTGGTATGTGGTGCGCAATACGCCGAATGTTACCGGATTTATCGGTTTAGGAATTACGCCGACGCCAGTTGATCCTGCGGAGATTGAAATGCTGAAAAAGAAAATGGGCATGGACGAACCAAAATATAAAATTGACGTTAAATTTGGCGATGCGGTAAAAATTGTGGACGGACCTTTCAAAGATTTTGATGGCAAAGTTGACAGCGTGGATGAATCCAAGGGCAAAGTCAAAGTACTAATTTCTATATTTGGGAGAGAGACGCCGGTGGAACTGGACTTTCTCCAAATTAACAAAATATAGTTGATGGCTATGACATCCCAGTAAAAATTCCAAACAAGCTTCTATGTTATAGAATAATTTGCTTGCGGATTCGCCTTCGGCTTAAAATAGCAATAATATAAAGTTAAATCATCGAATTTTTACGGGACGCTCATAATTGTAGCTTCTCGCTAAAGCTCGAAGACAATTATGGCGAAGAAAATTAAAACAATGGTTAAATTACAAATTGAAGCCGGCAAGGCTAATCCGGCGCCGCCGGTCGGTCCGGCTTTGGGACAACACGGTTTGAATATCCAGGAATTTTGCGTCAAATTCAACGAAGCGACCAAAGATAAGATGGGTGATATTATTCCGGCGGAAATAACTATTTTTGAAGATAGAAGTTTTACTTTTGTCCTAAAGACTCCGCCAGCCTCTGATTTACTGCGAAAAGCGGCTAAAGTTCAAAAAGGAGCGGGAAATCCCCTAAAGGATAAGGTCGGAAAAATAACCAAAGCCCAGCTTAGGGAAATTGCCGAGAAGAAAATGGCGGATTTGAATGCCAATGATGTAGAAGCGGCGGAAAAAATTGTTGCCGGAACGGCCAGAAGCATGGGGATTACCATAGAATAATAATTTTTTAATTTGCGGGAGACTAAAAATCGTTTGCACCGCGAAAATATATGCAACACGGAAAAAAATATCGGGCGATGTCCGAAAAAGTTGATCAGAATAAAACCTATTCCATTGAAGAAGCTGTCCAATTAATCCAAGCCAATAAAATAGCCAAGTTTGACGAATCAATCGAAGTGCATATCAAAACCAATATTGATCCGAAAAAGGGCGAGCAGCAAGTGCGCGGAACGGTAGTGCTCCCGAATGGAACCGGTAAATCCAAAAAAATCGCCGTCATAACTTCCACGGCCCAGGATGAAGCCAAAAAAGCCGGAGCCGATTTGGTCGGCGGGGAGGAAATGATTGAAAAATTCGCCAAGAAAATTAATTTTGATGTTTTGGTAGCCACGCCGGAAATGATGCCGAAGCTGGCCAAGGTGGCCAAAATTTTAGGACCCAAAGGCTTAATGCCAAATCCGAAAACCGAAACAGTAACCACCAAAATTAAAGAAACCGTAGAAGCGCTCAAGAAAGGCAAGTTGGCTTATAAAAATGACGATTCGGGCAATGTACATACCGTAGTCGGCAAAATTTCTTTTGAGGAAACTAAACTGGCGGAAAATATCAAAGCTTTTATAGAGCATTTTGAAAAGTCCAAACCCGCCGGGCTGAAAGGCAAATTTATTTCTAGCATTACAGTTTGTTCAACTATGGGAGCGGGGATAAAAATTAAAAGTTAAAAGTGCAAAGTTAAGAGTTTATAAAAGTCGCGGTGTGAAATCCGGGGCTTTTTTTCTTTTTGACTCCCCCGTATAAATCTATTAAAATAAAGAAGCGTTAAGGGGGAATCTAAGACCCTTTTTATTTACTAAAGATAGCTATGAATCCCAGTGCCAATTCCGGATAAGATTTGCAGTAATGTAAAATTTTATCCACGGAAACGCCTGCGGCTTAGATACGGTTTAATTAAATATTTAACTGCGAATTGGCACGGGATGCTCATTTTTGTTCCCGCTCATATAATTCGCGGACAAAAATGGCAAACAACATCAAAAAACAAGATCCAAAAATTTGGAAAGCGTTGCAGGGAGAAATTAAAAGACAACAAGAAGGCATGGAACTTATTGCCTCTGAAAA
>JAPLXF010000081.1 GCA_026396205.1 Candidatus Moraniibacteriota bacterium | reverse complement strand
TATCACGGCTTTGATCCGGCAGTTTTCCAAAAAAATTACTCCGACATAGAAATAAATAACACACTAAAAAGCTACAACCTAAAGCCTAAAGCCTACATTTTGTATGTCGGAGGCATCCAACCGCGTAAAAATCTGGCAGTGCTTATCCGCGCCTTTGAAAAACTTAAAAAATCGGAGCTGAGCTTCGATAACCTTAAGCTGGTATTGGCCGGCGGGAAAGCCTGGCTAGCCCAAGAAACGCAAAATTTGGCCCTACAAAGCCCTTGCAGTGAGGCTATTGTAATGCCCGGGAAGCTCAAATTTGACGATTTGGGCCACTTGTATCGCGGAGCTGGTGTTTATGTTTATCCGTCTTTATACGACGGTTTCGGCATAACTCTTCTGGAAGCGATGGTGGCTAAAGTTCCTGTGATTTCAGCCGACAATTCCAGCCTGCCAGAAGTCGGCGGAAATGCTTGTCTTTACTTTAAGGGCGAAGACGCCGAAGATTTAGCCCGAAAAATTCAACTGGTTTTAACCGACAAAAATTTGCGCGAAGATTTGATTGCCAAAGGAATTGAGCAAATAAAAAACTTCTCCTGGGAGAAGTGCGCCAAAGAAACTTTGGAATTTTTGAAATCCTAATCGTCGTCGGAAAATAATTGGTAAAAATAATAAACCGCAGCTGCAGCCGCGATAAGAATAATCAGGATTAAAAAGTTTTTCAGTTTTACCACGCTGTTAATAACCAACAACCCCAGAACAATGAATAGCGGCCAGGCTATTTTTTTATTCAATTTTTCCGCTATTTTGACATTCAAAATTCGGCCAATCAAAACAATTAAAGCAATATTAAAAAGAATCGCCACGGCAATTTTCCAGAGTCCAACAAGGTCGGAAATCAGTCCCGGCAGCAGTCCATCAGCCAGCATAGATGCAATAAAAAACGCGCCTAAGATCAAAAGCAGGTCATACAATAATTTGTAAGTTATCTTTAGAAATTTTTCGCTCGGCTTTAATTTATTGAGCATAGCCATAGTTGTTTTTAATTCTAGTCAGAGTTTCACTTATTTTTAAGCGGAAGTTGGCCCAGCTGGTTTCTCTCCGAAAAGCAATGTTTAAATTATCGATTTTAGCGGTGTTGCCTAACTCAAAAGAAAATTCATAATCCATTCCTAAAAGATCCTGGAATTTTTCCAGCGGAATTTCACAGACATAAGTTCTTTTAGTTAGTGTTTGCTTGGTTAGTTGGCAGGATTCTTCAGTTGTCAAACTGGCTGTCGAAACTGCAATCGGACTGCGATCTAAGGATTTAACATTGGAAATCGGATACTTTTTTTCATCTTTAATTAAATACCAACGCCCCTGATCATCTAGAAGCAGCGTGTCGTTAGGATGCGGACTTTGCAAAGTAAACAGACTTTGCTTCTCATAATTGGCCAGCGTATCGGCATCAATCGGTTTTACATCATCCCATGAGTAGCCTTGAGCCACAAAGGTCCGAGTGCTGTTTATCGGATAGCTTTTGCCGTCGGCCAGAATATAAACGGCTTCGCCATAGGAACCCAGCGTTCCGCTGATTTTTATGTTGGTATTCACATAGCGGTCGGCATAATCTAGCGGTTCACCTTCCGGATAGAAAAAGTCTTGGTAAGATTTGCGCAACGTTACCGTCCCTTTTTCAACCGACGCTGATTTATTGTTCAAATCAAAACTGACGACAGCTTTGGTATAATTGCCAATCAAAGCGGCGTCGAACTTATATTTTTTTCCCGTCTCCACATTTCCTTTCTGGATAATATTTCCGTTTTCTTCCCGCGGATTAATAATGGTGTTTTTGGTAGAATCGGGATTGGGAAACGAAAAAGTGAAATAGGCGGTCGGAAAAAGAATGGAAAATCCCAACCAGCCATAAGTAATTACGGCTAAAATATATAAAGCCACTCGTAGCTTGACATAAAGCTTTTTTTCCGTTTCCGTTATTTTAATTTCCCGGGAAAAATCCAAATGCATATTAATTCTCCAGTTTATAAATTTTCCCGAAAACCGTCAGTGTTTTGGAAATGGGCAAACTTACACTGCCATTTTCGGATTCTAAAACTTGATTATTAATCTGATAATCCTTCATCGGAATCATTTGGGAAAGCAACCCGCTTTGCTGATACATTCCCAGATTGTTGTCGGGAATAATGAAATAGATTCCGCTAAACCGGCTTTTATCTATTCTAGCCAAATCGTTCGGGTTAAGGAAATAAGCGGCCTGTTTGTTAAAAATAAACTGTAGCGGTCCGGCCAGCATCGACCAGCCGTCGCCAGTAGCCTGCTGATCAACCAGAATTAAATCTTTCTCTCCGAAATTATAGCTTAGGGTTTCTATTTGTTGAAGCAGTCTTCGATGGGGAATAAATCCGAAATAGGGAATAGAAACCGACAGATTAGTCAGAAAAAGCAGCAGAGACAAAATATAAAAAATAAAAATGCGCTTTTGAAAAAATCTGTTTAGAAACCAGACGGTATAAAAAATACAAATCGGAATTAAGGTGAAAACAAACCGCCGGAGCATCCATGGATGGTCGTCGGAAATTCCGGGATTAAAAAGATATAAAAATGTCGGAGCGATAATTAAGAAGGGGATTATAATTTCTTTGTTTTTCTGCCGAAAAGTCCAGATTATTCCGACAATCCCCATTACTATAAAAATAATCAAACCGTAAGCCAGTAAAACTTGTCCGACATTCAACATTTCCCCAAATAAACCAACCTGTTCGCCGTTAGCAGAAACCAAACTGGATTTTAGCAAATTCTTGATTAAATTCAGATAAAAATAGCGGTTTATAAAAATGTTCAAAATATAAACAACTCCAATTATAGAAATCAGCCAAGCATTGGCCTTTCCCAATGCTGAAAATATTTTTTTCTGATATCTGGCCAGTAAAATTCCCAGTGCAATTAATAAAAATATAATTCCTTCCACGCGGACAAAAAGAAAAAGCCCAAAAAATACAATTGCCGCCGAAAGAAATCTTTTTTTCTCATCCTTATAGAATCGCGCGAAAAAATACAGTCCCGGCCAAATAAGTGCCAGCGCCAGATTTTCGCTTAAAGTGAATTTAACAATCCAAGCAAAAACAAAAGAAGAAAGAATGAGCAAAAGTGCAGTTAGCGCCGGATACAAATTCAGATACAAACGTGCCAAAAGATAAAAGAACAAAGCAAAAATAAAAAAAGTCAGCGCGTTGGCGATAGCAAAACCTTTCAGCCCGAAAATCGCATAGAAAAATGCCAGCCACAAAGAATAGCCCAGTGGAAATTGCGTAGCTAATTTTCCACCTTGGGTGTAAGCAAAGCCGGGAAAATTAAGCGCTTTGCCCGGACCATATACATTAAAAAATTCTTTTTCAACCGGAAATGAAAAATTTAAGCTTTTATTCTTAACAATTTGAATGGCTGTTTCAGCGAATGACCCTTGGTCGCGGCCGGTAAAAACCGTCGGCTCGGAAAAATAGGCGAACCAAAATGATATAGCTAGTAATGCAATTCCAACCAATATGATTTCCCGGCTATAAGTTTTTCCAAAAATCTTCATTAATTGAATTATAGCGATAAAAAAAGCTTTTGCCAAACGCATTTTTTTCAGGTAAGATGAATATGCTTGAATTTTTTTAGCGATAAATTCGTTTTGTCATTCCGGGCTTGACCCGGAATCTAGTAGATAAGCCAAAAATATCAGACTGGATTCCCGCCTGCGCGGGAATGACAATAAGGTATAAATTATTTTTCATGCGCATATTAGTTATCGCTCCTACTCCTTTTTTCGCCGACCGCGGCACTCACATCCGGATTTTGGAAGAGTCTTTGGCATTGGAAAAACTGGGGCATAAAATTACCATTGCGACTTATCATATCGGCCGGGATATCCAAAGCGAAGTAAAAACCAACATGGATATCCGCCGGATCCACCGCTTGCTTTTTTGGTATAAAAAATTGGAAGCAGGCCCGGATTGGCAAAAAATTATTCTGGATATTTTGCTGCTGCGCAAAGTTTTTTATCTGACTCAGAAGCAAAAACCGGAAATAATTTACGCCCATCTTCACGAAGGAGTTTTTATCGGCTGGATCGTCCAAAAATTGTTATTTCGGCAAAAAATAAGATTAGTCGCCGATTTTCACGGCAGTCTGACCAAAGAGATGGTTTCGCATAACTATTTGGGTGGGGGATTGCTTTTAAATTTTTTTAAGAAAATAGAAACTTGGATAGATAATCTGGGGGATTTTGCCGTTGCCAGCTCTTGGGAAAATTCGGAAGAAATTCAAAAAATCAGAAAAAATGGGGAGGTGGAAACGGTTTTAGACGGCGTCAATTTGGATTATTATTCCCATCTGCCGGAAAAAATTGAATCAAAAAAAGAACTGGAACTGCCGCTGGATAAAATAATTATCGCGTATACCGGCGCTTTGGTGCCTAACAAAGGAACGGCTTATCTTTTTGAAGCCATAAAAAAAGTTCTGGAAAAATCGGAAAATTTTTATTTTATTATCGCCGGCTTTCCCATAGAAAACGCGGAAATATTCGTGAAAAATAATAATCTGGCCAAGAGCATCCGGCTGATTCATCCTCTGAACTATTTTGATTTGCCGCAAATTTTAAATGCCAGCGACATCGGGATTGATCCCAAGGATTCAACTACTAGACAAGCTAGCGGAAAAATTCTACAATATATGGGGGCGGGCTTGCCCGTCATTTGTTTTAATCGGGAGAATAATCGGAAGTATCTGGGAGACGGCGGAATTTATTCGGAAAAAATTTCCGCTGAAAGTTTGGCGGAAAAAATCTTGGAGATATCTAACAGCTCTTTTTTGCTAAAAGAGAAGGGTTTAATTAATAAAAAAAGAGCGGAAAATTTCAGCTGGAATAAATCAATTAATCTAATACAAAAAATACTATGCGCATAAATATGGACGCGGTTAAATATTACATCTGGAAATTTTCGACCAAAAGAAATTTAATTATCACCGGCATTGTCGTGGTGGTTGTTTCTCTGGTGCTGATTGTTACCGGTCTTTTTATGTCGGGAAAACTTACCAAGAAATCCATCCTTCTCTCTTCTTTTTCCGCTTTGAGCAAAGCCGCCCAGCTTTTGGCCATTGAACCGGATGTTAAAAAAGAATTGGAAGTCGTCAATACTTTGGTGCAAAAATTCACCGCGCAGGACAATGTAGAAAGGCGCTTTTTGATTCTGCTCCAGAATAATATGGAATTGCGCCCCGGCGGAGGTTTTTTAGGGCAATACGCCATTATCAAAATCAAAAATGGCGCAGTTACTTCCAGTTTTTTTGAAGATGCCAATCTTTTGGACCAAAGAATTACTGCCAATGTACCCGCGCCATATCCTTTCAAAAGATTATTGAGCGTTAAAAATTGGAAATTTCGGGATTCCAATTTTTCTCCCAATTTCCCGACCAATGTGGAAAAGGCCAAATATTTCTATCGCTTGGCCGGCGGCAATAATGCTTTTGACGGAGTGATAGCCGTTAATTCGGATGTTCTATTGGCCGTGCTTAAATTAACCGGGCCGATTACCGTTCCGGGCTATCCGGAAGAATATAACAGCGAAAATGCCGTTTTGAAATTGGAAGAAAAAGTGGAAAAAGCTTACATTATGAATCCGGAAATTGATACCCAAGCGCGCAAAGAAGTGCTGCGCAAAATGACTCCGGTTATCATCGAAAAGCTTTTTTCAATCGGCAATATGACCAAAATAGCCGAGATGGCCCACAATGAACTGAAAAATAAAAATATAATGATAAATTTTGCCGATCCGGAACTGCAAAAGCTGGTGGAAACCGTTTATTGGGATGGCAAAGTGGCGGATACTTGGGGCGGAGATTTTCTGATGCTGGTGGATGCCAATATGGGAGCTATGAAATCGGATTATTACATCAAAAGATCTTTTGAATATGAAGTGGATTTCACCCAAGCCAAGCCGACGGTAACTTTAAATATAAATTACAAGCATACAGCGCCTTACGGCGATTGGCGGACCAGCGATTACCATACTTATTTGCGAATTTACGCGGCCAAAGGCTCTAATTTCTTGGAACGCAAGATGATTGGCTATCCCAGTATCGGCGAAGAATTCGGCAAGACTTATTTCGGAGTTAAAGTTGATGTCATCATCGGCCGGGAAACCAATGGCATGATAAAATACGAACTTCCGGAAAATATCAAACCGGAAGATTACCGCTTGCTGATTCAAAAACAATCGGGCGTCGGCGAAGTTCCGGTTAAAATTCATCTCAAAACCAAGGACGGGGATATTGTCCAAGACACGACTTTAATCAAAGATCTACAGTTTAATTTGAAAAAGAATTAACAGTATTAACCCCCGAGCAAGCTCTTGACTCTATTTTTCCCACCAAGGCGG
>JAPLXF010000014.1 GCA_026396205.1 Candidatus Moraniibacteriota bacterium | reverse complement strand
AAAATTTATTTAATAGGGTAAATTTTTTCATAAAGGCTCAAATATTTGTCGGCGACATTTTTCCAGCTCAAACTTTCCGCTTTTTTTCGGCTGACCAAGGACATATTTTTTCGCAAAGTATCGTCAGCCATTAGTTTTTCAATTTTTTCCGCAATATTCTTAGCATTTTTCATTTGGATGATAAAACCATTTTCTCCGTCTCGCAGAAGTTCCTTGGTTCCGCCGGTATCAGTGGCGATTATTGGGAGACCTGCTGCCAGCGCTTCTAGAATCGTATTGCTCATCCCCTCGTTAAGTGAAGGCAAGACAAAAACGTAAGCGCTTTGATAAATTTCCGGCAATTTTTCGTGCGAGATTAAACCTAAAAATTTAATCCTGTTTTTAAGCTTTAAATTTTCCGCCAGCTTTTCCAATTTTTCTTTTTCATTCCCTTCCCCGACTATTTCCAGTGTTATAATTTCCGGCAGATATTTCATCGCCTCAATTAAATACTTTATTCCCTTTCTTTCTGTAATTCGGGAAACACAGAGAATTTTAAAATCATTACTTGGAAGCGAGGCTTCCAAGTGGGGCTTGAATTGGCTCGTATCAATACCGTTGGGTATGATGCCAATTTCTTGACGGCAATTAGTTTTTATGGCCAAATCCTTCAGGCCTTGGCTATTGGAAACGACAAAGTCGGCGTTGGACCAAATCCTTCTTATCAGAGGCTTTAAAATGAAGTATATGGCCGGGAAACGCTCCGAATAGCCTGGAACGTCAGCTCCCCGAAGCGACACGATGTAGGGGATTTTAAAGCGTCTTTTTAGGCAGTAGGAAATAAAGCCGCAGGGTACCCCAAAGAATGAATGGGACAAATCGTATTTTGTATTTTCTTCCGCCAGCCGGCGGATGAGCTTTCTGGCAAAAAAGTAGGCTTTCCAGGCATAAACCAGCAAATCTTTTTGGGATTGGAAATGCAGATTTTTTTCATTCTTTCCGATAGGCAGTTTATAAATTCTAATATTGTCTCCGATTTTTTCCTCACGATATTTTTCATCCGGAGAAGAAGTTATTAAATCTATTTCCAAATCAGTAATTTTGGAAAGTTCCTTGAGAATATAAAAAGTAGCATTGCCGGCGCCTCCGCCCAAAGGCGGATATTCGTAATTAAAAAATAATATTTTCATTATTAAATCATTAACGAGTTCACGGGTTCACGAGTTAAATTTTAACCCGTTAACTTTCTAACTCGTTAACTGGATAATAAATAATCATTGATTGATTATTTCTTTTATGGAGTAGTTCATCCGATGGCGGCTTTTGTAATAATTTTTTATCAAGATATCGGATATCAGGCCGGAAATGAAAAGTTGGATGCCGACCATAAAAAACAGCGCACCCATCAGCGGCCAAATCCTTTCGGCGATAGCCTGATGATAAAATATTTTTTCTATAGCCATCCAAATTAAAATACCAATGCCGACAAAGGAAAAAAGAATTCCGCCTCCGCCAAAAAGATGGAGCGAGCGGTTGGCGTATTTTCGCCAAAACCAAATGGAAAGCATATCCACGCCGCCCTTGATTCCCCGCTTCCAGTTGTATTTGGTTTGGCCATGGATGCGCGGACGGTGCGAAACTTTCACTTCGCCGACCTTGAAACCGTCCAGTTCCAAAATGGCCGGAATGAAGCGGTGCATTTCGCCGAAAAGATCGACATCATTAAAGCATTCTTTCTTGTAGGCTTTAAGCCCGCAGCCGCTGTCATGGATATTGTCTTTGATTAAAATCTGGCGGACAAAATTGGCTAGGCGAGACGAGATTTTTTTGCCCAGCGGATCTTTTCTTTGGAAACGCCAGCCGGAAACTACATCATAACCTTCCTTCATTTTTTCCAAGAGCAAAGGAATATCGGCCGGGTCGTTTTGTAGGTCGCCGTCCATCGTGATGATAATTTCGCCTTGGGCGGCCTTGATTCCGGCATCAAAACCGGCGGTCTGCCCGAAGTTGCGGCGGAACTGAATAAATTTCAGCGGCGACAAATTTTTGCAAACCTCGGCCGTTTTATCAGTTGAACCGTCATCCACAAAAATTACTTCAAAAGGCCGGCCGATTTTTTGGCAGGCGGTTACAATTTCACTATGCAGTTGTTTGGCATTGCCCTCCTCGTTGTATAAAGGAGCAACAACTGATAGATAAGTTTTTTCATCCATAATTTTAAAATTTTAAATTGTTATGTGCCTGCCCCGTGGTCGCCGATGAGGCGACTTTACGGGGTTCCATGATCGTGGTCTTCTTTTCTAATCTCGTAAATTCCCATAACCACTGACATAATTAAAAAATAATAAGCGTAAATAGCTGTTTCTTCAGCCAAAACTTGATTTTTGAAAATCAGCAGAAAAGGCGTAACTACTAAAAAGCCCAGCGCTGGAATAGCGGTCAGGCGGCTAGGAACCGGATTGAGAATAATCCAAATGAAAATGCCGAAAATAATAATTTCAATTATTTTCCAATTGAAATAAGCGCCCATCAAAATAGCAATGGCGACAAAAAGAATGTCGATATTTCTTTTAATAAATATTTTTTTGATAAGTTCTTTGTTCATAGCTATATTTAAACTGTCATTCCGTGCTTGTTTATCCCGTCATTGCAAATGACCTTGGGGACACGGAATCTAGAAAATATTATTTAATTCTGGATTCCCTGCCTTGCCGGCAGGCAGGCGGCTCGGAGGCCGGAATGACAAATTTATTTCTCCAGTAATATTGTACCCCAGTTGCCTATTTTTTAAAAGCTTTAAATTTTTTATAAATTTTCAAGGCAACGGGGCAAGCCAAGTATATAATCAACAGTAAAACCGTAACTGCGCTTATCCAAATCCCCCGCCACATCAGGCGCGTCGGGTAATACTCAATAATGATTTTGTTAGCCGATATTTTTGGATCAATCCCCAAGTCATTCGACGGGGCAAGTTTCCATCCGTTAGCATAGCCTCTAGCCAGAAAATGATCTTTAATTTCAATTTCCTTGCCGGTCTTGGTGATGTAGTACGCTTTCCACAACGGATTGAAAGTTTCGGCTAAAATTATATTTTGGGGAAAATTATTACCGGTGTATTTAATTTCAAATTTCTTGGGGTTGATTTCTTTAAAATCGACCGAAGTTACGGAATTTTTAATTTTATCAAAATTAGTTTCAATCGACCGAATATTTGGAAGGATAGGGATGTTTTCTTTCTGCCATGAAATATACGGAATAAAATAATCATCGGAAATTTTGTATAGAATAAAGTAATCGTTTTCCTCTAAATTTTTAATCAAACCATCTTGTTCCAGAATCCGCATCTTAAATTCCGACTGCGCGACCGAATCTTCCGGCGCGTCTTTGTGAAAAATAATATATTTGGAATTCATCATTCCCAAAAGTTTAATCAACCAATTGTAATTGCCAAAATAATCATTGCTGAATTCACTTTGAAAATTCCAATCTGACAAATAATTAGTATTTGGAGAAATGAAATTCTTATTATAAAGATGCCAAGTTATATCGGCTCCATATAATTTCCACTTAGGATAGCTGACAATTCCGCTTCCGTCATTGCGAGTAGCCGGCAATATGCCAATTTGTGATTTTTCAGAATCACTATTGATTGTTTTTCTGATTTTATAATATTCATCCGGAATTTTTATCAAAAAACTCATGGAAGCTTTCTTGTAATCGCTTTTGGAATCAACTCTTTGCCCGGCGGTTTGCTGAAGTTTTCCTAAATAAAATGGAAGTGGTGTTATTAAAATAAGAAAAAATAAAATGTAGATAAATTTTCTCACTTTAATTTCATTTAAAATAAATAGCATCAAAGCGGAAAGCAAAAAAGGAATATAGATAGCAGTCTTATCAAAACCGCGCAAAACATTAAATCCCCAAAGGTGGAAATCGCCAGCAAAGCCGAAAGAGAAAAGAACAAAATCTTGTTTTTAAATTTTTTAGATAGCCATAATCCGCAAAATATCAAAATTATCGGAATGAAAGAGATAAGAATGAATAAATTTTTAAACCCGGAGAAATTTTTGTAGTAAAAGTTCAAAGGAAAATGATCGCCGGTAAAATTCAGAAGGCTCAAAGTGTTTAAAATTGGGCTAGCGGACTTCCGGAGCCATAAATCAAAATCTAAAATATTAGATGTGTTTAAACCTTCCAATCCGCTTTTCACAAACGAAATGAGTGGTAAAATCCAAAACAAGCTAGCTAGAATAGAAAGCAAGGCAATGGCAAAAATTTTTAGTGTTAAATTCCAGCTTAATTTTATCCCGCACCTTCCAGGAAAATTAGTAGCTTGTTGCGAGTTTAATACTCCGTAGGAAGGTGCGGGATTTATATAGCCAAAAATAATCAAACATAGTGTAAGTGTAAAAATAAAAAGCGCAAACGATAATGCGAAAGCCGGATTGCCGAATCCGGAAGAAGCTAGAAATAAAATCAAAGCAAAAAAAATGCCATATATAATTTTTTCGGTTTTTATAAATTTAACAAATAGTCCGATTAGAATCGGAATAAAAACATACAGAGATGGGAAATAAGAATAGCCCCAATTGCCGGTAAATAAGAATAAAGTGTATAAATTTAACGCGTAAAAAAGCGAAACCAAGGTTCTGGATAAATCAGAGGCGCTTTTAAATAATATTTTAGAAAAAATCCAAAAAGAAATATAGGCGCCGAAAATAATAAAACCCAGATGAAAGGATAATTGGATAGAATTGCTGAAGCCGATTTTATCCAAAACGAAAAAAATGAAATAAAAAAAAGCGGCTGAACCGTTCCAATCATACAGCAGCTGCCAATAGTTTTCTTTTAAGTTTATGAATTGTGTTGTGTCTCCCCCGCCAAAAACATAACCCCTAGGAAAAAGGTTGATAAAAATAACCCAAACTAAAACTAAAAAGCCTAATAAAAAATATTTGTTTCGTTTTAAAAATATTAAAAGACGCATTTAGTCTGAATTAAAAAAATTTACCCGCCCCATGGAATAATCCCGCTAAAGCGGGATAATTTGCCCGAGGCAAATTTATTCCACGGGGTAAACATTATAATTTCAAATCCGCTTCGAAGATAAAATTGCCAATCCCCCAGCTTTTCTTTTCCGGGTCGATATTTTTCGGCTGGAATTTCAGATAAATTATGTTTTTGGGAATAAGTTCAGAAATAGTCGAGTCAAAAGCCTGAATACCTTGAATTTTCTGCTCATTAGGCAGAATTTCATTGGCTTCAATTGATGGAATTTCCTGCCAATTTTTTTGGTCGAAAGAATACAAAATGGAAGTCTGATTCCAAGTTACATCCGGCTGTTTGGCAAAGATATGAAATTTAGCAAAAGGGAAAATAGTTTCAAATTTGTAGCTGAAATCAGATGCCTGATTGGTTTTAATTTCTCCTTCAAAGGATTTTTTAACACTATCAAAGCTGATGTCGGAAGTATAAGAATTCAAATCAGCCAAATCATAGCCGTTGCCTCGGGGCTGGTATTTGAAAGTTCCCTTGCCTCGGCCGATGTCGGAAATGACCGTCCCGCCCAAAATTCTAGTGCCGTTATATTCGTTAAATTTGATGCCGAAAAACTTGAAATACAAATCACCGGTGGTGGAATAAGTCAGCCCTTTGGTTTTAACGGCTAGAATTCCGTCTTGGAATATTTCTCCATTGGGATTTCCTTTAAGGCGCAAATAGTTGAATTGATTGGCGTCGATTTTTCCATTGTCAATGCCGATGAAATAATATTTATCTTTCTCAACTTTAGCAAAGAGCGGAAATTTATATTTCCCGTCTGCTTGGCGGTATTTGGCCAAATCGTCCACGGAAAATCCGAGATCGGCCAAAACAATACTGCGGATTTCCGGCGGACCGCCTTCCTCATAATTAACTTCGCGCAATTGCAATTTGTAATTACTGCCGCCGTTGTTGCTTTGCTTGATGATGTCCATATCTAATTCTATGGCAGTAATATAATCGGCTGAAGCTTTGAAAAGCTGGCCGAAAATTATATCCGGATCTTTAAGCTGGTCGAAATTTCGGGAATTTACCGTTTGCTCCAAAAGCGGAATGTTATAGTCGATTTCGCCTTTGATAGTCGGCTTAAAATTGGCAAATTCCTTATCGCTGATAACATTGAGTTTGGAAATTTGGATGTCGGAAACGCTGATGTTGGCGCCATCGGTCTTGTTTGTTTTTTCAAAGAGAATATCGGAATATGTCCGATTCCCATCAGTGGGAAAAAGCATTTCCTGAAACAAATCAGTATTGGACTTGGGAACATCAATGGTTTTTATTTCCTTGGCTTCATCCAGCGGATTGGTAGTTTCAATGATTATTCGGGAATCCTTGGTCGATTTCATCTGGAAAGTCAGGCGGAAATATTATTTAGTGGAAGATTTAAAAACATCATTGGCGAAATAGGCCGGTTCTTTGTCAGTCAAATTGGGCGCTTCCAAAGCGATCGGGCATGTTCCGCCGGCGCAAGATTCGGAAGTGATAACCTCCGCCGGAAAAGCGCGATTGATGAGAAAAAACAAAACCAAAACCGCCAAAGCGAAAACATAGCGGGAATTTTGCTTGATAAAATTAATCATTTTCTTTATATTGTTCATTTGTTTTATTTAAAACAGTCGCGATTTATTATGTAAATATTCATCAACCTTTTTAAATATATCCCTAGTCCACTCTATATAAGATTTAGCCTCCTTTTTAGAAATCAAGGTGCCGCCTCCATATAAATCAAAATTTCTTTTTGATCTCATTTCATTTCCAATCACTTCTATTTCAGGATAATTTATCATTTCAGATAATTTATGGATAAGCTCTATGTGGTGGCCTCTTTTGGATTTCACCCGCAAGCCGTTTCTGGCGCAAACCGCTATAGCTAGTTTTAGGATTGCATCATAACAGAAGCGAAAAGAAACTTCAGGGACATCGGATTCGGAAGCAATTTTAAAATCTCTTACGGCCGAATCATAATATTGGCTTATTTGTTTTTGAGAAAAATTGAATTTTTCGAAAGTCATTTTATTTTTATTATTTTTTCCGAAAAAATATTTTTAATAAATTCATCACCGGATTTTTTTCTCTTTTCAAAATCATCGCTTTCCAAATCCACAATATTTATTTCTCTTTTAAATTCATTCTGCAGAGGCAAAATCAGCCTTTTGGCCTCCAGTACGGAATGATTTCCGATCAGCAGAATATCAATATCGCTTTCCTGCTGCATTGAGTTTTTCGCATAAGATCCGAAAATATAGGCCTCTTGGATTCCTTCAATTTTTTCAATAATTTTTTTCAGTTCTCTTTCGAATCCGAATTGCATTTCAAATATTTTTTGAGTCTCTTCCAGAAGAGGATAACTTTTATTCAAATAAAAATATTTTTGATTGCCTTGAAATTCAGATTTTAAAATCCCCTCTTTTTCCAGTTCATTAAGTTTCCGAAAAAGATTGCCTCTATCAATTAATAAAATCCCTGAAAGTTCATTTATGTAATGTCTTTTTTCAGGATTCAGGAAATAATATCCCAGCAAGGAAACTGTAATTTTTGATTTAAAATCAGTCATATGTTTGTTGTATCATCTTACAACAATCATTGTATCATATTACAACAATATTTCAAACAGGCTTTGTTTAAGCCAAAAATATTATCAGGATCTTTTAACCGTTCATCGTCCATTGTAAAGCCCTTAATTAAATACTCTCGTAATCTTTCTGTTGCCCATTTGCGGAATTGAGTACCACGCTCAGACCGCACCCTATAACCAACGGCAATAATAGCATCCAAATTATAATGCTTTGTGTTGTATATTTTACCATCAGTGGCAGTTATCCGGAATTTCCGGATAACTGCTTTTTCCTCTAGCTCTTGCTCTAAAAATATATTTTTTAAATGTTCGTTAACAGTTCGCACATCAATAACATAGAGTTCGGCAATCAATTTTTGTGATAACCAAACATTTTCATCTTCAATTCTAACGCGAATTTTTTGTCCATCATCCAGTGACGCATAAATGACAATTTGAGGTTTAATGTTGCCTATTTTTTTCATAAGTTATTTTATTTTTTTATCAGCCACTAATTGTTCTATTTTTCTTTTTCGCCTTCTGCGCCAATTTCACCCTGTTAAATAAGATTTGAGCCGATTTTTCAGAAACATCTTTCCATGTCATCAAATTAATTCCCGAAATAATACTTTCCATTTCGTTTCTTTTTAAAAAATAATTCGATCCAATATCATAATAAGGAACAGTCAGAGAGGAGAATTCTTTTATAAAATAAAGTTGATTGTTGTTTGCATACAAAAACAGATACGATTTGATTGGCTTTATTTTGTTTATTAAGCTAAGTCCGAAGATAAATTTTGAATTAGTTTCGCGTCCTCCTGATGAGCCGCTTCCTCCTTTACAAAATAATTTTTGGCCGTTTTCTTCCCATATGAAAATATTATCATACGGGTTTCGCCAGTCTATATAATTAAGCGGTCGCGGTAAATTGTAGTATCGTTCCCGCCTTGTTTTTGTTCTTGATTGAAAGAGTTTTTCATGATTTTTATATTTTTTCAATATTTTTTCTCTATATCGAGGTCCCAGTTCATTTTTGATAACATGTTCATCCAGTTCTTTTTTTGCTCCCTCCTTTTTCCATATTGGTCGATATTCATCTAGCCATCTTCCATATAATTCATTGCCTTCTATTTGGCCGAACTCGTCGAAAAAATATTCATGCAGCAACTCGCTATAGAGCAGTAAAATTGTTTCCTTTGTTTTTTCTACATATTTTTTGTTGTTGTAAAATTTTGGATTAAGGTTGTCAATAATTACAGTGATTGTATACGGTTTTTTACTTTTTAATTTTTGCGCAATTTCTTTATGATTCACAAATAAATCAAAAGACTTACCATCTACTGAAAAAATTTCCGAATCATATTTCCTGATTAATTTGGATTTGTTAATTTTGATACTCTTTTCCATGGTTTATACTTCACTAATTACATCAAATCCCTTGAAACTTCCCGTAATTGAAAGACCAATAACTTTTTCGGCAATTCCTTTTTGCTTGATTTGCGTTGAAGTTTCATTGAGAGTCGCTCCGGAACCTACGGCATCGTCTATCAGCAGGATATTTTTATATTTTCCCGGTTCATTCACGACGATTGTTTTCTTTGCGTTTTCAATCCTGTCTTTTAGTTTGTTGAGTGTTTTTTGCGGAACAATTATGTCTGTCTTTATTTTGGTGATGGTAATTATTTTTACAGACGGATGCAAATTTTTCTCCAGTTCTTTCATAAACTGAACCTCCCGTTTAACAGTTGGCGGGATAAATCCAATCGCGTCAATATGATACTTCTTGATTATTCCATTGACTGCCAATCGGATATCATCAGCCAGTTCCCGCATCAGTTTTTTATTTTGGCTTTGTTTCGCATACAAAAGCAATTGGCCCAATTTTGTTTTCCTAAATCTTTCAATACTATAAAAATCAAGATAGAAAATATGATCAAGTCCCACTTTTTCAAAAGTTGTTTGAAATTTATGCATTCCGCTTATGAGTCCGCTTTTGCGAAATGCCTGATATTTTTCCAGCGTTTTTTTATATTCCTCGGCAGTTTTATCAAGTGGAAGACTATTTTCCCGGCACCAATAGGCAAACCCGGCAATGCCTTCTTTGCGCTCTCCGGATGGAGTAATAATCAGATAATTTTTATCAATTATATTTTTTGTTTTTTTATCCAAAACAATTTCTCCGGCTGGCATTTTCTCCTCTTTTATCATATAGAAAACTTTCGGCGGCCGGCCGATTTTAACCAGCTTGTTTTCTGCAATAAGATTGGAGAGCTGTTTGGACACGCCCATCCGGCTTATTTCTAAATAATCAACCAGTTCATTTATAGAGACCTGTTTTTTTAGCTTCAAATAAGCTATTATTTTTTCTGATGTTTTCATAAAGTTTACAGTTTATAGTTAACTGTAAACTAATATAATACAAATATGATTTTATGTCAATTTTACATAACTTTATACATTTTGTCAAAATCATTAAACTTTATAAAGTTACCGCTTTAGACTTTTTTCTTCTTCTGCGCTTCCAGTATTTTTTTAACTTCGCGATCAAAGTCGGAAATATAATTTTTATCCTGCTCTAAGCGATATTTCTCATATTCATCAAGCGCCAATGCTTCCGCAACTTCGTGGCTGATATGCCCGGCATTCGTCAAAATTTCATACTCGCTAAATTTAAGAAAAGCATTGAGTTTTTCTTTCCAATCTTTCATTGTCATGACCTTGCCTCGCGCCGCTTGCATCTCAGCATAGTCCAGATACATATTTCCGATGCGATTTAAATGTTCAAGTTCTTTTTTATCCAAATAATTTTTTGCGATCAAAGTATCGCTCGGCATAATTTTGCCTTGCGGAGAGCGCCTCCAAGAAGTCAGTCCCATCTTTTCTTTTTTGCTGCTTACGCGGTTTGTTATAATTTCTGCCGCTGTTTTGCCGGTTATCGCGAAATGGAGTTTGTTTTGCACGGTTGCAAAAAAACGCTTGCTTTCATATGTTTTGGGAGAATAATCGATTGCTGTTGCGTAAATGTCAGTAATTTTTTGATAAATCATCCGTTCGCTGGTGCGGATATCTTTTATTTCCTCGTAAAGTTCATCAAAATATCTAGTGCTGAAGCGAGAGCCGTATTTCATTCGATTGACATCTAGCGCATAGCCCTTGTGAATATAGTTTTTCAAAATTCCTATTGCCCACTGGCGAAACTGCGTGCCTCGTTCAGAATTTACGCGATAACCGACAGCAATAATGACCTCCAGAGAATAAAATTTTGTTTTGTAGTTTTTGCCATCAATGGCAGTTGCCGAGTATTCCTCGGTAACTGAATTTTGTTCTAATTCTCCTTTACTAAAAATATTTTTAAGATGCAGGGAAATATTGTCTGTGGAACAATCAAAAAGCTCAGCCATTTTTTTTTGTGTCAGCCAAATATTCTCATCTGCATAAAGCACTTCAATATTTATTGATCCGTCCGATGTTTGATAGAATGTTATTTGATTGTCCGGTATCCTTTTTTTCATATTTTTTTACTGTTCTAAAGTTTTATTTTTAAATTTATCTTTTCTTTGCGATTATTTTATTTCGCCGATAATTATAAATGAGATATCCGATACAAGATAGCAATGTCATTCCTGAGATAAATAATCCGATATAAAATAATCGCTGGGGCCAGAATTCAACTACCATTTCAAAATCATATTTATCCTGTGGAATGCAAGATTCATCTTGCGATATTCCACAGGAAGTCCGTCTAATAACGCACATATTGGGATTGTCCTTGCACAGTTTTTCTGTGTCTATCACCCAGCTATTCGCATACCCATTCGCCATCAAATGATTGACAGGTGAAATTTCTTTCACCTTGTCATTCCAAGCGAAGCTTGCCCCTGAAAAAATCCCTGATTTATTCTTGGGGTCATTCATATTTCCCGCCAGCCATGTCTCATAAAAATTCCCGCTTGGCAGATTATCATTCTGTATTGTCCCCTGAAAATTTTTGGAAATAAAATCAATGTTATATTTTTCCACATAGTCTAAAACTTCTTTTCCGTCCACCCACTTCATATGTTTAATCTCCCTTGCCCCTTCGAGTTTTTTTGAAAAGTCGCTGGGGCCAAGTGTCGTTACCCAGCCATTTTGAATATAACTAGCCAGCTCGTCTTTGTTGGCTTGGTCTTCGCTATTTCCGTCGAGTATCTTATAGTTTTTTAAAGCCTGATTTACCCCGTCAGAAATCCCTGATTTGTGACTGGGGTCGCCTGCCCCTGAAAAAATCCCTGATTTATTCTTGGGGTCTTCATTTCCATCCAAAATCTTGTAATTATTCACCCAATCCTCTCCCTTTTTAAAAGGGAGATTGAGAGGGATTTTTACTTCATCATTTTTTACCAAATAACTTTTCCACCCCTCATGAAACGATTCCGAAAAAACCAACGGAAAAACACCCGTCGCACCATGCACCCGAATCCTATATTTTGTCGGATTAATTTTTTTAAATTCGAGCACCGGTTTACCCTGTGGAATAGATTCTTCAGAATCTACGCTTTTAGCGTATTCCATAGGGGCAATCTCACTTCCATTTTGATCATTAGAATTTTGTCCGCCAACTGGCGGATTGAATTTATTTGGAGCTTGTGATTTTGAATTTTGTATTTCCGAAAGGATTTTTTCCTTTCCAGTATTTTGACTTTCAAAAAACACCGCCGAACGAGTTTCCCAATCATCTTGATTTAAAATTCTCGGCAAATCCTCAATTGGGCGACTGGAAATGAGAGAATTTTGGGGAGTATAAAAATGAGGAAGGAAATAAGCAGGTTTAATTTTGTAAATATTGATCGCTGGACGATTTAATAATTCACTAGTTATGTATTGTTTATCATTTTCTGATTTATCTCTTCCAAAATCAATTCTATTTAATAATTCAGAATCAAACTTACCAAACTGATCATTTTTCTCCAATACATTATTTTCATTTAATATTTTTTCCATTTCTTTGGGAGAATGAGTATCAGAATAACCTGAAATCCAATTGTAATCGTTCTGTTGTGTAATATAGCCAATATTAAAAAAAGTTAGGAAATATTTATGATATTCTGAAATATCATAATAAAAGTCTTCGACAGTTTTATCACTTAAGTTGCCCGTATTACTAAAATTAGGGAAAATAATTATCGGATGGCGGCTAGCAAGTGAAACAAATAGTAATGCAGCAGAAAATCCTGATTCGAAAAAGTGGCTTCCATTAGGAGATTTTGGATAAATAAGATTACGCATTTCAAGTTTTTTTTCGCCCATTGAGTTCGAATAATCTTTCCAATATTTCGGAACATTGACATGAAGAGTACGCATTGTGCCATAATTATCACTGTAATAAATTGAAGAATGAAAAGCAAAGTAGTTCAGATGAAAAATGGCAATAATAGTTAAAACAATGTAAGAGTATTTAATTTTTTTTACAATAAAGTTTAGAAAAATTGCAGATAAGACAACAGACGAAAGAATTATTAGTGGAGTAAATTTAGCCCAGGGGTCTCTAAAAAATTTTAGAATAAAAAATTTTGTCCATAAGAGGTTAAAAATTTCACCACAAGGACTCGTGTTACCTTTAGAAATAAAAACGCTAAAAATGAAAATTAAAAGCCAAAAAATAACTATCTTTTTTCTTTTGATTTTAAGTAATGAAAAATATATAGCCAAGACAAATGTTAAAATTGCTACAAAAAAGGAATAAATTATAAATGTTGATTTTAAATTGAATAATTTTGAGAACAGTACATATGAATGATTTGCATCCATTCCAGAAAACCATGCCCAATACCCAAGATATCTGAAGCTATTAGCAATACTATTTACCCCAGGGGATGTTCTTAATGTGGCGAAAACAGTATTTTGAATTATATTGGTGGAAGCTGTTATCATTGAAGGAATTGCAATTATAAGCCACCATAAGTTTAATAATGTAAATATTATAGAAGAGATTAAACAAAATTTCAAGATCTCTTTAATGTTTACATCTTTTCTTATCA
>JAPLXF010000046.1 GCA_026396205.1 Candidatus Moraniibacteriota bacterium | reverse complement strand
AATCTTTCATTGCCCGAATAAACGCCCAACCCGTATAAAATCGAACCCACTACAATTCCGGATATTCCAACAGCACCTGACCGGGCAATAATAAATTCACCTATCGCTTTCAGCACAAATCTCGACATAAATGCTATTCCTAACACGCCTATAATAAGACCCATATAACGCAAATTTTTAAATTCAGGATTATCGAGCAACTTTTGGGCTTTCTGTCTTTCTTCTGCCGGAATTAATTTTAAGGCTTCTGCTGAAATTCTTTCCCAGGGACTGGCTTGTTCTTCTTCTGGTTCGTGTGTTTTTTTACCATATACAACTTCGAGATTTTCCATATTATTATTTTAATTTATTTTTTAAAATCTCTATTACCATTTGCGGGTTGGCCTTTCCTTTTGTCGCCATTCCGCCCGAGGCGGATCTAACACTGGGTATTAACCTAATTTTTTCCTTAATAATTCTATCAATACCACTGGATTAGCTTTTCCCTTCGTAGCCGACATAACCTGCCCCATCAAAAATTGCAAGGCGTTATGCTTGCCGCTTTTATAATCATCGATTGACTGCTGATTTTTAGAAATTATTTTATCAATAACTTTTTCCAGTTCCAAAGTATCGCTCATCTGTCCTAAATTTTTAGATTCTATAATCTGCGACGGGTCGCCGCCGGTTTTGTACATTTCCGAAAGTACAATCTGGCCGGCGCTAGAATTTATTTTACCGTCAGCTAAAATTCCCATCAGTTCCGCATAATTTTCGGCGGTAATTTTAATATCTTTTATCGTCTCAAAATTTTTCACCAAATACTTCTGCAATTCGCTGACAATGTAATTGGCGGCCAGCTTAACGCATTTTTTATCGTCACTGGCTGTTTCGCCTGAATCTTTATCGGCGCGGATTTCGGAAACCACATCTTCAAAATATTCCGCCAAATCATTATCACCGACAATCACTTCCGCATTTTCTTTGGATAAATCATACTCCTTGACTAATCTTTCTTTTTTGGCCTCTGGTAACTCCGGCAATTTTCGCCTTAGGTTTTCAATATACTCATCGGTAAATTTAAATGGGGGGATATCCGGTTCGGGAAAATAGCGATAATCATGGGCCGACTCCTTAGTCCGCTGCGTTACTGTTTCTCCCTTTGATTCACTCCAGCCGCGGGTTTCCTGGATTATTTTTCCGCCCGATTCCAAAATTTCTGCCTGTCTTTTTATTTCATAGTCTATGGATTTTTCCACAAACTTGAAGGAGTTTATATTTTTAATTTCCACTTTAGTTCCGGAAAGCCTATCTTCGCCTTTTTTGTATAAAGAAATATTGACTTCGCAGCGCATATTGCCTTTTTCCATATTAGCGTCCGATATTTCCAGATATCTAAAAATCTGCTGGATTTTCTGACAAAAAAGCCGCGCTTCGGTTCCGGACTCAATATCCGGTTCAGTGACTAATTCCATCAGCGGCACGCCAGCACGATTAAAATCAACTAAAGTATAATCCGCGTTTTTGGGATGGACTAATTTGCCTGTATCTTCTTCTAAGTGAATACGCGTAATACCTATTTGCTTGTTCACTGTTCCTTGTTCACTGTTCACTGTTAAATATCCTTTTTCGCAAAATGGTTGGTCATACTGGGAAATTTGATAGCCTTTGGGCAGGTCCGGATAAAAATAATTTTTGCGGTCAAATTTGGATTCTTTGCATATTTCGCAATTCAAAGCTAGCCCGGCCATTTGCACAAATTCAATAGCTTTCTGGTTAGGCACCGGCAAAGTCCCCGGCTGTCCCGTGCAAACCGGGCAAATATTCACATTGGGCTCTTTTTCCAGCCCCAGACCATTTTTAGAACTGCAAAACATCTTGGACTTAGTTTTTAGTTCAACATGAATTTCCATGCCTATAACTGGTATATACTTATTCATATTTTAATTCTAGCTGAAATAAGACAAAAAATCAAAAAAGCCATCCCTGTGTTATGAGACGGCTTTTACTTGGAAACTTCGTTTCCAAATTTAACTAATTTGATAATAAAACTTCTTCTTTTAATACTTGCTGCACCTTCTTATGCAGCGCTTGGTTCCCCTCTGCCATTTCTCCAGGTCTTTTAGAATTTTTTTAGCACTGTCTGCAAATAATTCTATAGCTATAGAAACTGCCAGGATAATCGCCATATATTCCAGTCCTGTGTAAAAAATAAAATCATGCATTTCAGCAGAGGGTTTAAAAAGAAAAACAACAGAAGCTAAAAGAAAGACTATTAATATAGAAAAACCAAACATATTCTGAGTTTTTTTAAACTTCTGCCTTTCTTTTTGAACATTGTTTATTCTCTTTGCCCGATCTTTGGCTTCAAAAACCGATCTTTCTAATAATTCTTTCGCGTTTTTCAACCGAATCACCTCCTTTATTTTATCAACGCATATAACTAATTCTTTGGTTAGCTCTTTGAGCTTCTTCTAGGGAAGCACGAATTAAATCGCGCCAGTCTTTTTGACTTTGCCGTTTTTTCTTGTCTTTTTCTTCTGATTTCTCTGAAATAGGCTATTATTTTTTCATTACTTCCTCCTCTTACTCAATTCTGTGCAAAAGGCGAAGGGAGTTTCGTGTTTGCACAATATGTTCTATTTTACTTGAAATATCTGTATGAAGTTTTTCTTCCTGGTTTTCTCTTTCGAGCTCATTAATCATTTCATGAAATTTTTTCAGGCAAAATTCAATTGCGAAACATCCCGTAAGGCATATAAGAGAAAAAGAAATATACTTGGGATTAACTGTTGGCCATCCTCCGTAAACGGATACTACAGCAAGATATAAAAAGCAACCAACTATAGCCTGCAGCATCCAATAGCAGATTTTTAACATTAATACTAATGATACCCATTTTGAAATATTTTTCATTGTTAAAGAACCTCCCTTCCTGAAAAATTTTTATTTTTTGTTTATCATTTTATATCTGAACTTCCTTGCTTCCAGCACTTACCCGCCCGCCTTGCCATTGTCCGCGGTATTGATTGCCTTCGCCTAAAACTTCATGAAAAGTTATATGCACGATTCTGGCACCAAAGGATATTTTAATATTACTTTGGCCTAAATTGCAGATTCCAAAAGTCAACTCGCCGCAGTAACCCGGCTGGACTATGCCATTGAAAAGCCCCAGTCCCGACCGGAAAAGCGTGGTACGCGGAAAAATAATTCCGGAAATATTTACCGGCAAATTTACTCTTTCGATGGTTTTAATCAAATAATATTTGCCTGGCTCAAAGATGAAGAAGTTTTCGTCATCTATTTTTTCCGGATTATATTTGGCTACCGACTTGGATTCCGGCGTCTGCCGTTCTTCCGCCCCCAAAAATCCATCTCCTTCTAGTTCATAGATTTCCCCCATTCGCAGATCAAACCCGGCGCCTTCCGGATTTTTCATTTCGCGGTCGCAAAGATTTTCAACCAATTTAACCTGATCAACCAGCTTGTGCAGTTTTTTTATACCTAAAATCATGATTTTACTTTATTTTTTTATAAACCACAAAGTCCAGATCGTATTGGCTTTCGTCATCGGCTTTTCTTTTTTCCCTTTTAATTTCTTTCCATTGGCTCTTGTCATAATCGGGAAAAAAGACATCCCCGTCAACGTCATCCTGGACTTCGGTAATATACAGCCGGTCGGCATAATTCAGGCCCTGTTTGTAGACATTAGCTCCGCCGATTATAAAAGCTTCGTCGCTATCGCTAGCCGATTCAAAAGCTTTTTCAAAAGAATCGGCTCTCAATGCCCCGTCCATTATTTTTAATTCCGGATCATTGGCCAGCACAATATTTTTTCTTCCTGGAAGCAGTCTGCCAATAGAAAGATGGGTTTTGTATCCCATAATCACCGGATGCCCACTGGTTGTTTTTTTGAAATATTCCAAATCCGCCGGCAGATTCCAAGGGAGTTCATTGCCTTTGCCGATAACATTATTTTTAGCAATGGCTACGATAATGCTAATAATTGGTTTTGACATTATTTTATTTTATATTTAAAATCCTCCGATATTGGCTATTTCCGCTTTGATGGCCGGATGTGGATCATAGCCGACAATTTCAAAATCTTCAAACTTGAAGTCATCGATATTTTTTATATCCGGATTTATTTTCATTGTGGGAAACGGTTTTGGTTCGCGCGATAGCTGGAACTTAACTTGTTCAAAATGATTGGAATAAGAATGCACATCGCCGAAAGTATGCACGAATTCTCCGGCCTTGAGCCCGGTAACCTGCGCCACCATCTGCAAAAGCAGGGCATAGCTGGCAATATTAAATGGCACACCCAGGAAAACATCGGCGCTCCGCTGGTACATGCCCAAATTAAGTTTATTGCCTTCCGTAACGCCAAATTGAAACATGGTATGGCAAAAAGGCGGGACTTCATTGGCATTGCCCTTGGACGCCATAGCGTAAATAAAATCAGGATTCCAGGCGGAAACCACATAGGATTTCCGAAAAGGCTTGGCTTTTAAGCCTTCTATCACCCAACCTAACTGATCAATTTCCCGTCCGTCGCTGGCCGGCCATTTTCTCCACATTTTTCCATAAACCATAATCAAATCTCCCCACTCTTTTACAAACGGATCATTTGCCGGCAGTTCTTTTATCTTGGCGATAAAATCGCTCTGCTGCATATCTTTCTCCGGTTCTTTTTCCAGACAATGTTTGTGATATCTTTTCCACGCCCATTCGTCCCAGATATGGACATCGTTATCCACCAGATATTTTACATTAGTGTCTCCTTTCAAAAACCAAAGCAGTTCGCGCAAAATTCCCCGAAAGAATACTTTTTTTGTAGTCAGCAACGGAAAGCCTTCCGACAAATCAAAGCGTATTTGCCGTCCGAAAACAGAGCGGATGTGGGGCGGTTTTTCTCCTTTCTTGGCATACTCGGCCAAAACTTCAGGAGTAAAAAAAAGTTCCTTGTCGCTTCCGTTTTCAATTATTTCTTTCAGCAAATCCAGATATTGATGTTCCGGATGTCTTTTTTGGTTTTCCATATAAATTATTTAAAAAATTATTTTTTATGCTTTTTTGAATCCAGGCTTTCTGCCGGTGGACAGATTATCCTGCCTTGATATTTTCTGATTTTTACCTTTTTCATCTTTGCCAAATCATCCGCTTCGGTTTCTTCTTCAAATTTTTCTCCTCCGGTCTGCGTCCTTAAATATTTTTCAAAATAGACTATTTCTTTTATACCGGCATTGACTAAAGATTTTATACAGTCAAAACAAGGATGTTTCACACTGTAAAGCGTCGCTCCTTTGAGCGCTCTGGAATCGATCGCGTTAATTATGCCGTTTATTTCCGCGTGCGCTCCGCGGCATCTCTCCAGTTTTCCGGTTTTGGGATTGCCGTCAATTTTGGCACAGCCGACTTCATCGCAGTTATAGGCGCCGGTTACCGGACCATTATATCCCAGCGAGATAACCCGATGGTCGGAATCAACATAGACAGCCGCGGTTTTCACCACTTGGCAGGAAACTCTTTTGGTCAGTAGCATCGCCATGTTCATAAAAGTCTCGTCCCAGGACAATCTTGGATTTTGATTCTTTGTTTTTTTGGCACTCATTTTTTTTCGTTAATTATATTATCGACTTGCCTAAATAATTCCTCTTCCGTACCGTTATTTTCCAGGATAAAATCGGCATATTGCTTTAAATCTTTGATTTGTGTTTCTGCTTCCGCTGCATGGTCTTTTTTAAATTTCTCGATTGTTTTGTTTTCGTCTCCGGCATTTTCTTTGCGCTTGACGGTTCTTTCATATCTTTTTTCCACATCGGCTTCAAGATAAACAAACTTGAATTCGGGAATTTCTTTAAGGTATTTTATGTCTTCCATCCTTCTTATCCCGTCCACAGCTATAAATTCGTTTTTATCTTTTTTAATTTGCTCTTTCATTATTTTAGAAAATAAATCTTCTCCAAAATTTTTCCGCAAAACAGTCGAGATTTTTTGAATATTTTCCCTGGATTCTTCCAAACAGAGGACTTTTAAAATATCCCTCAAGATAGTCGAAAATCGATAAGAACTGGCCTTATATTTTTCTTCGATGTATTTTACTGCCAGGCCTTTCCCAGAAGCCATTTCCCCGGAAAATCCCAAAATTATTTTTGCCATTTTTATGTTTTACTTTAAATTCTTGTATATCGGAAACTTTTTGCAAAGTTTAATGACTTCCAAATGAATTCTGGCTAATATTTTATTATTATCCCTATTCTCTATCGCCTCATTTATCCACTGGGCAATTATTTTAACTTCCTTTTCTTTCATCCCGCGAGTGGTAATTGCCGGCACGCCAATGCGCACGCCGGAAGGATCCATCGGTTTTCGCGGGTCGTCCGGAATCATATTTTTATTAAGCGTAATGCCGACTTTATCCAGCGCCACTTCCGCTTCCTTGCCGGTGGCGCCTTTGGAACCGAAAACATCCACTAAAACCATATGATTATCCGTGCCGCCGAACATCAATTTAAATCCGTACTTTTTGAGTTCTGTTTCCAGCACTTTGGCATTTTTAATAATTTGTTTAGCGTATTTTTTAAACGCCGGCTTTTGGGCTTCGCCAAGTGCAACGGCTAAAGCGCAGATAGTATTCATATGCGGTCCGCCTTGGAAGCCTGGAAACGCCGCTTTATCAATAGCTTTGGCGAATTTTTCCTTACACATAATCATTCCTCCGCGCGGCCCGCGGAGAGTTTTATGCGTGGTCGTGGTCACAATATCAAAATACGGCACCGGATTGGGAATGGCTTTCCCGGCAACGAGCCCCGCGATGTGCGCGATATCAAACATGGAAATGGCGCCGACTTTTTTGGCGATGGCTTGGAATTTCTGATAATCCAATTGCCGCGTATAGGCCGAAAAGCCCGCCAAAATCATTTGGGGTTTTTCTTTGATGGCCAGTTTTTCCAGTTCCTTATAATTTATTTTTCCATCGGCTCCGGTTTTATATCTGATAAAATTGTATATTTTGGCTGAAAGCGTGACCGGATGGCCATGAGTCAGATGCCCGCCGTGGGATAAATCCATGCCTAAAATTTTATCGCCGGGCTCCAGCACGGCGCTGTAAGCAATCATATTGGCCGGCGCGCCGGAAAGCGGCTGGACATTGACATGCTCGGCGCCGAAAAGTTTTTTGGCCCGTTCAATAGCAATGCTTTCAACTTGGTCGGTATATTTTTGCCCGCCATAATAGCGCCTGCCGGGATAACCTTCCGAATACTTGTTGGTAAAAACAGTCCCCAGCGCTTCCAAAACCGCCTCGGAAACATAATTTTCCGATGCAATCAGTTCCATGCC
>JAPLXF010000070.1 GCA_026396205.1 Candidatus Moraniibacteriota bacterium | reverse complement strand
CAAAAAATTCTTGATGGCTTCGTTGAACGTCCGGGCAAATATAAGAAACATATTGGTTTTAAACTATTTTATATTTAC
Source organism: Candidatus Moraniibacteriota bacterium (assembly GCA_026396205.1). Classification (GTDB taxonomy): domain Bacteria; phylum Patescibacteriota; class Minisyncoccia; order Moranbacterales; family UBA2206; genus JAPLXF01. The sequence continues at coordinate 19,804 of JAPLXF010000070.1, read as the reverse complement.
TCTTGGCATGGTCGTCCACGATTTTTCCTTTTTCCATGACAATTACCCGCCGGTGGGCTTTATTCACTACGTCCTTGTCGTGGCTGGCCACTAAAACCGTCGTTCCCAGTTCATTTATCTTAAGCAGCAGATCCACGATTTCCAGCGAAGAGACTGGATCCAGATTACCGGTCGGCTCATCGGCAATAATTACTTTCGGCTTGTGAATAAGCGCCCGCGCCATAGCCACTTTTTGCTGTTCGCCTCCGGAAAGCTGGTGGGGAAAATTTTCCATTTTTTCTGCCAGTCCGACAATATCCAAAATCTGCGGCACGTCTTCTAGAATTTGGCTTTTGGGAGCACCGGCCACTTCCAGCGCGTAGGCTACATTTTCAAAAGCGGTTTTTTTAGGAAGCAGTTTGGAATCCTGAAAAACCGTGCCGATATTTCTCCGGTAAATAGGCAATTTTCTCCGGCTAATGCTGTCCACAGGAACTTCTTCGAAATAAACCTTGCCTTCGGTCGGCTGTTCCTCGGCGTAAATCATCTTGAGCAGTGTGGATTTTCCGGCGCCGCTCGGACCAACAATGGAAATAAACTCTCCCGGCTTGACTTCGAGATTGATGCCTTCCAGAATCGGAAAGCCGTCTTTGCAAATTTTTGTAACTGCGTCAAACTTTATCATATAATTTATTATACACTATTTTGTAGCTAGCTTCAAATAGGCTTCAATAAAGCCGGAAATATCCCCACCCAAAACCGCTTCCGGGTCGCTGGTTTCGTATTTAGTGCGGTGGTCTTTGACCATTTTATAGGGATGAAGCACATAAGAGCGGATCTGGCTCCCCCATTCAGCCGATTTGGCCTCGCCTCGAATAGCGCTTTTTTCCTGTTCTTTTTCCTCCAAATATTTTTTATGCAGTTTGGCTTTCAAAATTTTCATGGCTTCCTCTTTGTTCTGCAATTGGCTTCTTTCGTTCTGGCAAGTAGCCATGATTCCCGTTGGCAAATGGGTTATCCGCACCGCGCTGTCGGTCGTATTTACGCCTTGCCCGCCGGCGCCGGAAGAACGATAAACATCTATACGAATATCTTTGGGGTCAATGATAACTTCTTTCATTTCTTCAATCACCGGCATCACATCTGCCAGCGCGAAAGAAGTCTGGCGGAGATTGTCGGCGTTATAGGGAGATAGCCGCACCAGCCGATGCACGCCGTTCTCGCTGCGGAGATTGCCGTAGGCATACAGTCCGGATATTTCTATGGTCGCGTTTTTAATTCCCGCTTCCTGTCCACGGGCTTCATCCACAATTCTAGCCTTAAAATTATTTTTCTCCGCCCATTTAAGATACATCCGCAAAAGCATTTCCGCCCAATCTTGCGCGTCCACTCCCCCGGCGCCGCTATAAATGGAAACGATGGCATCACTGCGGTCATATTTTCCGGAAAATAAAGTTTTAAATTCCAGTTCGTTAATATCTTTTTCCAGTTTTTTTATTTTTTCTTCCAGCTCTTTTTCTTCCTTATCGCCGGCGGAAATAATCTTGGCCAGTTCTAAAAGTTCGCTAATCTCTGTTTCTGCTTCGCTTAATTCCAGCAGCTCTTTTCTAAGTTCTTCCAGCTCCTGCATTGCTTGGGAAGCTTTTAAATTATCTTTCCAAAAATCCGGGGTGGCTGAAATTTTTTCCAACTCTTCTATTCTCTTTTTTTTGGACGGCAAATCAAGATAACCACTGACAAAAGCGATTTTTTCTTTGAGGCTGTTTAATTTTTCTTGGAGTTCTGCCATTTTTGTCCGCGAGATACGAGCCCCGCACTAAAAAAATTAATTATAGAATTACAGTTTTGCACTAACAAACATTTAGTGCGGGGCGAGCGGCTACAAAAATGAGCATCCCGCACCAATTTTACTATATTACCTATAAACTATTTATTTTTTAAGCCGTTAGGCGAATTCGCGCACCATACATCAAACTATTTATTAACTTTATTGAAATTTGGTGCGGGAGCTATTCCAGATATAACAACGATAGCATCAAGCCTATTCCAATTACAAATACGACCAACTGCAATAGTGATTTTTTGGGGTTAGTCTGTTTATGGAGTTCCGGAATCAGATCGGAGCTGGCGATATAAATAAATCCGCCAGCCGCAAAAGATATTAGAAAATTAGTAATTTGCGAGATGTTGGTATTGATAATTAAAACAATAAACGCTCCCAGAAAAGCCGTAAGTGCGGTTAAAAAATTAAAAGCCAGCGCTTTCCCGCGTGAAAAACCCCCATAAACCAAAGAACCAAAATTGCCGATTTCATGGGGAATTTCATGTAAAATTACCGCCAAAGTAGTGGCAATGCCGACGGGAAAACTGACCAGAAAACTGGCGGCAATTATCATGCCGTCAATCACATTGTGAGCCATGTCTCCCCATAAAATTACATAGGAAAAAGGATGCGGATGGTCCGGGCTGGCAATTTTATGGCAATGGCGCCAGTGGATAAATTTTTCCAAAACAAAAAACGCCAGGATGCCGGATAAAATATAAACAGCCGGCAAAGCCTTATTCTGAATTTCTTTATACGCTTCCGGGATTAGATGGATAAAAGCATCGCCCAAAAGCGTCCCAGCCGAAAGACTGACCAGATAAATCAGGATTTTTTCCAGTTTTTCCTGGCTGATGGAAAGCGTAAAAACACCAATCAGAGAAATTAGGCTGACAATAAAAACGCTTAAAAATGTGTATAGCCAAACCATATCTAGAAATTTCTAATTACTAATTTCTAATTCCTAATAAATTGACAAGAATTATTCTTGTATTCTTGAGAATACCAGAATATTATTTTTTGAATTTTTTTTGAGCCTTGATGGCTTCTTTTATACAGTCTTCCGGATCAAGGCCGAGATCGTCGCACCACCTGATTACAGAAAATATGACATTTCCCAGTTCTTTTTTCAGTTCCGCTTTAGTGTGAAGTTTCTTGTCTTTCTTGGCGTTTCTTTCCCAGCGGCAAATATCGCCAAAAACTTTCCCCAGCCGCACGATAATTTCAGCAAGTTTCAAGTGTTTGCTACCCCAGATTTCTCGGGATTGTTTTAATAAATTTTTTATCTCCATACTTGAAATTACTCTGAAATTATCTTATTATAACTTTACGCCGATGTAGCTCAGTTGGTAGAGCGACGCATTCGTAACGCGTAGGTCGTCGGTTCAATCCCGACCATCGGCTCAATTTTTATAATTAATACTTTATTTTGAATTTCTTAATGCTTTTATTATAGAAATAATTATCACTATTGCAGAAAAGATTATCCATAGAATAGAGAAAGGTAAAAAAACAGCAACTTCTCCAACTCCGTCTCCTCCGCTAATTTTTTTTGTAATTAAAGATATAAAAAATAAACTTATAATATTTATAAGGACAATACTTAAAATACCTGCTACATAAAGATTCTTTTTGAATAAAAAATTTCTTATCAAAAAAGGTAACCATACAATTATTGGAAAAAAACTGAACAAGAATACTAACTTAGCTCCGACAGGAAAAATAAAAGAAAAGAAAATCACAATCAAAAAAATAGCTACGATAGTCATTTTTATTCCATTCATATTTCTTAAAAATTATTTGTTTAAATTAACCAGCCTATTCCACTCTTCGTCAACCATTTCTTGAATATTCTCCAAAACCTTTCTATTTTTCTTTTCAAAAAGATGCTTGAAGCGGCCTTGGGTTTTCAAAAATTCGGCAATTGGTTTGGGATTTTCTATTATTTTATTGATTTTATATTTTCCCTTTTCAATTTCATACAGCGGCCAGAAATTGGTTTCGGTCGCGAGTTTCGCTATGTTGACATACTGTGAAGTTGGAAATTTCCAATTGTTGGTGCAAGGCGAAAAAACCAAAAGAAAAGACGGGCCTTTGGTTTCGAAAGCTTTCTGGGCTTTCATTTTGAGATCCGGCAAATAAGCCACATTGGCTTGGGCCAGATAGTTTATCCCATGGGCGTTGACTATCTCCATTAAATTTTTTCTAGTTTCTATTTTTCCGATTGTTTTACTCCCCGCCGGAGTCGTTTCCGTATTAGCGCCATAGGGCGTGGCACTGGATCTCTGGTTGCCCGTATTCATATAGCCACCGTTGTCATAAACGACATATACGAAATCATGGCCGCGTTCCAGTGCTCCGGAAAGCGCCTGCAGACCGATATCAAATGTTCCCCCGTCGCCGGAAAAAGCTACAAATTTTATTTTCTTTCCGCCAGCTGGCGGATTTTTCTTCTTTTTCAGGGCTTTATAGGCTCTTTCTATACCAGATATAGTTGCTCCGGCATTTTCAAAAGCGCTATGGATATAGGGCACTTTCCAAGCAGTAAAAGGATATAAAGTTGAGGTCACCTCCAAGCATCCGGTTGCGTTAGCCACTACCACCGGATATTTAGATTCATTCAAAATCGTCCGGACAATAGTTGGAAATCCACAGCCGGCGCAAGCACTGTGACCGGAAGCAAAATTTTTATTTAATTCCTGGTTCATTGAATATATTTTATCTCTTTAGAAAATTTATTTTTTATTAAATCCATAAAAACTTTTTCAATATCCTTGGCGAAAATATCTCGGCCTCCTAATCCGTAAATATAGCTTGCAGTTTGTATTTTATATTTTGTAGCATTTAAAGAATTTATTATTTCCATATAAAACGGCGGCATTGTTCCGATTGATTGGGCACGGTCCAAAACAGCAATGCTTTTAGCATTTTTGAGGGCTTCGGCAATTTCAGCAGAGGGAAAAGGCCGGAATAAATTTATTTTCAAAAGTCCAACTTTTTTTCCGTTCTGACGCAATTTATCCACCACATCCTTGGCTGTTCCCGCCGCTGAACCGGCTAAAACAATAATATATTCCGCGTCTTTTAATTTATAGCTTTCGAAAAAATTATATCTTCTTCCGGAAATCTCCGCAAAATCCGCCGTAATATCCGCGTAACAATCCGCCACGCTCATCATGGCTTTTTCCTGATCAATCTTAAATTCAAAATAGGAATTCTGGAGCGCCAAAGGACCGAAAGTTACCGGTTGATTTGTTTTCAAAAGTGTCTGCTCCGGCCTGTATTCCCCGATAAATTTCCGGACTTTTTTCGTGTCGGCTGTTTCCAAATTTTCCACGCTGTGTGAAGTATTGAAACCGTCCATAATCACCATTACCGGCAGAGAAACTTTTTCCGCCAGTTTCATTCCCATGACAGTGTTGTCATAAACCTCCTGGGCATTTTCGGAAAAAATTTGGATCCAGCCAGAATCGCGCACACCCATCACATCGCTATGGTCGCCATGGATATTAATCGGCGAGGAAACAGCCCGCGCTGAATCAACCATTAAAATCGGCAGCCGCAAGCCACTGGCAATATAAAGCATTTCATGCATTAAAAGCAAACCCTGCGAACTGGTAGCCGTAACCGATCTGGCGCCGGCCGCGCTGGCTCCGATGCAAGCCGACATAGCGCTGTGTTCCGATTCAACTTGAATTACTTCAGTATTCACCAGTCCATCAGCCGCCAACTTGGCGTAGGCTTCAATAATTGTTGTTTGGGGCGTAATTGGATAAACTGCCATCACATCCGGATTTATCTGCCGCAAAGCTTCAGCCGCCGCTGCTCCGCCGGTAAGTGCTATTCTTTTTTTAGTCGCATTTGTCATATTTGTCATGCTGAATTTACCTGCCCCGTCATCATCAGATGACCTTGGGGTTTCAGCATCTAATTACCTGCCAGCAGGCAGGCAGGGATCCCGAATCAAGTTCGGGATGATCCCGCCACAGCGGGATCACTTTTTCTTCATTATTATCGCTTTGTTTGGACAAACTGTGGCGCAAACTCCACAGCCTTTGCAAAAATCATAATCAACTGTTGCTTTCTTTTTTTGTTCCGTGCTTGCCCCGTGGCCATCAGGCTTTACGGGGTTCCGTGTTATGTGTTCCATGCTTATTGCTGCTTCCGGACAAAATTGAACACAGGTGGCGCAACCGACACATTTTTCTTTTTTGACTTCTGGAACCATAAATGCCCAGTCCCCGGTTCGGGGGGCTTTTTGCGGATTATACTTTATGATGGCGCCTTTCTCCATAATATTCATTTACGAAATTATATCGTACGCTTTTTCAATAGCTTGCACATTTTTTTTGGTTGCTTCACGACCGATTTTTCTTTCAAAAATTTTCCGAAATTCAGAAATCACGCTTTCAATCCTGGCTATCTCGGCAATCTGGATTATTTTGCCAAGAATTACCGTATTGGGCCTCAATTGGCCGATAATGGCCACGGAAATCCCATTAGCATCCACCGGATGAATTTTCCCCTCATAATCCGCTCCACGTGAATTAATTTTACACCGCAATTCTTCCGCAGTTTTTTCCGAATTAACAATCATCGATTCGTTCCGGCTTAAATTTTCCATCACATTTTCCGAGTCCAGAATAGTTTCGTCCAAAACAACCGCCATATCCGGATCGGTTACCGGCTCATGGGTGCGGATGGGAGAGCTGGAAATACGGACAAAAGTTTTAGTCGGCGCTCCGCTGCGTTCCGGCCCGAATTGCGGAAAAGCCTGGACAAACCTGCCTTCCTTGACCGCCGCTTGGGCGATAATTTCTGCCGCCGTTTTGGCGCCTTGTCCGCCGCGGGCGTAAAAAATTATTTCCAGAATGTCGCGATTGTATTTCATTTTATTATTATATCATAAAAAAAGAGCGAGGACACGCCCCGCTCTGTAAAAATACCAGTTAAAATAGCTACTGCAGCTTTTCATCTATCGCTTTTTTCAGTTCATCCAAACTCATTGAACCGCTCTTGAAGAAATCATTAACAAAAACAGCCGGCGTTGCGGATATTCCAAAACTCGCCGCTTCATTTTTCTGCTGGTCGATTTTATCCTGAAACTTCTTGTCATCCAGGCATTGGTTGAATTTGGTCGTGTCAATTCCGCGGATAAGTTTGGCGTAATCCTTGAATTTTTGCGTGCCTTCCAGCTTTGACCATTCAGCTTGCGAAGTATATAGTTTATCGGCGTATTCCCAGAATTTATTTTGCTCCTGGGCGCATTCGGAAGCCAGCGCCGTGTTATTGGCTTGCGAATGGAAAGCCAACGGCAAATGTTTATAGACAAATAAAACTTTATCCGCATATTGTTTCATAGCCGGGCGGAGCGTATTAGTGTAAAAAATCTTGCAGTAAGGACATTGGAAATCGGAAAACACAAACACGGTGGCTTTCGAATCGGCTTTTCCGGAAGTGGCATCCCCTTCATTCAAACTGGGAAGGTTCAGATATTTCCCCGGCTCCAGACCCAATTCTGAAGTATTAAGAACATAATCTTTTCCCTTTTGTTGGAAAAGAACTTGGGCCTGGGCGTAAAGATCGGTCTTGGTTATGGCTTCGGAAAATATAAAGGCCGGGATTATTTTGATATCGAGTTGCTTGGCCAGGTCTTTCCCTATTTGGGAATCCGCTGCAATCTTTTGGGCGCTGATAGTCGGCACCACGCGCCGTAGCCAGATTAAGGGTTCCGCCGGATTGCATTTTTCGCAGGAATCGTCGGTAATGACCCGGATATTTACCATCGGCTCGGTGTAGGCCACCCAAGTCTTGCCATTGGACTCGAAAATTTCGGTTTTGGTCAAATTTTTCTCGGAAAAACCGCTGCCCCGCATCAGCTGGACTACATCAACAAACAAACTGCCGATGAGCAATCCGGCTAAAAGAATAACTACCGAAAAAAGATTCTTTATTTTCTTGTTTTTCTTCTTAATTTCTTCGTACATTTTTTTATTGTTAAAGCTTAAATTTAATTGGAAACATTATTATCGGCCGCCGGATTGCTATTGGAAGATTGGTTGGGAGCCGGCACCGGCGCTTGATCTTGAATTTGATTTTGAACTTCGGCTTCCTGTTTTTTTGCCACTTCTTCCTCGAGTTTATTGATGTCGTAATTCTGCTGGGTAAATTTCATTTTATAATCATTAAAACCGATAGTGAAGCGCTTAATGGCTTCGCTTTTGAGCGCCACGCCCACCAATATTCCTAAAATAAAAAAGAGGGCGACTTCAATAAAAATTTCCAGACGTTGCTTTTTTTCTTCGTGCTCTTCTAAAATTTCTTCGGCTTTCTTTTCCTCACCGGCTTTGATTGGCAAAACATTTTGAGTGGGCTCTTTAATTTTATTTTCTTCGTCCATAATGGTTAAGTTAACTAAAAACTTGATTAAATAATATCACACCCTGAAAATCGCATCAACTTGCGTCTTTTTTGAATTGTTGCATAGTTTTCTATTCCTTACGAAGCGCCTCCATTGGACTTAATCGCGATGCTTGTCTTGCCGGATAATACCCGAAAATTATGCCGACAGCGATAGAAAAACCAACGGCTAAAAGCAGCGCTTGCCAAGTGATAATAAATTGCAAATCATATCCTAAAACCGAAAAAATATAAGAAAGCAGCCGGGAAAAAAGAAAACCTAAAATTATCCCAGCTATACCGCCGGCAAAAGTAATGAAAATAGCTTCCAGCAGAAACTGCTTGAGAATATTTTCCGATCGGGCGCCCACTGCCTTGCGCAAGCCGATTTCAAAAGTCCGTTCCACTACCGCCACATACATAACATTCATAATCCCTACTCCGCCGACCAAAAGCGAGATAGAGGTTAGAAATAAAAGCAGGATATTAATAGTTCCAAAAACCTTAGTTATTGTGTCTTGGGCTTCTTTAATCGAACTAACGCCAAAATCGTCTGCGCTGGGATCTTTAATGTCATGTTCCTTGCGGATGGTTTGCGTAATATCTGCTACGGTCGCGTCAATTAGCTTTTCGTCCTTAACTTTAACGCTGATGAAGCGCAGATAATCCACGCCCAGAATTTTTTTCTGGAGCGTCCGGACCGGCACATAAATTAAATCGTCAAAATTGAAAAAGGTAACAGCGCCCCTTTTGGCCAAGACTCCAATTACCCGAAAATTTTTGTCTTTTATTTTAACAATTTTGCCCAATGCGCTTTCTCCGCTGAAAAAGGATTCAGCCACATCAGCACCAATAACAACGACTTGGTTTAGACTTTTATCTTCCCCTTCGGTGAAAAAGCTTCCTTCCTGCAGCTTGATGTTCGCATCTACTGCGGGAGCGCCGGCGCTGGTTCCGAAAAGAATCGCTCGCTTGTTGATATTCTTATAAGTCACCAGCTCCTGCCCCATATTGCCGTAATAATAGCTGGAAACATTGCCTAATTTCCCGATCGCTTCAGCGTCTTTCTCTTTCATGGTAGTTATCTGGATGCCGGTCGCCTGGCCCATAGCGTTGGCAGTTGAATCTTTTCCGGTGTTGGGAACCTTGATTTCCACTTGGATCATATCCGTTCCAAAACTGCTGATTTGACCCAAAATATAACTTTTAACTCCTTGGCCGCTAGAAGAAATCACGATTACCGAGGTGATTCCAATGACCACTCCAAACAAAGTTAAAATTGTCCGGCCGACATTGGAACGGAGATTTTTGACGGCTAATTTAATTGGCACTTTGAAATCCCGCATTTTAGGAATTAGGAATTAGCTTCTTGGCTTTTTAGATTTCTAAACCTACAAGCTAAAAAGCTAAAGCCTAATGCCTTACTCATATCGCAGGGCTTCCATTGGACTTACGCGAGATGCTTTGCGGGCCGGATAGATGCCGAATAACAATCCGATGGCTGCCGTAACGGAAAAAGCCAGAACGATCGACTGCCAGGTAATGATAAATTGCCAGCTGTAGTCCAACGCCCTGATAGTTACCGCTACTAGAAAGGAAATGGTTATTCCAATTATTATGCCGATTAGGCCGCCAAAAAAAGTAATAACGATTGACTCGATTAAAAACTGCCAGATGATATGGAAATTTTTAGCGCCGACGGCTTTTCTTAAGCCAATCTCCCGAATTCTTTGGTTGACGGCAATCAGCATGATGTTCATAATCCCTACTCCGCCGACTAAAAGTGAGATGGCGGCGATGGAAACCAAGAAGTATTTAAGCACATCGGTAACTCCAGAAATGATGGAAAGGGCCTGGGCTGAATTCCGGACTGAAAAATCATTTTCCTTATCGCCTTTGAGATTATGCTGTTCCCTCAGCGTGGCTTTTATGTCTTCGGCCGCCTTGTCCATATTTTCCTGATTGTCCACCTTGACCCGGGCGAAATTCAAATAATCTATACCCAAGAGCAATTTTTGGGCGGTAAACAGCGGCAGATAAACCAAATCGTCCGTGCCGGAAAAAGCCACTGCTCCCCTTTCTTCCATCACGCCGATAACGGTAAAATTCAAATCCTTAATTGTTATGGATTTATTGATCGGGTCGTCATCCGGAAATAAATCTTTGGCCCGGTTGAATCCCAAAACTACCACCCGGGAAAGATTGATTTCCTCTTCTTTGGTAAAAAAACGGCCCTTGCCAACTTTGACATCCTCGACATTGGTAAAACTGGCCGTTACTCCTTGATAGCTGGTTTGGAAAGAATTTTCCGCTTTTTTAATGCTAGCTGAACCGGAAACATAACCGGCAGCGGCTATGGCATTGGGAACATTTTTTTTCTTAAGGATAGCCTCCAGGTCTTCATATTTAAGCGTTGTGGTTACCGCTCCAAAAACCGAAGCCGGCGGACCTTTTTCTTCTGAAGCACCCGGCAAAATTCCGATTAAATTAGAGCCGATGCTTTTGACTTGGTCTAAAATCAAGGCTTGGGCGCTGGCGCCGACCGCCATCACAATAATCACCGACCCCACGCCGATAATAATTCCCAGGATTGTCAAAAAAGAGCGGAATTTCGCCGCCATCAGATTTTTGTAAGAAATTTTTATCGGGTCGGAAAGGCGCATAGCTTATAAATTTCTAATTACTAATTAAGAATTTCTAATCAAATTTCAATTAAAAAATAACTAATCATTTTTGTTAGTCGAATTTATAATTGCATTGAATATCAGATTTAATTCCTTTGCTTCTTTCCAATAAATTCTTATTTCCTCTTTATGTTCCTCACATGCAACTGCTATTATACGCAACCAGTGTTTTGATTCCCTTGATTCTTTTTTGCAGATTCCTATTTTATGCTTAAAATCTTTTCTTGATTCTGCATCATCAGCTTCGCAATAATTGGCTCCAATACTAGTAGCCGACCTTATTAATTGACTGGTTATTGGAATTGTTATCGCATTTTGGGGTAATTTTTTACAAAATTTAACAATATTTTCTCCAAATTTTGCAGTTCTTTCTTCTAAATCAAATTTTCTTTTTTCATTGGGCATTTAAAAATTGGTTATTGATTAGAAATTAGAAATTAGAAATTCTTAATTCCTCATTTCAATATTTCTCCCTCTTGGGCTATTCTCCTGTCTTTTACCAAATCATCAGCCACCACTGCTCCATCTTTCATATAAATTATCCTTTGCGCGTGTTCGGCTGTGTAAGTTTCGTGGGTCACCAGAATTATGGTGTGGCCTTCCTCGTTCAGTTTCTGGAGAATTTTCATGACCTGCAGTCCGGATTTGGAATCCAGATTGCCGGTCGGCTCGTCGGCAAAAATGACTTCCGGCTCATTGACCAGCGCCCGGGCAATAGCCACTCTTTGTTTTTCCCCGCCGGAAAGCTGGCTGGAAAGATAATAGACGCGGTGGTCCATATTCACCGATTTCAGCGCCGCCAGAACTTTGATTTTATCTTGTTCTTGGCTGACACCGTCCGCATCATACAGCAGTGGCAGTTCCACATTTTCGAAAACGCTGGTGCGCGGCAGGAGATTGAAGGCCTGGAAAACAAACCCGACTTTTTTATTGCGGATATTGGCCAGTTGTTCGTCGGAAAAATCTTTGGTATCTTGGCCCTCAAAAAAATATTCCCCGCCAGTCGGCCGGTCTAAAAAACCCAGCATTTGCATCAGCGTCGATTTGCCCGAACCGCTCGGTCCCATAATCGCCACAAATTCGCCTTTTTCAATGCTAAAATTTATCCCGCAAACCGCCTGCGTGGAAACACCTTCGTTTTCATAAGTTTTGCAGAGATTTTTAACTTCAATTAAAACATTTGACATAAAAAGTATTTTGTATTAATATTGAACGTTGAAGTAACTTTACATTTAAAAACCATTTTTTAGGCTTAAACAGGCTGGAAAGGAGAATGGCTATATGAATATACCAACTGCTCTTTCTATTCTTTTAGCTTCCATTTTAACAGGAGCTACACTTTATCCCGTAATAACTCAGGGTAAAATATTTTATGTAGCCCTTGCAGTCGCTGCTATTTTATGCGCTCTTTACAAGATTGTCGCATCGGCCGCAGAAAAAATTATAGAAGCGATAAAAAAATAAGGCATCCCCAAGCGCTAGCCCGCTGAAATTAGTTGGAAATCCAACTGAAAGTAAGCGGGCTTTTTTTATTTTAAAATTTCTAATTCCTAATTAAAAATTTCTAACCAAATCCCAATCAAAGAATGATTAATTTTTAATCATTGGCTATTTGAAAATTGGCTATTAATTAGAAATTAGAAATTGGTAATTAGAAATTGCCTATCACTGTGTCTTAATAAAAGTAACTACCTTATCCCCCGCCTTGAGATTGCCAGCGGTAATTTCCACCATTCCATCATCCCCTTCCAATCCCGTTTCCACTTTGACTTTTTCCGTGATTTGATTTTTTTCGTCTTTTAAAATTTCCACATATTTCCCGCCGTTGATTTTGACCGCCCTGGAAGGCACCATCAAGACATTACTTTTCTTGGCGGTTTGAATATCCATATTGGCGCTCATGCCGGATTTCCAGCGCTCGTCAATTTTGGCAAGTTTTAGGCGAATTTTATAATAGACCACATCCTGAACCACCGTTGAGGCCGGATCAATTTCATAAATTTCCGCTTCAAATTTTTCTTCCTGGGTCAGCGCGTCAAAATCTACCGCGGCTTTTTGCCCGATTTTTACTTTGACGATATCCGATTCCGGAACTTTGGATTCAATAATCAATTCTCCATTAGCCACCGTCAAAACCGCCGAACCGGCTGTCGCCATTTCTCCCACATCGAAATTCCTGCGAATTATTTCTCCGTCTATGGGAGAATACAGATTCAAATCATTCAACTGAATAAGAATTTCCCGCCGGGCTTCTTCGTATTTTTTGATGGTTTGCCGCTGGGCGTCTTCTTGTTCGCGATTATAAGTATCATTGCGCCGCTTGAAATTGGCCAAATTTCTTTTTTGCACCCGGATTTCATATTCGGCTTGGCGCAGATCCGAAACTATTGTGCTTTGATCCAGACGAGTGAGCCGCTGGCCCTTTTTAACTTTATCTCCTTTATCTACCAGAATTTCCTTTATCCAGCCGCTGGATTTAAAAGCCAAATCCGCTTCTTCTTCCCGATAAAGCGTGCCAGTTACGGAAACTGTCTGCGCCAAATCACCCCGGGAAACTTCCGCGGTGGCAATTTCCGTTTTCGGTTTTTTGCTCTGCAAATAAAAATAACCGCCAATAATTACGGCTAGGATAATTACTACTATTATAATGATTTTTCTTTTGGACATAACTGATTATTTATAATGAAGAATTAAAAATTATTAATTTCTAATCAATAACCAATTCTTAAATGACCAATAAATATGAATTACAGCATTTGGACATTTGGCATTGGGATTTTATTAGAAATTAAAAATTAGAAATTAGAAATTCTAAATAAGTCTGGTTTGTTTTTCCTCCTCATCCAGAGCTTCGTTTACTAATTTATCTGCTACTTTATTTTTTTCGCGCGGTATGTGCGAAAATTTGACACTTTTGAAATCTAATTCCATATTCCAAACTTTCAAAAATAACTCTTGGATGTTTTTTTCTTTCACTTTGTATTCATGGTTTAATTGTTTTTTTACCAATTCGCTATCCAGATGACATTCCACTTCAATATTAAAAACCTTGTCTTTACCGACCAGCTGTTTTATTTTATTCAACCCGAAAATTACCGCTTCATATTCGGCTTCATTATTGGTCCGCTCGCCGATGAAATGCCCGAATTGTTTGTGCAACGTTTCCAGATAAACCCCAATAGCCGCCGGTCCGGGATTATTGCGCGATCCACCGTCAGTATACATGACTATTTTATTGTCCATAATATTATTATTGTACTGGAACTGGATTTTCCGTATTTTCTGGAACGGCCGGCAGATTTTTCTGCATCTGTTCGACTTGTTTTTGCATTTCTTCCGATTGCTTTTGCATGTCTTTACTCCATTGCTCTATCTTTGGCTGACTTTTATCAAATTCTTTTTTGACTTTTCGGGCACCCCACCAGATAAATCCGGAGATAGCCACCCCGATAATCAAAAGCAGAATTAAACAGCCTCCGACAACCCACAAAATGGTTTTGGTTCCGGAAGACATTCCTCCTGAAGATTGGCTTGGCTCCGCCGTTGGACTTGGTTGTTCCATAGTGTTTTTTAATTTTAATTATTTACATGCCTTAATTATAGCAGATTAAATGCTTTTTTTAAAGTCAACCAGCGTCAATTGCAATTTTTTATTGCCATTCCATTCATCTTCCGCCAAGGAAAAGACTAAGTCGATAATCTCCCCATTTTGTGGTATTTTCCGTTCACCCATGCGGAAGCCGATAGCTTCGAAAATTTTCGGACCGCCGTTTTCGGCGCGTAGCTGAACCTTGAGGTGCTTATTGCCGTTGCCGACTACTTTTGTTTCCATAACCGCCATCCGGCGCATAAGAAACAGCGGTTCTTCATTGCCTTGTCCAAAAGGTTCCAATTTTTTTAATTCCATAGCCAAATCCCAATTGATGTCTTCTGGCTTGATTTCCAGATCCACTTCTATTTCCGGAATCAATTCCCGGCCGGCCAATTCAGCATTGATATTTTTTTCCATTTGCTCATAAAATTTCTTAGCGTTTTCAGATAGGAGACGCACGCCGGCTGCCTGTGAATGGCCACCAAAACGAATCAATAGTTCCTGGCATTTTTCCAGCATTTCCATAATGTCTACGGTTGGAATGCTGCGGAAAGAACCGACGATTTCTTTGGCCTGTTTTTGCAGAATCGCCGTCGGCTTTCCGAATTCTTCAGCAATTTTTCCTGCCACCAATCCCAGAATGCCTACCGGCCAATGCTCGTTTTCGGCAAAAATAAATTTTTTATCCTTAAAAGAGCTGCCTGCCAGCAACCGCACTTGCTTGGCAATCTCCGCTGTTACTTTTTGGCGCTGCTGATTTTTACTTTCCACTTCCAAAGCCAAGTCTCTGGCTTTCACTCGGTCTGTTTCCCGAATTAGCTCGTAGGCCATATTGGCGTGGTCCATCCGGCCGGCCGCATTGACGCGGGGCGCCACCTGAAAAGCTATCTTCCTGGCATTGGGAACATTATCCGCATCAATTTGGATACTGCCAACTTTGAAAAGCTCCTGCAGTCCCAGCCGCCGGGTTTTAGAAAGCACCAGCAGACCGTATTTCGCTAAAACTCGGTTTTCTCCTTGCAGAGGAACACAATCAGCAATGGTTCCAATCGCCGCCAAATCCAAGGCCCATTTCAGCTGTTCTTTTTTTTCCGGATTTATTTTTTGGTAAAGCGCTTCGGCTAATTTCAAAGCGACACCGACGCCGGCCAAATCTGGAAAAGGATAGCCGCTATTTTTTTGATGCGGGTTGATAACTGCCAAAGCTTCGGGAATTTTTTCCGGCACATGGTGATGGTCGGTAATAATTATATCCATGCCCAGCGCCTGGGCTTTGGCCACTTCTTCTAGATTAGTAATTCCGCAATCCACTGTTACGATCAATTTGACTTTTTCTTTCTGTAAATATTCGATGGCTTCTATATTCAGGCCATAGCCTTCCAGCTGGCGGTCAGGAATATAGTAAATTACTTTTTCAAAACCCAATTGTTCCAGCGTTTCCACAAGAATTATAGTAGCAGTTACCCCGTCGGCGTCATAGTCCCCGAATACGGCTATTTTTTCTTTTTTTTTCTTCGCTTCCGTAATTCTGGCCACCGCTTTTTCCATTCCAGAAAAAAGAAAGGGATCTAAAATGTCCCGCTCGTAGCTGGAATTAAAAAAGCGTTCGACTTCTGCCGGATCCGAAATCCCCCGCTTAGCCAAAAGCTCCAGAATTACCCGGTGGTATTTGGATGTTTCGGAATCATCTACCAGATTTCCACTTTCTTTTATTTTCCAAATTTTTTCCATAAAGATGATTTAACCGCAAAGCGAGGCGGACCCGCCTCGCGCTATCTTTTATTCCTAAAAAACTAGATTGATTTTCCGCAGCGCGGGCAAATTACGGCAGCTGTAAAAGAATGGTTTTTGCCGGCCGGTTCGAGCGAGATAATCATAGTTTCGCGGCAAGACGGACATTTGAATTCAGGATTAATTTCCAATTCTTTGGCCATTTTGGGCGCGTCCAGTTCCGTCGGAGAAAACTTTATTTTATAATTTTGCAAATTAAAAATAGCCTTGATTCTTTGGACCGCTTCCAGCGGAGTTACCAAATCTCGAGCAATAAAATCCTTAATTCCCATGCTGGCAGCTTTTTTCCGGTCTTCTTCACGCCCCATATGTGAAGAAATAACTACAGGAATATTGGCCGTGGCTGCGTTTTGTTTAAGCTCGGCAGTCAGTTCAAAACCGTCTAATTTGGGCATCAAAATGCCGGTAAAAATGACATCCGGCTTATTTTTTACGGCTTTATCCAGCCCATCGGCGCCGTCTATTGCTTCCACGACTTCGAAGCCGCCGCTTTTGAAAACATCAACATACCTTTCGCGGGTTTCTTTGTCGTCATCGATGATTAATATGCGGGCCATAAATGTTTATCCCTGTTAAGTAATTTTTCCTCTGGAAAAATAATTTTGCGGAGCAAAATTTACTTAACAGGGTAAATTAAATAATTATTTTTATATCTACCGCCACCGGATCCTTTTCGTTATTATAAATAAGTAGCGGATTAATATCAACTTCTTGGATATTTTCCGATTCCATCGCCAATTCTTGGACTCCGGAAATTATTTCGATTATTTTTTCCAGCGGATACGGTTTTTTACCTCGCGTTGCTTGAAAAAGGAAGCCTAATTTTCCATTGAGCAAAATATTTTTTATATCTTCCTTTCCGGCCGGCGCCACAATCAATTCCGCGATTTGAAAAATTTCCGTATAAATTCCGCCGAGGCCGGCAACTATTACCGGTCCGAAAACCGGATCGCGTTTTAGGCCGACGATCAGTTCCACATCGCGCGGCAGCATCGGCTGGATTATGATATTTTCCCCCGGAAAATTATTTTTCAGTTTGCTTACTGCTTCATCCAGAGATATTTTGTCTTTTATATCCAGAATCAACCCTTGCTTGTCAGTTTTATGCAAAACTTTGTCGCTGTCCACCTTAACCGCTGCCGGAAATTGAACAGTTTCATCTGCCGCCGTCCAGAAATTTATAGTTGGAATCCCGTATTTTTCCACTATATTTTTCGCTTCCGCAAAAAACAAAGCTTTCCGATTTTCATCCAGCGCTTTTTGCAAAATTTTTCCGGTTTCCTCTCTTCTTCCACTGTTTATATTTTGCTCTGTGTTATGTGTTATGTGTTCCATGCTACGTGTTCCGTTCAGCGCTTTGACTGCTTCTTCCGGACAAAGAAAATTGGGCAGGCCGCTGGCTTCCATTTTTTGGATGGAACCAGAGACTTGGTCATAGCCGATAAAAACGGTGGTGACATTTTTGGCGGTATTTTTTCCAAATTCAATGATTCTGTCGGCAATTTTTTCCACCGGCGTCAGCGCTTGCGGAGTCAGCACAAAAATTATTGAACCGATGCTTTCATTCTGGCCCAAAATACCCAGAACTTTATCATAGCGCTCCATGCCGGCATCGCCCAAGAGATCAATGGGATTTTCCACCGAAGATTCCGGAGGCAGAACGGATTTTAATTCCCTTTTCAAATCGTCGCTGAATTCCGCCAACTGGATTTTCTGGTTTTTGAAAGCGTCGGTAGTCAATACACCCGGCCCGCCGGCATTGGTCACAATCGCTACTGAATTATTGGGCGGTATTTTTCCCCGCGACAGCATTTCTAAAAGATTAAAAAATTCGCCTAAATTTTCCGCCCTGATGACTCCGCATTTCCGGAAAACCGCGTCCATTATTAAATCGCTGCCAGCCAGCGCGCCGGTGTGCGAAGCAATAGCTTTTTGAGAACGCTCCGTTCTGCCGGCTTTCAGAATGACAATTGGCTTGGAAATTTTTTGGCAGGTTTCTATAAATTTTTTCCCATCGCTTATGCCTTCCAGATAAAGCGCGATGACTTTCGTCTCTTCATCTTTGGCCAGATATTCCATAATCTCCGCTTCATCCATCTGCATTTTATTGCCGATAGAAATTATTTTGGAAAAGCGCAAATTTTCTTTGACCGCCAAATCCAGCGTGGCCGAAATCAGCGCTCCCGATTGGGAAACGAAAGCAATGTCGCCTTCCGGCGGAAGGCCGGCCGCGAAAGAAGCGTTGAGTTTGAGTGCCGGAATAATAAATCCCAGACAATTCGGACCAAGAATATTCAAGTTATTTTGCGCGGCTATTTCCGCCAGCTCCTTTTCTCTGACCTTGCCTTCTGCTCCGATTTCCGAAAATCCGGCAGAGATAATTATAAAATTTTTGGTTTTATCAATTCCGGTTTTTACCGCTTCACTGACAAATTTGGCTGGGATGGCGACTATGGCCAAATCCACCGGCTTTTCTATTTCAGACAAGTTTTTATAACACTTCTGGCCGAAAAGCTTTTCGTGCTTCGGATTCACCAAAAAAATTTTACCCTGAACCGAATGGTTTAGGGCTTCTCCGGCGTAGCCCAACTCCAAAAGATTTTTGGTCAGGATATTTCCCACTTTCCCCGCCTCCTCCGTCGCGCCGACAATGGCAATTGACTGGGGATTAAAAAATTTTTCCAATTTATTCATACTTCGTTAATTATACAACATTAGACAATTTGGCACAAAAAAGCAGGCCGCTCAGTGAGTGGCCTGTGATAAAACAAACAAGGTATTTACGCAAACGCATGAACTGTAAGTGGCGCACCGCGATAATTGCTATGCGCTTCTATACAATTCTGCAAATGGTTATCTACTATATGGTCCATTATTTCCTGCCTGGACCACCCAGAAACATTGGTTGTATCTTTCTTTTCTTTCAAAAAACTGATCAGTCCTTTTTTTGTCATTCCTTTTAATTGCTCTGATGTCATACCCCTTCCCTCCATTTAATTGTTAATAGTACTATTAATTACCTGAAAAAACAGGCTCCTTTACAACCTCTATTTATAGCACATATAGAAAATAAAGTCAAATGCAATTTAACTAAAATTTTTGCGCTAAAATTATCAGCAGAATAACCAGCAAAATAAAAATCCAGCCCAAAGTTGCTCCAAATAATTCAAGGGCTTCCCGCTTTTTATTGTCCAAATACAAAAGTATCGGCCGGCCCAAAATCAGCGCGCCGCTGACCGCCGCCGACAGCACGAAAATTAGGAGGAAAATTACGATGCCTATCATATTCGGCCCATTCGGTCCATCCGGACCGGGTCCTAAAAATTTATTGGCCGAGTTCATAAACAAAGCCACCAAAAAAACATAGACCGCTTCTAAGAGCGCAAATATCAGCCCGGAGATGATGATTTTTTTCATAGTTTTATTTTATTACTTAAAATATTACTTAAAAAAATATTATACAACTATAGCCTACTACATACATTACACGACTTTCCAATATTCTTAAGAATATTGGAATGTCCGTAAAAAGTTTTA
>JAPLXF010000075.1 GCA_026396205.1 Candidatus Moraniibacteriota bacterium | reverse complement strand
AAGAAAAAATTTGTGCTAGGGATTTAGATGATAAAATTGAGAGTAGGATTTCGATGTAAAATACAGATTTGACAAATTTTACTGATCTTCTATAATTAATCAAGATATGCAGAAAAACAATTTTGAATTTAATAAATATTTCTGGAAGGCAATCGCCCAATAGGGGCGATTTTTTTTAGGTTCTTTTTAAAAAAAGGAAGGAGGGAATATGGATTCATATGACAGTCGAGATTTAGTGCAGGAAAGAATGTTGTGTATTTGTGTCATAAGCCGCTGCGGATGTTGCCATGGAAACTGCGATTATTGCCAGAAACCCGTCCTTAATCAGGCTGATTGCGGGCTAGCCTGTAACATCGGGCTGAAATAAATTCGCATGAGGGAAACTTGAAACTTAAGTTTCCCTGTTTTTTATTGCTTGACAATAAGATAAGTGTTTGCTAAACTTGGCAGTTGTAGTTCTTATTAACTAACTAACCAAGGAGGGAGTGCCATGATTAAAATTGTGCAGATAGAAGTTTCCAAAAAGGGGGAAATGGGAATACCCGAAGAACTGCTGGAAGGAATAGCTATTGGCAAGCATGTTTATTTTGATTGCAATGGGGATTCAGATGAAAGGGTAAAAATTTACTTTACCGAACCCCCGCAGATAGAAGTTGAAGAAATAAGGATCAAAAAAGACAAACGGGCAAAGAAATTTAAGATTATTGTTCCCGAAAAAGCCATGGATTCCCGGTCGTTCTATTATTTTCCTAAAGACCGAAAAGTCAATTTGGTTTTAGTCAAGCAACATATAGTTATTTTACCTGGCAAAGAACGGGACGAAACCTGGGAATTTTGAAAAGACAACGATTCTTTTAAAGCCCTACTCTTGTAGAAAAGTAGGGCTTATTTATTTTCCAAGAAAGTTATTTATAGCTGGAATTATAATTTGATTATTTTTGATCCAAAATATTCTTCCATCTTTTTTAAACCAGGTCATTTGGCGCTTTGAGTAATCCCTTTCTGCTTGATAAATTTTTTCAAATAGTTCTTCTTTGGATAATTTTTTCTTTAAATATAATGGTATCCAATAATAAGCCAGCCCGAAAGACTGAATTTTTTTCCAGCTCAATTTATAAATTTTGCGCAGATTTTCAACTTCTTTTATTAACCCTGCTTTAAATCTTTTTTCCAGCCGGGCTTTAATATTTTGGTATAATTTTTCTTTTGGAATATCAATTCCTATTTGGATGAATTGGTAATTTGTAATTGGTAATTTGTAATTTAGATTTTTTTCTTGTCGCGAATTACTAATTACTAATTTCGGAACTCTACCAATTGCCTTGCATATCTCTAGCGCGCGTATTAATCTTATTTTGTTATACTTATCAATTACGCTTGCTCTTTCCGCATCCAATTTTTTAAGCTTTGCAAAAAGTTTTTCCGCGCTCTCTTTCTCAAGTCTCTTTCTCAAATCTTTATCGGGTTTAACTTCCGGAAATATTTTATTATCCGTCAGCGCCGAGATCCAAAACCCCGTCCCGCCGCAAATGATTGGCAATTTTCCGCGACCTAGAATATCTTTTATAATTTTTTCCGTGTCTTTTTTAAAATGGGAAACGTTGTATTCCTGTTTAGGATTTATAAAATCTAACAAATAATGTCTCACGCCGCCGGAAAAAAATAAATCTTTGGATTTTGGATTTTGGATTTGTTTCGGATTTCGGATTTCAGATTTCGGATTTTTATCTTTTGGAACCCTGCCTGTCCCAATAGGCATATATTTATATATTTGCCTGCTATCTGCCGAAATGATTTCGCCATTGTATTTCTTAGCAATTCTAATCGCCAAATCCGACTTCCCCGAAGCCGTTGGGCCGAGAATGACGATTACTTTGTTAGCTAACTCTGCATTTGACATTTGTTTTATTATATGCTATACTCTTAAATCAGGTCTTTTACAAAGCAATACTAACTAAAATAGGCTAAAAATAAACAAAAATCAAACGAAGGGAGATAATAATGAAAAAAGGTGAGTTATCAGACATCATTGCTGAAGCAAAGAAGAAAGAAGAAGAAAACGGCAAATTTGTAGACGCAAAGCCGTTGCTGTTGATGGAATTGGAAGATGACAGTTTTCATATCGGAACCGTCGGATATTTTGATCCGGAAAAAGGGGACATATCTCTGGATAAGATGGATTTCAGGGAAAGCGGTATTCCAAGGAGTATGGAAGATGCTGAATATACAAGGACGAGAATTTACGGAAGTACTGGTGAGAAAAATCACCAAAATATAAGATCCATGAAAATTCTTTCTTATCAAGATATTGCTAATCTATTGCTGATTTTCATGGGACAGACAGATTACCTGACTCATCAGGTAAGTAACACATATCATTTTTTAAGGAGTGCATTGTATCTGAAATCAGTTTAGTCTAAGATTATCCAGGAAACTAAAGGGGTGGGGTAAATATTATTTTTACTTCCACCTTTTTATTTTTCTAAGGTTTTATACAGAGGAAGCTATGAAAAATTTATAAATTCAAGCTTTGCAAAAGGCAGTTGGGATGAACCATATATCCCAGCTGCCTTTTTAAATTTCCTCAAAATCATTTAAATTATAATACTACCTTATAACCTCATAACCTTATATGGTAGTAAATAAAATCTTTATACTATTCACTACCATATAATGTTATATGGTAGTGAGATAAATAGTATCGTAATAATAAAGATTTTTTTAACTTTTGTTTATCAATTTATCCAAAACCAGCCAGCGGCGTTTTTTTTCGGCGCGGGAAATGTTGTCTGCCATTTTGGCGGCCGCGGTGCCGGGGCGGGGAGAATAGCGGGAAATATAAGCTTTGATAAAGTTCGCTTTTTTACAAAGCTTGACCGTGTTTTCAAACTGCTTTCGGGTTTCGCCCGGAAAGCCGACGATTATGTCGGTGGAAATTTTTACTTTGGGAATTTTTTGGCGGATTTTTTTAATTAAATTTAAATAATAAACAGCCGTATATTTGCGGTTCATTTTTTTGAGAATTTGAGTATCGCCAGCTTGCACCGGCAAATGGATGACTTTCAAAATTTTTCCTGATTTGGCAATAATATCTATTAATTCATCTGACATATCTTTCGGGTGGGAAGTCATAAAGGTTATTCTGAATTTGCCTGGAATGGTATCAATTTTTCTTAGTAAATCAGAAAAATTTCCCTCACCCCCTAGCCCCCTCTCCCTCAGGGAGAGGGTGGGGCGAGGGTTTCGATAAGAATTCACATTCTGCCCCAATAGCATTATTTCTTCATAACCTTTTTTAACCAGCGATTTTACTTCGCGGATAATTTCTGAAGCCGGGCGGGAAATTTCCCGTCCGCGGGTGTAGGGCACAACGCAATAGGCGCAGAAATTATTGCAGCCGGTCATAATCGGGACATAGACCACTGATTTATTTTCATGGATAGGGAAACAGTTAAAATATTTTTTGGGGTTCCAAAATGTTTTAACTTTTTTGGCCAGTTTTTTCTTATCCTCTTTCAGAATACATCCGGCCAGGATTATTTTTTTTGCCTTGTAATATTTATGAACTTTGGCATAAACCCGGTCAATGGCCGATTGCCGGACAGAACAGGCGTTAATCACAATCAAATCCGCCTCACCCTCGCTTTTAGCGGACTTATAACCCCGTCTTTTTAAAATAGAAGTAATTCTTTCTGAATCACTGAAGTTCATTTGACAGCCGAAAGTCTTTATAAAATATTTTTTAAGCATATAGTTCACTTGCCCCGCACCAAGCCCTGCTTTGGTGCCGGGGTTTGACAGCCGAAGGTTTTGATGTAATATTTCATTAAAGTAGTAAATTAAAAATATAGCGTATTCAATAGAATACATCAATATTAACCGAAAATCAAGGGAGGGAAGAAAAATGAAAAAAAAAGAAATTAAAACCGAAGTAGCCAAAATCAGGAAAGAATTAGCTAAATCCAATCCATTGATAGCATTCAATATAGCCGGTTTGGCTAAAAGGTATACTGCAGAACTGGTCAGGGTTGAAGAAGAAGATGCTGCTGTTTTTCTGATTGTTTGTTTTGGCTCCGCTAAACATCCAGAAACTAAAATACATGGATCTATAGTAGAGGGTCTGAAATTTTTGCCGGGAACTGCGATTATCCAGAGAATTAATGTCTCACACAAAATAAGATACGGTTGTCTGGAAAGCAGTGACCTGAACCGGGAAGTGGAAGGAATCGAAAAGCATATTAAAAATTTTGTCTAAGAAAATTTAAATCAACCGAAAATCAAGGGAGGATTATATGGCAAGTATAAAAGTTATTAATACACCTATTGGCATTAGGATGGGCAGTTTAGTTGCTCTGGATAAAAAAAGAAAAATCAAGGCAATTTCTCCAATTTTGCTGAAAGCGTTATTAGGGGGTCAGTGGCCGGATTTCGACGGTTTTAACTTTAATGAAGTTCATAATTACCGTTTAGAAAATGGCCGACTTGTGCCGTATGATTTTGTTGGCGATATTGTTCCTGGGCCGGATTTTAAAGTTAGCATGATCCGCGGCTCATTTTAAAAAAACTTCTGAAAAATATAAAAAAGCGGCCGGATCATATTATGTTCGACCGCTTTTATAATTTTTTATAATACTACCTTATAACCTCATAACCTTATATGGTAGCAATAAAATTTTATAATAAAAAATACTACAGTATTCTAGAATACTGTAATAAAAATATTTTGCAGGATGTTATTAGAAAATTCTAGATTTTTTCTTTAATTTCTTTTTCTATCTTTTCAATAAATTCTTTAATTTTCATTACTTCCTGCTTCTTGTTTTCTCGCATACGGACTGCCACGCTTTCCGCTTTTTCTTCTTTTTCCCCAACTACCAGAATATAAGGGATTTTTTGCTTTTCAGCTTCGCGGATACGCTTGCCCAAAGATTCCGAAGATTTGTCTATTTCAGCGCGGATATCTTTATTTTTTAATTCTTCAAATATTTTTTCGCCATACTCATTGAATTTTTCCGAAACCGGAATTATTATGACTTGGACAGAGGAAAGCCAAACTGGGAATGCGCCGGCGTAGTGTTCAATCAAGAAAGCCATGGTTCTTTCGATGCAGCCGATAGCCGAACGGTGGATAATAACCGGCCTCTGTTTTTTTCCGCTTTGATCGATATAAAACAAGTCAAATCTTTCGGCGGAGTTAAGATCAATTTGCATCGTAATAATTGTTTCTTCTTTTCCCAATACATTTTTAATTTGAATATCGGCTTTAGGCCCGTAAAAAGCGGCTTCGCCGACCCCGACTTCATATTTAATGCCGGCTTTATCCAATATGTCAGTCAGAATTTTTTCAGATTCGTCCCATAATTTATCATTGTTCAAATACTTGGATTTTTCCTTATCTCTCAGTGAAGCCCGGAAGGAAACTTCCTTGTTTATGCCCAATGCTTTAAGGCTAAATTGGATTAAATCCAAAACATCCAAAAATTCTTTTTCCAATTGTTCCGGCGTGCAAAAAATATGCGCGTCGTTTAAAGTAAATCCCATAACTCGCATTAATCCGGATAATTCCCCGGATTTTTCTTTTCGGTACATTTCGGCCAGTTCGGCATATCTGAGCGGCAATTCACGGTAGCTGTGCTGCTCGGCTTTATAGATCATAAATTGGTGCGGACAAGTCATAGGGCGCAAAATATATTCTTCATCGTCAATTTTTATCGGCGGATACATATCGTTCTTGTAATGATCCCAATGCCCGGATATTTTATAAAGCTTTACATTTCCGATAACTGGCGTGTAAGTCCGCAAATAGCCGCGCTTGGTTTCTTCATCTTCAATGAATCTTTGCAATACTTGCCTGATTGCCGCTCCTTTGGGCATCCAAAGCGGCAAACCTTTGCCGACATTTTCATCAATATGGAATAATTTTAGCTCTTTGCCGATTTTACGGTGGTCTCTTTCTTTAGCATCTTCCATACTTCTTAAATATTCATCTAAATCTTTTTTGGATTCAAAAGCCACGCCGTAAATTCTCTGCAACTGCTTATTTTTTTCATCGCTTTTCCAATAAGCGCCGGAAATGCGGGTAAGCTTAAAAGCATCGGCGGGAATTTCGCCGGTATAATCCAGATGCGGGCCGGAACATAAATCTACAAAAATTCCGGCTCGATAAATGCAAACTTTTTTATGGCCTTCTTCCTTTAAATCACGGATCAGCTCTACCTTGTAACTTTGCCCCAATTCTTTAAAATCATTTTCGGCTTCTTCGATGGAAGCATCCGCCTGCTCGAATTTAATGTTGGCTTTAATTATTTCCTTCATCTTGTTTTCCAGAATTTCCAGATCTTCGGGGATGAGCGTCCGGGGCAGGTCAAAATCATAATAAAAGCCGTTTTCAACTGCCGGACCCATCCCGAATTTAGCTTCGGGAAACATCCCTAAAACCGCCGCCGCCAGCACATGGGCCGTTGAATGGCGCAAAATTTCTATTTTTTCAATCTTTTTCATACTTTTAATATATACTGAAATTGGCAAATAATCAATCACGCAGTTTCAAAATAAGAAAAAGCGCTTAGCGGATTTATCCACTAAGCGCTTTTTGATTTCTCCTTTCTTTTAAGTCGACCAAGTTACCAGCGGAAGAGGATCATAGGGAACTCGATCAAAAGTAAATTCGTTTCTAGGCAGTTCCAGAGTGGCGTAGCACCTGCCGCTATGGATATTTCCCGGCTTCAAAATCATAATTTTGGGCAACTCTTCACAAAAAGTATTGGGAGTTACTCTGCAGAACATATGGTAGGTGCTGGGATGCTTGCGGATCATATTTTTGGCAAAGTCGCCCATACCGGCTTCCGACATCCGGCCGATATCCAAACCGAAATTCAGGCGCACCAGAAAAGAATAGCCTTCAATTTCCTGAAAACAATTTTCCTTGTCATCGGCATCTGGTTTTAATTCAAACCAGTTTTTGTGTGCCGAATAATCCGTGAGCCTTTCATCTCCAAGCACTGGATTAAAATAGACTTTGAATTTTTTCAGTTCCGGGCGCCCAATATCAGCCTTGGCGATATTTCCGCAGTGAACGATATGGGTTACTCCGTCGTTTTTAAGAACCTCGGCTAATTTTTTCCAGAATCCCGGGTCATCCTCGGAAATATCCAGGCTGTCGGTAATCACGGCTATTTTTAAATAAGGCTTGGTACTTTCAGTGCGCGGTATGCGGCTCAAAATAAGCCGCTTGGTCAGGGTGTTAAAAATGGCAAATTCCCATCCACCCGCAATGCCAGTGGGTTCACTGGCCGCGCCGGAATTGATTATTAAGCAAAGTCCCAGATAAACCGCAAATTGATGGTGGCCATGCCCGGTCGTAAACAAGCGAAGACTGTCATACTTTCTGATAAACTCAAGGAGTTCCGTTTCCAGTTCCGATTCAGGCTTGCTGATGAAATAATTAAAAGCCAACTTATGTCCTACATACAAGCTCATGTCTCCTCCAGGTAAAGGTACGATGCGGGTCGGGCCGGGAATAGTTATGTGCCAATTAGAAGGGAAAAAAAGCTGAATGGATTTGCGGTCGGCTTCCATTTTTTTAATTTCGTCGCTGATTTCTTCATACTTAATCTTTTCTTCGATTAGCATTCCGGCTTGTTTTAATTGTTCTGCTTTTTTAAGCCAGGCCTGCTGCTGGTCTTGGCTCAATGAACAAATGGCTTTGATTTCATTAAAAAGGGAATCCATGCTTCTAATTTCATCTTCCAGTTTTTTTAATCCATATTTCTTTTCAATGCTTGCGTTTTTATCCTTCAGATCCTCCAGTTTTTTCTTGTAGAAATCCACCTGATCGTTAGTTAGAGCTGCGATGATGGTTATATCGGGAAAGCAGACTTTCATGGCCTCGATGTCTCTGTCATAAATGTCTCCGTTATTAACCACAATATCCACATTACGTTTTTTAAACTCCAAAGCATAAGGGATTATTACTTCAGCTCCCTTGCCATGAGTGTCTGAAAATATACCGATATTCTTACCTCTAGTCGGTTGGTCTGTGTTTGGTTTTAGTATCATATATACTCCTTTCTCCCAATTTAGCTTGGGAATGCAGGGTTTTTAACGAACAAAATCTTTAAAAGCATACTATTCCGAATGCCGTAAAAAGTCAAAGAAAAATTGACAATTTGCCATAAAAGCGTTATACCGCAGACAAAGGAAAAGGTGTTTTTTGACAAATCAATAACCCTATATAACAAAGGAGGATACCATGAAAAAGGGCTTATTTAAAGTAAAAAACTGGGGAATAATGCTGATTCTTGTGGCATTAATGGCAACAGGCTGCAATAACTTCAAAACCATTGAAGCAAACATTGCTCTTTCTGAAAATGAAATAGAGGTCGGTCAAAATGTTACTATCCAAGTAACAGCCGAATCTCTCCTTGGTTTTAAGGAAGCATCTATTTATGTCAATGATTTAGTGTATAAAGAAATCAAGTTCAAGCCTTTCCAGATGAAAATAAACGCGCAATTAGCCTATCCCGCAACTGAAGCAGGAACATTTAGAATAAAATTTGAGGCGGCAAATATTATCAGTAAGGCAACTGACGAAAAAATTCTGAATGTCAAACCTACAACTACTACGACGGTAATAACCACATCGTCATCCACCACGTCTGTTATAACTCCAATAACTAATACTACCACCTCAACGCATGGCCCGACAACTTCGGTGCCGGGACCTACTACTACTGTGCCTGGTCCAACAACCAGTAGTACTACCAGCAGTACTACAACCAGCGTTGTAGGCGGAACCTCATTCAAGGTTATTTCTTATGGTGGTTCGTCCGGAGGAAACAGGACAGAGTTTTATAAAGACGATGCTCTGATTTATAAAACAACAGGTCGGGGCATAACCATTGTGGTGCTTAATTCGGCTACCGGTGCCAAAGAAGACGCGAGAACTTTTGACACCTGGGCGTCGGAAATCAATACCAATTTGATGAACCAATTCATCAAGGGTATTGCGAACGGAAAGATTATCCTTCTGGGCGTAAGCGACGAAGGCCGCTGCAAATTGAATGATGAAGCCCTGGACACCCTTGAACAATCACTTGGGTCAATTCGCGTTCGGGAACTCAACTATCGCGATTCTTGGGCGATAGTAACTCTAAAAGGCCGGAACCAAAGTTTGGCGGAAAATGTCGGTACCGAATCAAAAACCGCTGAGACCGGCATAAAATTACCGGCTTCACTGAATGACAATCCGCCGCGGGCGCATTTTTCCGCGCCGCTTGCCCAAAGAGCCGGCTATGTTTCAATGGTAGTTAATTTCACCGATGAATCAATTGCGGGCGCCGGCACTATTGGATCGCGGGAATGGGACTTCGGCGACGGCAATACTTCTTCCGAACTGAATCCCGTGCATACCTACTCAAACGCCGGACTGTTTACGGTAACTCTCAAAGTTACCACGCAGTTCGGAACGCATACCGAAACCCGAAAAAGTTTCGTCAATGCGGTGAATTCGATAACCGACCGTTTAAGAGGCCTGAATTTCAGCCCGTATGTTAACGGGCAGGATCCAAACACTGGGATAATTTTATCCCGGCGCCAGCTTGAAGACATGCTGGTGTGGGTAAGCCCCTATACCGAAAGCATCAGGCTATTCGATGTGCAGAATGGGCTGGCTAATGTGCTTTATCGGTTAGTGCTCATCGAAGAGTCGAAAACCGGCAATCATTTCAATAAATATTTCCTTGAGTATGGCCTGCTGAAACGCTGGCTGCAAAGAAGGGAATATATTGAAAATTATATCCGGGTCGCATCCATGGTTTCACTGTCAGCCAAAGATCTGGATATGAAAGTGACGTTGCAAGCGTGGCTGGGCTCTGATACCAACGCCAATAGCACCAGCATTCAGGCTCTTTTTCAGCTGATAAGCCAACTCAGAAACAATGGAAATATTGATGCGGTCCAGTCGATAATCGTAGGCAGCGAATGTATTTATCGCGGGGATCTTAATGAGACTCAGGTTATTGACTACCTAAATCAAGTAAAAGTGTATGTTGCGTCCGACGGTATTCCGGTTACCTATAGCGACACCGGCTACGTTCTTTCACAGCATCCAAGCGTGATTCAGGCTTGTGATTTTGTTTGCCCTACCTTTTACCCATATTGGGAAGGCAAAGACATCAACATTACCATAGAAAGTTTCGCTGGCGAATTCTCGTCATTGAAAAACGCGGTGGGAAATAAGGAAATTTTTCTGGGCGAAACCGGCTGGCCAAGCGACGGAGATACTATCGGAGAAGCGGTTCCTTCCTTGGAAAATGCCTGCGCGTATTTTGTAGATTTTGTGGCTTGGGCGAAATCCCAAGATGTCGGCTACTTCTACTTCGAGGCTTTCGATGAATCATGGAAAGCCCAGTATGAAGGTCCGCAAGGCGCCCATTGGGGAATTTTTTACTCCAACGGCGAATTAAAACCCTGTATGGATGGAGCGTTTTGGGATTCTGCAATCCCAACTACGACCACTTCCCAGCCGACAACAACAACTTCTACGACCAACAGTGTTGATTCATCCACCTCGACCACTGTTCCGAGTTCGACGACTACAATTACTACCACTTCGATTCCGAGTTCGACCTCGACAGTTACCACTACTTCAATTCCGACAACTACGACCACAAGTGTGAAGCCGACAACGACCAGCACATCGACATCAACCACAACGTCGATTAACGGGCCGCCGGGAATAAAAATAACCGATGCCGGCCATATTGGTGATACAAATGCTCATGCAGTCGGATATGTTACAAATGTAAATCGAAATGAATATGGAGTAGCTGTGTATATCTTAGTTCGTGGCTACTGGTGGACTAAGCCCTATTGGATGTATCCAATCACAGATATAGATTCAGATCTGACCTGGATCTGTGATATCTGGACTGGCGGAGTGGACGAGGAAGCTACAAAGGTCAGGGCCTACCTATGGAAATTGTCTGATGGCGATCCGCCTCAGGCAGATGGGAAGTCTACGGAAATTCCGATTGATTCAAGTATCCCACATGACGAAATCGATCGGACTTAGTCGTAAACAATTTTAAAAGGCAGGAATGCATACATTCCTGCCTTATTTTTTAAATAAATTGTATGGTATACTACAATAGGAAAGTAATATTTAATACAAAATAAAATGAAAAGATTATATTTGGACATTGAAACTTTGCCGGCCGGCGAAGAAGCGCGCGAGATTTTAAAGATGCTCCACGACAAGAAAAAGAAAAAGAAAACTGATATGGAAGATTTTGAGCAGTATCTTTTGGGCACGACTTTTGACGGTTCTTTTGGGCGGATACTCTGTATTGGCTATGCCATCAACGACGAACCGACGGAAGTCTTGTATTTTGACGGCGACGAAAAAAAAATGCTGGAAGAATTTTGGAACATCGCGGCCGATGCCAACTTATTCATCGGGCACAATATCATTGATTTTGATATGCGTTTTATTTTCCAACGCTCGGTAATAAACGGCATCAAACCCAGCTGGGACGACCGGGATTTAAGTTTTGCCAGATATAGAAGTTATCCAATGTTTGATACTATGCGCGAATGGACCAAATGGTCGATGAATAATATCGGATTGGAACATCTGGCGCTGGCGCTCGGCATTCCATCGCCCAAAGACGGCATTGACGGCTCGCAGGTTTATAAATTTTATCAGGAGGGGAAAGTCAAAGAAATTTGCGATTATTGCCAGAGGGATGTGGAAACGACCAGGGAAGTTTATAAAAGGATTGCGTTTATAAATTAGCTTTTTAGGCTTTAGCTTGTAGCTTTTTAGTTTTATTGCCATTCCCGCGCAGGCGGGAATCCAGTTTGAATTTTATCTAACTTTTCTTTTCCGCAAAGAAAAGTTACAAAAGAAACTCTCTGCAGTGTTTGATGAAAGATAAATTTTCAGTTTTTTCGCTAAAATTTATGACCCCCTTCGGGGCTAGATAAATTTTTTAACGCTCAAAAACTTCAATTTATAACTTTCATCCGCGCAAATGCGGATTTTTTTATTTCTTTAAAATACTATGAATTCTTGCATATGCCAGATTTCATAGTATTTTTTCATAAAAAATGTCTGTGTTTTTTATGCTATCGCCAGTTAAGGCGAAAAATTTGGTTGAAAGTTTTTTAAAAAAATTGTTTATTCAAGCGACATATTTCGGATTTCTTGAGACAATTCGTTTGTATGAAAAAAATACATGCGAAATCTCCTTGTTGTCAGGAGAAAATATATC
>JAPLXF010000023.1 GCA_026396205.1 Candidatus Moraniibacteriota bacterium | reverse complement strand
ACATAAACAGCTTTCTTGGTTGCTTCATCAAAAACTCGAACTTCAAGCAATTTTGTATCCACGGAACCACCGAGAATAAACTCAAAAATACCTTTGCGGTTTTTAATATACGGATCACTGTAGAATTTTTGTACTTCTGCTGAAACCTTAGCAGGATCATAAGCTTTCTTATGATATTTTTCATACAGTCGTCCCCATTCTAATCCACGCATCTCACTTTCTACATCAACAAATACACTAGACACCCAATCGATTACACTATTAAAATAAGTTTTTAATTCAGTAATATTTTTGTCAAAGCGATGACGACTCATATAGTCACCAACATTTCCTTTGCTTATCCAATTGAGTGCACATTCCAAAAATTCTTGCCTGTTGGCGCTACCTGAAACATAGGCGCTCCATTTTTGAATATTAGAGTTTTGAGTATTGCTAAATTCTTCTTTGCCAGATGTCACAAATGGTCCAGAATAAACCGCATTAAGCAGTTCTTGATTATTAAGTGGGACACCAGCAATATTGATCGTCCGAAACCATTCTTTTATTTCACTTTCAGTGCCTTCGCATTCATAAATAAGCAAAGTGGTTTTTAAAATTTTACTCTGTTTGTCTTTTGCCATACCGCTAAAATTCTGTGGCATACCACTTTCATCTTTAATGGCAAATTTATTAGTTACAAATCGTCCAACACTGGTAATGCGTTGTTGCCCATCCAAAACTTCTAGATTGTTTTCAGAAACTTGATTAAAATAAATCAAGCCTATCGGATAACCTTTAAGTATTGATTCAATAACGGCGATTTCTTTTTCTCCGCCGTCGGAAGCATAGATGTAGTTGCGCTGATACTCTGGCTGAATAGTAAGCTTACCACTCAAGCCAAACAAACCTTTGCCTTCGAGTTCGTTATAGACGAACCCTTCGCAAATATCTTTGACGGTAATTTCGGTTTTTAAAATTGTTTTCATATTATTTTTTCTTGTGTTTAATTAAAACTCTTGCATATGGAACTTCTACAACTCCGTCTTTTACCATATATAAATCACCGTTAACTGTTCCTCTTTTTTGTATTTCTTTCCGATATTTTCTATGCTCTGGCTTATATGGCTTAACTCCTACTGATAGACCCAAATTTGCAATTCCTAAACCAATAATCTCGAATTGTTCAGGACTGTATTTATCAAAAAAACTAATCGGCACCCCCATCACGCCCTTATAATCGCTTGGAATATTTTTTACCAAAGAAACTTCTATCGCATCATAATTGTCATATTTATCAAATGGTTTTTTTGTTACAAATTTTATGACTTCGGCTTCGGACATAAGAGGTATCGGTTGATGACGGCGTCCATGGTCAAGGTTGGTGAACCAGCGAACACCTTGTACTCTAGTAATATAAATTTTTTTTCCGCTTTCGTTCATCTTTATTTCACGAACTTGATCTAAATTAGCAATGCCTTCTGGTATCTCAAAAAACATTGCGCCACCATTGACTTTGCAATTATTACCCAACCAAATTTTGTTCTCTTTAAGTAACGGAAATATTTCTTTGTAAGCAATTGCGTTCATGTTGCCGATGATCAAAAACTTTTTATCATGGTCGGCAATTTGTTTTATATACTCACGAAATAGACTAAATGGCGGATTAGTTACCACAATATCAGCTTCCTTGAGTAGCTCGACACATTCCTTGCTACGAAAATCACCAGCACAATAAACATTGTCGCCCTGCAGAACCGCAGATGCATTTTTATCGTGCTCCAATAGCCATTTAACATCTTTGAGGTTAGTTATGCCATCTCTTGTAAGATCGACTACCTTATTAATTTCAATTTTGAACGCTTTTCTATTTTTGCGTTCGGGCAATTTTTTCTCATTACTAGACTTAGCAAACCCGGGTAATTGCATTTGAGCAATCGGTGAGCCGACATAGATTGTAGTTATTAACTTTTTTAAGCCATACTCCTTGAACTTATTCGCAAAATATCTAAAAAAATTACTCTCAAACGGATCATCACAATTGCAATAAACAACCTTGCCACGAAAAACATTTGGATCGTAATTAATGTAAGCATTAATTTCTTTCTCAATATCGCCATACTGGGTATAGAATTCATCATTCTTCGCCTTTTTGGCCTTTGTAAGATTATTATTTGGCATAGGTGAACGGGTCTATGCCGACTGTCTATTAAATTTTTATAAACAAAAAAGGACAGCCGAGCCGTTCACCCACAACAGACAGCCTCGAAAGGAAGTCCAATTATGGAACTCGACTGCCCATTGCTATCCGTAATTGGATAGAAAAGACAGTATCCTTTCGAGTAAATCTATTGTAGGTGAACATTTTCAGATTATCATTAAAACACCAAAAAAACAACCTCCGCGGTTGTTTCATATTTCTTAAAATTCACTTCCTAAAGCGAAGCTTTAGGAGCTAACTTTTCCTAAAAATCGGTTTTAGAATCTAATTAATATTCTCACATTCTCGAGAATGTGAGAATATCGCAACTAACCGAAACTATCTTTTCTTCCAATCTCGAATCACAATACTACCATTGGATTTTTTGACAACTACTTTCTGTCTTTCTCGCCATCCCAATTCCCTGACCATTTCTATCGGCAAGGTGAGGCCGACACTTTTTCCGCCGCTCCCCATCCGGGTGAGTTTGCGGATATTTTTTTCTTCTGATTTTCTTATTGCCATATTTGTTCCTTAATTGATTACTGAATTAATTCAGTAATTCATCCACTTGGAAACGAAGTTTCCAAGTGATTATAATTATCCTAAAAAGCTTCAGCCCAAGGCTGATCCGCCTCGGGCGGAAAGAATCTACTTGATAATTTTATCCACAATCCCATACTTTTTGGCTTCTTCGGAACCCATGAAATAATCGCGTTCGGCGTCTTTTTCCACTTTGGCGATCGGCTGTCTGGTATGCCTGGCCATAATTTCATTGAGGCGCTTTTTGATATTGATAATATGCTTAGCGTGGATATCAATGTCGGTCGCTTGCCCTTGCGCTCCGCCCATCACCTGGTGGATCAGCACTTCGCCGTTGGGCAGAATCATTCTTTTGCCTTTGGCGCCGGCCGCCAATAGCAGGGCTGCCGCCGAAGCGGCTGTGCCGATGCAAATCGTGGAAACATCCGCTTTGACATATTGCATCGTATCGTAAACCGCCAGCGCTGAAGTCACTTGCCCGCCGGGAGAATTAATATACAATTTTATATCTTCTTTGGAATTCTGGGAATCCAAAAAAAGAAGCTGAGCGATAACGCTGTTGGCTACACCGTCATCAATCGGCCCGCCGAGAAAAATAATCCGGTCTTTCAAAAGCCGGGAATAAATATCAAACGCCCGTTCGCCATAGCTGGTTTTCTCGATAACAGTGGGGATTAAGTATTGGTTGGTTATTTCCATAGAATTATCCGATGCGAAACTACGAATCTAATGCGAATCTACAAAAAATTATAGTTCGTAGATTCGAATGTTTTCGTAGGTTCGAATCGCTTTTAAAGTTTCTCCAGCCTCTCAAACACCTTCTCGTTTTCCAAATTGCCTTTTACATAATTATACAATCTTCCTGTATCAATCTTCTTTTCAATATCGCCCATGTTTTTATAGTATTGCAAAGTTTTATTCATTTCCTCCTCAATTTCCTTGGAATCCGCTTTTATTTCATCCACCTTGGCGATTTCTTTGAGCGCCAAAGCCGATTTTACTCTTTTGATTGCTTGCGGCTGCCAGTCTTTTTTCAAGTCTGCTTTTGTTTTTCCGCCCGAGGCGGATCCGCCTTTGGCGGAGATTTTCCCCAAATAGTCATCCAAGCTCATACCCATCGATTGCACTTGGTATTCAAATTCAGCAATCATTTTTTCAATTTCGCTTTGCACTAAAATTTTCGGCAGATCAACAATGAGATTATCGATAATCTTATCCAGATATTTTGTTCTTTTTTCCTCTTCCAGCTTATGCTTCTGCTCATGTTCCAAGCCTTCCCGCATATTTTTTTTGACCGCTTCCAGAGTTTCAAATTTTCCCAGCGATTTGGCAAATTCATTATTGATTTCCGGGATTTGCCTTTCCTGCACCAAATTCATTTTCACCGAAAATTTGGCCATTTTTCCCGCCAAATCTTTTTGGTGGTATTCAGCCGGAAACGACAGTTCGAAACTTTTTTCCCCGCCTTCCGGCATGCCAATCAGATTATCTTCAAAACCCGGGATAAAAACGCCTTTGCCGATTACCAGCGGATGTTTTTTACTGGATCCGCCTTCAATCGGAACGCCGGCCACAGTAACTTCAAAATCAATTTCCACCGCGTCGCCTTTCTGGGCTTCTCGTCTGACAGTTATTAGTTTGGCCCTAGTATTAGCCAACTTTTCCAATTCCAATTGGATTTCCGCATCATCGATGGAAATATTACGCTTTTTAAAATCTTCGTTTATTTTTTTAATTTCTTTTTTGTATTTTTCGTCCAATTTTATTTCCGGCATCACGGAAACTTTGGCAGAATATTCCAGATCTTTGCCCTCGGCAATTTCTTTAAGCTCCACTTCCGGCGCGCCCAGCGATTCGATTTTTTCTTTGGTAATAAAATCCGCGTAGCTTTTCTGGACTGCTTTCTCCGCCGCCTTATTCAGAATTATATTTTTCCCGACTTTTTGTTCCACTATATTTCGCGGCGCTTTGCCGGGACGAAAACCGGGAATGTTAATTTCCTTGGAAATTTCCTCCGCCGCTTTGTCTAAATAGCCTTTCCATACATCCCATGAAATGGAAATATTTATTTCTATTTGAGAATTAGGCAATTTCTTAATCATAGATAAATAAAAATTGAAACGGTTTGTGATTTTTAAGAAATTTCTGTCCGAGAACCTAAATTTCATCTGAAAATCTGCCAAGGATGCCGTTGAGCGTGGGCAGATTTTCAGCTATGAAATTTAGGTTCGAGTTAAATTTCGAAAAAAATTACAATCCAGTAAAGAAATAATTTTAAATTATTAAACTGGCAATTAGCAAGGCAACAATATTAATAATTTTAATCATCGGGTTAATCGCCGGGCCGGCTGTGTCTTTATAGGGATCGCCGACTGTGTCACCGGTAACCGCCGCCTTGTGGGCGTCCGAGCCTTTGCCGCCGAATTCGCCAGCTGGCGAACTTTCTTCAATTAATTTCTTGGCATTATCCCACGCGCCGCCGCCAGAAGTCATCGAAATCGCCACGAAAAGTCCGGTGATAATAGTTCCCACCAAGAGTCCGCCCAGCGCTTCCGGACCCAGAATAAAGCCGACTAGAATCGGAGCCAGAACCGGAATCAGCGCCGGAACAATCATTTCCCGGATGGCCGATTTAGTTACGATATCCACACTGGTAGCGTAATCCGGCTTGGCTTTGCCTTCCATAAGATCGGGAATCTCCCGAAATTGCCGGCGCACTTCTTCCACCACGGCACTGGCCGCTTTGGAAACCGCCCGCATACAAATGGAGCCGAAAAGATACGGCAGCAAGCCGCCGATAAAAAGTCCGGCAATCACAAACGGATCGTCCAATTTGAAAGAAAGTTTTATTCCCCGGCTGGAAAATTCCTGAACGTAGGAAGCAAACAGCACCAGCGCCGCCAGTCCGGCTGAAGCAATGGCGTAGCCCTTGGTTATAGCTTTAGTAGTATTGCCTACCGCATCCAAGGCATCGGTAACTTGACGCACTTCTTCGCCCATTTCCGCCATTTCCGCAATGCCGCCGGCATTGTCGGTAATCGGACCGAAAGAATCAATGGCCACGATAATTCCCGCCATCGACAGCATGCTCATGGCCGCAATCGCTACGCCGTAAAGTTCGGCCAGCCAGTAAGAAAAAATAATGCCAACTACAATCACAATTACCGGCAAAGCCGTGGCTTCCATACTCATAGCCAAACCCATAATAATATTGGTGCCGTGCCCGGATTTGGAAGCTTCGGCGATGGCTTGCACTGGCCGGTATTTCTTGGCTGTATAATATTCGGTAATCACTACGATCAGCGCCGTGATGGCAATACCAACTACTGCCGAAATAAAAATATTCACGGGTTCGTAAGTTCCATTGCCGGCCATCAAATAGCTGGTTACCGGCCAAAAAAGAATCAAGGCTATAATGGAAGTCGCAATCAAACCTTTATACAGCGCGCCCATAATTCGGCTGCTGGAAAAATCTTTCGGACGCCGGGAAAGCTTGACAAAATAAATTCCCAGGATGGAAGCAATAATGGAAACCGCTCCGATGGCCAGCGGATAAGTTATCGCGCCCTTGAAACTGGAAAAAGTCAGCGAGCCGAGAATCATGGCCGCGATGGCTGTAACGGCGTAAGTTTCAAAAAGATCGGCCGCCATGCCGGCGCAGTCGCCGACTGTATCGCCTACTAGGTCAGAAATTACCGCCGGATTTCTGGGATCGTCTTCCGGAATTCCGGCTTCAACTTTGCCGACCAAATCCGCGCCGACATCCGCCGCTTTGGTAAAAATTCCGCCACCGAGCCGGGCGAAAATACTGATTAAGCTGCCGCCGAAACCAACTCCGATTAAAGCTTTCAAATCACCGTTAGTGAAATAATAAAATCCGGCCACCACCAAAAGTCCGAGGCCGATTACCAAAAGTCCGGTAACCGAACCGCCGCGAAAAGCGATGCGCAAAGCTCTGGATAAACCTCTTTTGGCGCCTTGCGCCGTTCGGACATTGGCCCGCACCGCCACATTCATTCCGATATAGCCCGCCAGCGCCGAAGCAACCGCTCCAATTAAAAATCCCAAACTGGTTTTGGCGCCGAGGCCGGGAATGTAATATAAAGCAATCGCAATCACCACCGCCACATAAGCTACCGTTTTATACTGCCGATTTAAAAAAGCTTTGGCGCCAGCGCGGATAGCCGCGGCGATTTCCAGCATTTTCCCCTCGCCGGCGGAAAATTGGTTGACTTGCCAAGCTAAATATAAGGCAAAAGCAATAGAAACCAGTGCCGCTATCATGGCATAAATTTCCACAGGCAGAGTTTTTAAAATCTCAATCATATTTTTTAAAAATTAATAATTATAGGATTTACGCGTTTGCGGACATCCGGTGTCTTTCGGTCGTTATGGTCGCGAGACATCGGATGTCTTAAAAGGCAAATGCGTAAATTCTGATTTATTAAAAAATTATAAATTACTTTTTATCTTCTTTCGGCTTTTCAGCCATTTCTTCCGCCACTGCTTTGGCTTCTTCTTCGACTTTATCCGCCGGCGCTTCCGGATTTTCCGCTTCCAATTCCGCTTCTGCCGCCTCGACTGTTTCCCCATCGGCTTTAACGCCTAAGATATCAATTTTCCAACCGGTCAGTTTAGCCGCCAGCCTGACATTCTGTCCTTTTTTGCCAATGGCCAGCGACAATTGGTCATCCGGAACCTGCACTTTAGCTGATCTTTCCTCTTCATTTATTTCCACATTCAGCACTTTAGCCGGGCTTAAAGCCGCCGCAATAAATTTGGATGCGTCTTCATCCCAAAGAACGATATCAATTTTTTCTCCGCCCAATTCGTCAATGACCGCCATTACCCGCGTGCCTTTTTGGCCGACGCAAGATCCGATCGGGTCGATGCCTTCTTCGTTGGAAGCCACGGCAATTTTAGAGCGCCCTCCGGCTTCGCGGGCAATGGCTTTGATTTCCACCGTCCCGGCAAAAATTTCCGGCACTTCCAATTCAAAAAGTTTCTGGATCATCAACGGATGGATCCGGCTAAGCGATATGCCGGGGCCCTTGGAACCGGATTCCACTTTAGCCACATAAACTTTAACTCTTTGCCCGATGCGGCAGCGCTCACTTTCAATCTGCTCGGACGGGAAAAGCACGCCGACTGATTTGCCCAAATCGATAAAAACATTTCGGCCTTCCACTCTTTGCACCACACCGCTGATAACCTGGCCTTCCTTGTCTTTATATTCTTCAAACATGGCATCCCGTTCCGCTTCACGGATTCTTTGGATAATCACCTGCTTGGCGGTTTGCGCCGCTACCCGGCCGTAATCTTTTTTCATTTCCAGTTTTAATTCAATCACATCACCGACTTTGGCGCCTTTTTTTATTTTCTTGGCTTCCGGAACCGTCAAATCTCTTTCCGAATTATAGCGAGGCAATCTTTCCTCTTCGTCTTCGACTGGCGGTAATTCTACCGGCTTTTTTTTCTCTTTTTTATCCACACCATCCGTTTTATCCATTTTATCTGCCTTATCCGCCATATCCGCATCATCCGCTTCTTCTATCGGAAATTCGCGTGTAGTTTCATCCACTACTTCTTTGACCAGATAAAATTCGGCTGCGCCGTTTTTTTCATTAAAAACCGCTTTGATGTTCTGGCCTCGTTTGCCGTAGTCTTTTTTGTAAGCCGCCGCCAGCGCCGCTTCAATCGTTTCGATTACTTTGTCTTTGGCAATGCCTTTTTCATCGCAAATTTGGGAAATAATGCTGCCATAGTCCGTAATTTTTCCCGCTTCGTCTTCGTCGGCATATTTTTTTCTTCTGGGCATAAAATTTTTCTTTAAAATTATTGTTTATTTATTGTTTAAAAAAGGTCCGCTCTCGCCAGCGAACCATCAACTTCTTCTCAATAGTTTTATCTTATCAGAACAAATTTTTTTGTCAAACTTCTCTTTGGAAGCTTCGCTTCCATTATGGAAGCGAAGCTTCCACCAAAGGTTTTGTATTTTTATTGTTTTATATTTGCCATTTTTAGCCTCAAATCAAGGCTTATTTAAAGCCTATTTTCCGCTTGACTTTTATCCAATTTTATGCTAGGATTGGATGTTATCGGAATGCTGATAACAGAGGCAAAAAAATGGGCCTCTGGCCCTTTGAAAAAACAATATTCAATGGAGGTGTATCATGGGATTTAAAAGCTTTTTAGGTGATGTGGTAAAAGAATTCATTCCGGAATTAGTAACAGAGTTTTTAGGAGTCAAAAGTCTCAAAAATTTTATGCTTCGAAAGGGACGGCCGGAAATTAAAAATGAAGGTGCCGGCACTGAAGAAGCCCCGAAAGGTCCGGAAGTAAAATTCGGCGGTATCTTTGACCTTTCTGATGAAACAGCATATGCCAATGCTGTTGGTAAACTAGAGCGCGATTCCGATGGCAAGGAATGCATCAAAAAAATCTCTTCTTACCTCAACACGAAAGAGACCTGGCAGAGACGGAAGTTTCGGGCAGTGGTAGGCATACTTTTCAATATGTCCTACACCAAAGAATTCTCAGTGGAAAAGGCCAACCCGGAGGCTCATAAAAAAGGGCAGCCTAAAGTTCTTAAGAAAACCAAGCCGGTGGAAATTAACCCTGGCGTGGATTTTCTGAGAGCGCTGGGTAAATGTATTTCCAATACAGAAATGGATGAAATATGCAAGGCTATGGGAATTTTAGATTCGAGTCTCGATTCTTTCAAGCAGGTTTATGAGAAGTACAGTAAGTGGATACAAACCAACGAAACAATAACTGTTGGCAAAATTAACTCCATCCGAAGCAAGTTACCACAAAGAGCAAAACCAACCGAATCAACTGAACCCTACCGGGGCTGGTGGAAAGAGCTAACCGGTATCAGAACGAAAGGAGACCACACATGCTTAACATTATAATTGCACTGTTTGGTTTAACGCGGGACGCCATGCTCCCATTGAGAAGAATTTACTTCCGAATAATTGTCCGGACTTTCATAGCAATTATAATCCTGACAATTATCGGCTGGCTGATTAACATAGCCGGCCTTCCGGGACTGAACATTTTATTCTTCTTGATCCTTCTGACCACAGCGGTAA
Source organism: Candidatus Moraniibacteriota bacterium (assembly GCA_026396205.1). GTDB lineage: Bacteria > Patescibacteriota > Minisyncoccia > Moranbacterales > UBA2206 > JAPLXF01. The sequence continues at coordinate 5,587 of JAPLXF010000023.1, read as the reverse complement.
TTGTGGCTTTTATGCCCGATTCACTCGCTGTAACATTAGCAGCTGGAATTGTTTCGGGAATTGCAGAGGAACCCGAAACAATCGAAGATGAAGTTAAAAGTTTTTCCAAGGCCTATATGAAAGCGGCTTGCGAAATCACTTTCTGGATTTCCATCGCTTTCTTCTTTCTTGGAACGATGTCGTTTCAGGAAAGACCATCGGCATTCTTCCTGATCGTTTCGGCGTTAGCCGTTATTGGGCTTGTTTCATATAAGCTCGACATAGTCGGTCGACTTGGATGGAAGGTGGTCCTCTACTACGCAGTAATCGTCCTCATGGTTAACATTCTGGGACTGATACCCGGATATATTTGGGTAAAAGTTACCGGACATAACCCAGTCAGCACATTCTCTATCTCGAATACTGAAAAAAATATTTCGACAATTGGGGATTTAAGTTCGAAAATAGAGGATGAGCGAAATTCTGCCAGGTTAAATGAGATTATAGACAAAATGAAAAATAGTAAAATAACTGAGGCGGAACTTTCGGATGAGGATAAAGAATTTTTAAAAAAAATGCGGGAGAATAAAGCGCAGGAAAATCTCCCATGCAGAATTTCGGGAATCGTGGAAAGTACGTTGGGGAAATAATCTGCCTATTATTCAGACGCTTTCCAATAATCGTCCACTTTACATTTCTTGCAATTACAGGGATGAGAATGGGATTGATTGTTGGATAACTTTAGAGGGAGTTGAAATTTCTCCGAATGAGTTTTCCGGAACATGGAATTACCATAACACCAATAGAGAAAACAAGTCCGGAACATTCACCGAAAAATTCTCCCCCAATATTGGCAAAGGAATAATGGCAGATGTTAATGGAGATACTATACCGTTATATTTTGAGCGGGTATAGCTTGCTAAAAAGAGGTTAAAAAAAATAAAAGCCAGAAGCTTATCACAGTTCTGGCTTTTTTTATTTTTTAAAAATTAGAAATTCCAACTGTTGCCTTGGAGCAAAATATTGATAGCGTTTAAAATCACAAATCCTCCTAGGGCAATAATCACTCCGACAATGGACCATTTCATATGCAGTTTAGCCCGCTCGATCATATCCTCATCGCCGGCGGAAATCAGATATTGGACGCCGGAAATTATGAAAGCAATGATGCCAATAATTCCAATAATCGTCAGCATCCAGCTTAAAAGATTGGAAAGAATCTGTTTGATGCTAGCTCCGGAAAGTCCGAAAGTGCTTTGAATCAAACTTAGTTCTTGAGAAATATTCGTATATCCGCCTGTCTTAGCTCCCGTTCCTGCATCAGTGCCCGGGCCAGAAGGAAAACCACCAGTATCTTTTCCGCCAGTGCCCGTTCCATTAGTATCAGTTCCATTGCCAGTTGTATTTTCCACGCCTGCACAGCAATACTGCACTCCGGAAGGACAATCATTAGGTGCTGCGTTTCTCACCGCGCAAGGATTAACTTCACAAGTTCCACCGGCCTTCGCACATTTAGATCCATCATTAGTATTAGCGGCATCTTGTGCATCATTGTCTTCTGTGCAACATATTGCTCCATATGTAGTTTCACTATCACAACTATAAGCGCTGCTAATATCTGTGTGAGCAGGACAAGCAGGAGTAAGTCCAACGCCTTCTCTTTCAACACATGTTCCACCATTGGAAGTACAGGTATCGGCCACGATTGTTTTAATATTCCAAAAACTAAAAAACATCACCAGAAAAATCGCTAGAATTAATATTTTTATTTTCATTTTTTTAAAAATTAACTTAAAAAAACCAACTATAGCCTGTCAGTGCCACAGTCACCGCTTGCAAAACTACAAAGCCCATCAGCCCGACTACTACTCCGACAATAGACCATTTCATATGCAATTTGGAGCGGTCAATCATATCTTCGTCTCCAGCGGAAATTAGATATTGGATTCCTGAAATCACAAAACCTCCAATCCCGATAAAGCCGAAAATAACCAGCATCCAGCTCAAGATATTATAAATAATCCGCACAATGGAACCGCCAGGCATGCCATAACTGGTTCCCAGTTTGCTTATTTCATTTTGCAGATTGGCTGTTCCACCTTTGGCTGTAGTGCCTCCGCCTTGACCGGGATAGCTTCCGCCAGTTCCAGTTCCTGTTCCGGTGCTAGATCCATCTTTACAACATTTCGTAGCAGAATTTCCGCAAGCGCCAACTGAAGTTTCACCAGTATCGCAAGTTGCTTTGCAAGCTCCGCCTTGATTTGTGCATCGCTTAACCGCACTATCATCAGCTGTTCTTATGCAACAGATACCTCCATTTGAACAAGTTCCGGCATATGTTTCGCCGGTTTGACAAGCCTGACCTCCAATACAATTCCCATCAACACAAGAAACAACAGCCGCGTAAACTTTTCCGCCCCAAAAAGCGAAAAGAAAAACCGCCGCTAAAACTAGTGTTGCTTTAAATAAACTTTTTACTTTAAAAGTCTTTCTCATTTTTATTTCGGATATTTAATATGTCGCCGTCATTCCGGACAAAGCGTAACTCGCCGCTTGCAAAATAACATAGCCGATAAGCCCGACAACCACTCCAATGATGGACCACTTCATTCCTCTTTTTCCCCTCTCAATCAAATCTTCATCCCCGCCGGAAGTCAGATAAATAATGCCGGAAATTACAAAGCCGATGATACCAAAAAAACCAAAAAGAGCCAGAAACCACATAGTTGCTTGGTATATGATGGCATAGATGCTCCCACCTGGCAGGCCAGTACCGGTATAATTTCCCAACTGCCAGCCACCTCCACCATAACCGCCTCCTCCAAACCAACCGCCACCTCCTCCTCCACCTATCCCCAGCCAGCCGCCGCCATTATCATTTCCGCCACCTATGGTAATTTGCGCCAGTGCTGACAGCGGAGAAAATAGAAGAACGGCCGTTATTATTCTGCGGACTACTTTTTTTATTTTTTTCATATTGTTTTTTTTACCCTGTTTAGTAATTTTTCCGGAGGAAAAATAATTTTGCTCCGCAAAATTTACTTAACAGGGTGAATTTTTTAACCTATCTAAATTATAGCACAAAATAAACTTCCTGAAAAGGCAAAAAGAAAACGGCCTGTGGATAACTCGGCCGTTCTCAAAAATATGTATTTAAAACTAGAAAGTAGACTGCTGACCTTGCAACATCGTGCTGACCGCGCGCAGAATTACCAATCCCAACAGCGCTACAATAATGCCGATAATGGAATAAAGCATGGCTTTTTTGGCTGTTTCAATCCGATCTTCGTCACCTGCTGCCGTGAGATAGAGGATGCCTGCCACTGCAAAACCGATAATTCCAATTGCTCCCACGATAGCCAAAATCCAGTTCATAGCATTATTCACAATATTGGTAATAGACCCGCCCGGCAGGCCAGTGCCTCCCGGTTCCTTGAATTGCGCCATAGCGACAGCCGGCAGAGTCAATCCTGCAACATAAGCGGTCGTTACCAATGATTTTATTTTTTTCCTCATACAACACCTCCCATCTATTTTTAGTATTTGTATTTTACTTTGGGAACTACTGTCCCGGATTTATGATAACTGCAATTTGTTTCACAATTACGAGGGCGCCCAGCGCCAGCGTGATGCCAATAATCGCATAAGCCATGGCGCGCTTGCCAGCACTGACCCGATCTTCGTCCCCGAAAGCGGTCAAATAAATTACTCCGCCGACGATTAAACTAATTATACCAACTACGCCGACGATTGACAACAGCAGATTTAAAACTCCCATAGCGATGTCTTTGACTGACATTATATTTGTAGAACTCGCCGTAATATTTTCCGTCGTAGTGGGATTGCCGCCAAGAATGGTCATAATTTCTTTCAGGAATGACGGCGCCGCCAAAGCAATCGCCAAGCCAATGACTGCCGCGGTTATGGTCATCTTGGCCCGCTCAATCATTTTTTCATTGCCAGCGGACATCATATACATCAGCGCTCCGATGACGATAAAAACAATCGCCAGCACAATAATATCCGCGCGTAAATTTTTCAGCACTTCATTGACTACTTCGTTCAGCTTGGTAAAACGCAGCGGATTGGGAAATTCAGTGGTGGAATTACTATTGCTATTAGATCCAGTATTATTTTTAACACAAACTACATTATCTTTTTCTTTTTTGCAACTGCCCGGTTCATTCGCATTTGTTGTGCACGAATTTCCTTCCTTTTCACATCCAATTTTAGTCCCTTTACCATCAACACATACAAGACTTTCACCTTGGATTTGGCAGGTTCCTTTTGTATTTCCTGTTGTATTGCAAGATTGTCCTTGCCATTCACAGCTAGTAGTATCTCCAACAGAACCAATTTTTTCACATTTGAGATCTTTGCTGCATAATCCCTCCTCGCTTTTTTCCGTGTAACATTGCTTTCCTGCATAATCACATTTGTTGTAATTATCTAATGGTATGCAACAACTTTGGTCTTTGGGGCAAATTGGGTTTTCTGAATTATACGCAATTCTTTTTTCTTGAGTGTTGCTGCATGGTTTATTACTTTCAATACAATAGCCGTTTAAGTTCGTCCTGCATTTTTCATCTGGTAGTCTAGCGCTAATAACACAACAAAATCGATCATTACCACAATCTGGGGTTGACCCGATATTTATTTGGCCCGATGAACAAGTTTTTTGACATGCTCCCGGCATTGGTTTTACATCAAAGCAATTTACTGCTGAAGCCTGTGTCGCAATTAGCATGCCTGACACTAATATAAATGCTAAAATAAATATTTTTGTTTTCATTTTATTTTAATTTTAAAATTTATTTAAATTATAAATGCTAATTTGCCCCACAACACAAATATCCCGAATCACAAGAAGTGCCTTGCATAACCCATCTTTTCCCGTTGCAGCTAGTCCCTTTTGTGCAAACCCCCGGATAATCTTTGGTTCCACATGAGCTTCCGGCTGCTTTTTTTTCATCAGTATTATTATTTGTTCCGCCAGTCGTACTCTTCGCATCGCATTTAAAGTTGTTCCAGCTGATAGCGTTAATTCCCAAAACTCCCGAACCGGGATTGTTGGCAGAACTGGTTGAACTGCTAGCAGTACTGCCGGTCGGAGTACTGCCTTTGGTCCCAATCACCCAGAGAACAGTATTGACAATAATCCAAGCTCCGAGTACCAGAGCAAAACCGATTAAAGATGCCTTGAGGAAGTTTTTAGCCGAAGTAATCATGCCTTCATCGCCGGTAGAAAGGATATACATGGCTCCGGCAAAGAAAATGCCAACAAAAGCAATGGTGGTTACAAACCACAGCAAATACTGGACTATTCTTTGGAAGCCAATCACCAGATGGCAAAGAGTGCAGGCATTGTCTTTATTATCTCCTTGGCCGCAAGGAACTATGCCTTTCTCACTGGAACTCCAAGTAGGTTCAGGGACTATTTGGGCGTTAACATTATTGGAGGAAAACAAAAAAACAAAAGAACTTAAAAATAAAAATATATATAGTATGGAAGAAAATCTGCGCATTAAAATTATTGCCTGATTAATTGATTAACCCGGGCGGCGGCGGCTTTAATCGCGTCCCGCGGTTCCGACCGGCCTAAATTAAC
>JAPLXF010000059.1 GCA_026396205.1 Candidatus Moraniibacteriota bacterium | reverse complement strand
CGTCTAGTGGTTAGGACACCAGATTCTCATTCTGGTAACCGGGGTTCGACTCCCCGTAGCGGTACGAAAATTTTGGTGCGGGGCGAGTCCTGGAAATCATGGGTTCGAATCCCATACGCGGTACTTTTTATAAAATTATGTCCAATATAGAATCTCTGGAAATTTTGAAGAAAAAATTTGACAAGGAACTGGAAATTTTTTTTGACCGGATAATTGAGGATGTCCGCAAAAGGGACGGCTTTATTGTTGAAGTGCTGGAATATGTCAAAAAAATCGTTTTAGCCGGTGGGAAAAGATTGCGGCCGGCTTTTATGTATTATGGCTATCTGGCAGCCGGCGGGCAAGAAAAAGAGAAAATGATAAAGGCTGCCATCAGCATCGAACTGATCCATATTTTTCTTTTAATTCACGATGACATCATTGACCGCGATAAAAAAAGGCACAGTTTGGATACAGTTAATTCCCGCTATGCAAAAATCGGGAAGAAAATTTTTGGAACTTCCGACTCGGCGCATTTCGGCAATTCTATGGCCATTATTATCGGCGATATGATCGGCGCCATGGGCAATAAGATTCTTTTTGATTCCGGATTTAATCCGGAAAATATCATTAAAGCCCTTTCCCAATTGCAAAATGTAATTTCTTACACGGTTGTCGGCGAGTCGCAAGATATTTACATCGAATACCAAGGCCGAGCCAGCGAAAAAGAAGTTTTGAAAATGTATGAAAACAAAACCGCCAAATATACGATTGAAGGTCCGCTGCATCTGGGCGCCATTTTAGCCGGCGCTTCCGATAAGTTGATAGAAAATTTGAGCCGCTACGCCATACCGGTTGGAATTGCTTTCCAGATCCAAGACGATATTTTGGGAACTTTCGGCTCGGAAAAGAAATTGGGAAAATCGGTCGGTTCGGATATTATTGAAGGCAAGCAAACTTTACTGGTGGTGAAAGCGCGGGAAAAAGCCGACAGAAATCAGAAAAATATTTTAAAAAATATTTTAGGAAAAAAGAACTTGTCCGGAAAAGAAATAGAAGAATTCCGGAAAATAATTCACGAAACCGGAGCGCTGGATTATGCCGTGAATTTAGCCAGAAAATTTATTCAAGAAGGCAAAGGGGAATTGGAAAAAATAAAAATTGAGTCAGAGGCCAAAGAATTTTTGACAGAAGTAGCGGATTTTATGGTGGAAAGGGAATGGTAAATCGTAATTGGTAATTTGTAATTAGGATTTGTAATTTTATTGTCTTGATAAAATTTATCCAAATTACAATTTACGAATTACTTATTTTTGTTTGTTTGTTTCATAATTTTGCGCTAATATTTATCTATGCAAAGGGAAGAAAATACCGGCAGGCAGGCAAATCTACAAATATTTGTAAATTTGTATAGGATTTGTAATTTGTAGACTAATAAACTTAATTTTAAATTATGGAACTAAATTTGAATGACAAAAACTTTGACCAAGAAGTTATCAAAAGTGACAAGCCGGTGCTAGTTGATTTTTGGGCGCCGTGGTGTGGGCCGTGCCAGGTTATGGGGCCAATTGTGGAAGAACTGGCCAAGGAATTTGAGGGCAAAGTAAAAATCGGGAAAATGAATGTGGACGAAAATCCGGAAACATCCCAAAAATACGATATTATGTCCATTCCTTCGCTTAAAATTTTTAAAGGCGGGAAAATTGTCAAAGAATTTACGGGAGTACAGAGTAAAGAAATTTTAAAAGAAGAATTAAGTAAAATTTAACTTATATTGAATAAGTTAGAAAATATGGGGAAAAGTCTAGAATTTAAAGATTTAAAAGAATTCCAAGCAGGCTATAAAAAAATAAATTGGCAGTTTTTAGTTTACAGGAACGAGCCGATTTTTTTGGATAGTATTTTAATGAAAGGTTATGCCGCTAAAAGTAGTTACAAAAAATTATTTAATATAAATTTTTCTTGGGATAATGAAATTAATGCCAATTATAATTTAATTCACGATCTCGACTTGCTCAAGAAGTTAGCTGAAATTGGCGAAAGCTATCCCAATAAAAAAATCATTGAGTCTTTAAGAAAATGCTATGTCTATGGCGATGAGCTTATTTCTTATTCGATGCGAATAAAAAATTTAAAGCTCAACAGACTAGAGAACAAGGAATTATTAAAAATACTTGGGAATTTTGAAAATAAATTAAAATATTTTTCAGTGTATGTTATTTTTCCAATGTGGGCATACAATTATCCGCTAGAACATAAATTAACCAACTTTTTAAAAAAGAAAGGAGTAAAAAAAATTGATGAATATTTAAGAATTTTGGTTTATCCGACGAAAAAGAATGTAGGTTTTTATGAACAAGCCAATTTATTTAAGATGGCCCTTAAAATCAAAAATAATAAGAAATTATGGGTATTATTTAATAGACGATTTGAAAAAAATACAGTTGAAAAAATCAGTAAAACAGAATTGATTATTAGCGAAATTAAAAAACATATAGAAAAATTTGGCTGGATACAATGTCGCAATTATCAAGGCAATCCCTGGAGCGTTGAGGAGATGATAAAAAGAATAAAAGTGGTTTTGCCGGATGTAAATAAAGCCGCAAAGGGGTTATATGCTCTTGAATCAAAAATGAAAAAAGATTTTTTACGCATTAATGGGGAAATTAAATTTGGGAGTCCAATCCTAGAGTTGGTTAAAACCGCCAAGGAGTTGGTTTATTACAAAACTTTCAGGACTGACATTATTCATGAATCTGGTTTTAATATCAGAAATTTATTAGTGGAAATTGGAGAAAGATTTAATTACAGCTATGAAGATATGCTTAACATGTCAGTGGAGGAAATTGAAAATCTTGAAAAGGAGAAAATCAGTAGAAATGATTTAGAAGAAAGAAAGAAGGGATTTGTCATAGCCATGATTAAAGGCAAAATGAATTATTTTTGGGGAAAAGATTTAATTCGTTTCAAAAAATTGTTAGTTGATAAAGCAAATGTAAAAAGCACAATTTCTGAAATAAAAGGAGTAATTGCCAACAAGGGAATTGCCAGAGGTGTTGTTAGGATCGTAAAAGATGTTAAGGATATAGCTAAAGTTAAAAAAGGAGATATTTTAGTAACGCCAATGACTTTCCCCAGTTTTATTCCGGCCATGGAAAAAGCCAGCGCTTTTGTGACGGACGAAGGAGGAATATTATGCCATGCCGCCATCGTTTCGAGAGAAATGAATAAGCCTTGTATAATAAATACAAAAAATTCAACAAAAGTTCTTAAAGATGGGTACTTGGTAAGCGTAGATGCGAACGAAGGTGTAATAAAAATTTTGAAGAAGAATTAAAGGTAAAATAAAAAAAGCTTGACAGGTGTTGCAAGTCAAGCTTTTTCTTTTGTGATTCAAAAACCTTAAGAAAGCTCTGTTATTTCAAACTCAATTCCTTTTGGCGTGATTTGGTAAACCGCGCCGCTCTTGGCATCCTTTTTGCCGAGCATTATAAGTGCTGGACGTCCGGCGCAAATCACCGCGTCGTCGGGCAGATCAAATATCAATGCCGGAAGAGACGCTGACTCATCTTCCAGAGTCGTATACATTTCACTGGGGACACCCAAGCCGTTTGCCAGTACCACTATTTCCTTTTTATCTTCCGTTATCTCCAGCGAATCAGCACTGCCGACCACAGAAGTAAAGCGGGTGGGTATTAAACCGAGAGCGTTCGCTACATCAATGTGACGCGCGCCAGTACCGCAGATTATAACCTTTGTATTACGAGGAACAAATTCTTTAAGCGTCTTTACTTTTTCGAAACCCTCAGGTGTCATATTGGGATCTCCCCCTGAGTATTTCTTTCCGTGAGTGAATATTATGGGCATTTCTGTCTCCTTTCTTGAAATGAGGTTTTGTCTTTTTGGTTCCCTAGTCTATAATTAATGTAAATGTCAATGTTCTAGCCAATCTAATATCCTATCATATTTTTAAACATATGTCAATAACCCCTCCAAAAAGCCTTATCCTAAGCTTCAAACAGCTATCCAAAAAAGATGTCGGTATTGCCGGCGGGAAAGGAGCGTCGCTCGGAGAAATGATTAATAATAATATTCCTGTTCCGCCGGGATTTGTCATTTTAGCCAGCGCTTTTGACCGCTTTTTGGAAGAAACCGACTTGGAGCATGAAATTGATTCACTGATCCGCAAAGTCAACTATAAAGATGTAAATTCAGTGGACAGAGCTTCCAATACTATCCGCGATATGATTCATGACCAAAAAATTACCAAAGATATCGAGAAAGAAATTGTAAGTGATTTTAAAAAATTGAAAGCCAAGTTCGTGGCGGTTCGCTCTTCGGCGACGGCCGAAGATTCCAGCGTGGCTTCTTGGGCCGGCGAACTGGAAAGTTATTTGAATACGACCGAAAAAACACTTTTGGAAAATGTTAAAAAATGCTGGTCTTCACTTTTTACTCCGCGAGCCATGTTTTATCGCCACGAGAAAAAACTTATGGATTCCAAGGTCAGCGTGGCCGTGGTGGTGCAAAAAATGGTGGAATCGGAAATTTCCGGCATCTGCTTTACGGTCCACCCGGTGACGGAAGACCGGAACCAGATGATAATCGAAGCCGGGCTGGGCTTGGGCGAGGCCATCGTTTCCGGATCAATTACGCCCGACAGTTTTGTTCTGGACAAAAAGAAAAAAGAAATCACGGATGTGAATGTGGCTAAGCAAGCCAGAAAAATTATCCGGGGCTTAAGCGGCGGAACCAAGTGGGTAAATATTCCCAAAAATATCCAAGAAAAGCAAAAGCTGGCCGATAAGAAAGTTTTAGAATTAGCGTCCATCTGCGCCGGCATCGAAAAACATTACAAAAAACCGCAGGATATTGAATGGGCGTATGGAAGAGGCAAATTTTATATTATCCAATCTAGGCCGATAACAACACTATAAATGAAATGAACAAAAAAATATTTCCAAAGGATTATCATCTGATGTTTAGGGTAAAAAATCGCGCCTCCTTTCTTGTTAGTGAGTTTCTTTTAAGTGGACCTCTTTCAATTGGGGATGCTTTAATTGTTAATAGGGGAAAATTTTGGGTTTTCTATCTTTACAATACAAAAGAAGCTAGAAAAAAGATAAAAAAAACAGCATCTAAATTATTTCTTAAAAAAATAAATTTTCAAAAATACTTTTTAGATTTCAAAAAGCATAAAAAAATATTTCCTAAGATTTCAAATAAATATTTGCAAAAATCCCCGCAGATAAATCTAAAAGAATTCAAAGAATTAGTTGAAAATCTAAAAGATTTTTGGAAATTATATGGATTTACAGAGTATGTTTTTATTGATTCAATTTCTGATAAATTCGAAAATAAAATTTTCAAGGAAAATTTAAAAAAATAGAGACAATAAAAATGGAAGGAAGGAAAATGTGGAATTGCTATACATCTGACGGCGGAGTAATTAGTAAGGTTCTTGGGATAATATCAGAAAAATTTTCCATTAGAAAAGACCTTTTAAAATATCTATTTTCAATAGAAATTGAAGATATTTTTAAAGGGAAAGTTTTAGATTATAAAAAAATATCGAAAAGAAGAAGGCTTTACGCATTAACAGTTAAAAATAAAAAGATAATAGAATTTAATAGTAGCGAAGCACAGCAAATTGTAGAAATGTTTTTCAAAGATGAAGAAATGAAATCTAAAAGAAGCATTAGTTCTTTAAAAGGACAAATTGCTAATAAAGGAATTGCGAGAGGGAATGTTTTTATTTCTCCTATGTATGATTCAAAAGAAGCCCAAAAAAATTCCTATAAAATGAAAAAAGGTCAAATTCTTGTTGCACAGAGTACAAACCCAGATATAATGGTTTTATGCCAAAAAGCGAAAGCGATTATAACAAATCAAGGCGGCATGCTTTCCCACGCTGCTATTATAAGTAGAGAGCTTAAAATTCCCTGTATTGTCGGTACAATTTACGCTACTAAGATTCTCAAAAATGGTGACTTAGTTAAAGTTGACGCCAATCGGGGAATTGTTAGAATAATTAAAAGAGCTAATAAAAAATAAATTTATGGAAAATAAAATATACGATCTAATTATTGTCGGCGCTGGGCCGGCGGGGCTGGGAGCATCTATTTATGCTTCAAGATATAAGCTTGACCATCTGGTTATTGGCAGCGAAATCGGCGGGCAGGTAGTAGAAGCCTGGGAAATTGAAAATTATGCCGGCTTTGAAAAAATTTCCGGCAAAGATTTAATGGGTAAATTCGTCAAACAATCGGAAAAATTAGGCGGGAAAATTATTAAAGATTCGGTCAATAATATCGTAAAAACCGAAACCGGATTTAAAGTTGTTGGTGAAAAAACTGGAGAATACACGGCCCAATCTATAATTTTGGCGCTCGGCATGAAGCCGCGCAAAATGAATGTGCCCGGCGAGGATAGATTTTTAGGCAAAGGCGTTTCTTATTGCGCCACTTGCGACGCCATGTTTTTTCGGGGCAAAGATGTGGTGGTTATCGGCGGCGGAGATTCGGCCGCGACCGCCGCGATTCACCTGACGGAATTCGCCAATAAAGTGACGCTGATATACAAAGATGAAAAAGTCAGTTTTGAACCGGCCTGGATAGAACAGATGAAAGCCAATCCGAAAATTGAAATGATTTGCTGTTCCAATATTACGGAAATAAAAGGGGATACTAAAGTTTCCGGAATAGTTTATGAAATGAATGGGCCCGCCTCGACTCGCGGAGAAGACCGCTCATCGACGCGAGGCGGGGAGAAAAAAGAATTGGCAGTTCAGGGAGTTTTTATTGAAGTCGGAACTTTTCCGGGAGCGGTGCTGGCTAAAAATCTGGGCGTGAAAACCGACGACCAGGATTATATAATCGTGGACGGCACGCAAGCGACCAGCATTGAAAATGTTTATTCAGCCGGGGATATTGACACTTCTTCCAACAAATTCCGCCAGATTATTACAGCCGTCGCCGAAGGCGCTGTGGCGGCGGGAAGCATATATAAAAAACTTAAGTTAAAGCCCAAAGGTTAACTACTTAGACATTCAATGTCTAAGTAATGTCTAAGTAAATAAAATGCGCAAGGTTCCCTTTAAAGTAGGCGAATATTATCATATCTATAACAGGGGCGTTGATAAGAGAAATATTTTTTCTAATCCAAAAGATTTGTCTAGATTTTTGCAAAGCATGGATGAATTCAATACCACCGAACCGATTGGCAGTATATATGCGCATTCTTTTAGTTTAAGACATCCAATGTCTAAGAAGAGAAAAAAGCTGGTGAATTTTATTTGTTATTGTATAAATCCAAATCATTATCATTTTATTCTTGAACAAATTATTGATGGAGGCATTGAAAGATTTATGCAGAAGCTCGGTGATGGTTATACGAAATATTTTAATTACAAAGAAAAGCGGAGCGGATCATTATTTCAGGGCAGATTCAAATCTACGCATATAAATTCCAATGAATATCTTCTGCATTTAAGCAGTTATGTAAATTTAAATAATAGAGTGCATAAATTAAAGCTTAGACATCCAATGTCTAAATCAAGTTGGGAAGAGCATCTTAACGGAAAAAAAGGATTTTGTAAAAAGAAAGTAATCGCAGGTCAATTTAAAAATTGCGAAGAATATAAAAAATTTGCAGAAAATTCTTTAGCTGGTATTCTGGAAAGGAAAGGTAATTTAAAAGAAATGGAAGATTTGTTAATGGAGTAGCTACTTAGACATTGGATGTCTAAGTGAACCAAGTTTTATGAAATCAATAGAATTATCCAAAAAAATCGGCGGCAAAATAGAAATTAGAAGCAAGCAGAAATTGACCAAAAAAAATCTGCCGATTTTGTATACGCCGGGGGTGGCGGAAGTTTCCAAAGCGATTGCCAAAAATAAAAAATTATCTTTTGACTATACCATCCGCAAAAATACGGTGGCGGTAATTTCGGACGGTAGCGCGGTTTTGGGGTTGGGGAATATCGGTCCGGAAGCGGCCCTGCCGGTTATGGAAGGGAAAGCTTTGCTTTTCAAAGAACTGGGTGGAGTGGACGCTATTCCGATTGTCTTGGCAACGCAAGATACCGAAGAAATAATTAAAACCGTGAAATATCTGGCGCCGACTTTTGGCGGAATAAATCTGGAAGATATTTCCGCGCCCAGGTGTTTTGAAATTGAAGAAAGACTGAAAAAAGAATTGGATATTCCCGTCTTCCACGACGACCAGCACGGCACGGCTATCGTAGTTCTCGCTGGCTTCATCAATGCGCTGAAAGTCGTTAAGAAAAATATCCAGAAAATAAAAATAGTCATCAGCGGCGCCGGAGCGGCGGGAATGGCGATAACAAAATTGTTGCTAAAATACGGCGCTAAAAATGTTATCTTAGCCGATAGCACTGGCGTGATATATCTGGGAAGAAAAAAAGGTATGAATTGGGCGAAAAACAAAATAGCCGGCCTAACCAATCCGAAAAAGGAAAAAGGCAGCCTGAAAGAAGCTTTAATCAAAGCCGATGTTTTTATCGGAGTCTCGGCGCCTAATTTGCTAAAAAAAGAAGATATTCAAAAAATGAAAAGAGATGCCATTGTTTTTGCCATGGCCAATCCAATTCCGGAAATTATGCCGAACGAAGCCAAAAAAGGCGGTGCGGCAGTTGTGGCTACCGGCCGATCGGATTATCCCAATCAAATCAACAATGTTTTGGCCTTTCCGGGCATTTTCCGGGGCGCTTTAGATACTCGGACCAAAAAAATTACCGACGAGTACAAACTCAAAGCGGCCTTGGCTATTGCGGGCTTGGTAAAAAAACCAACTAGTGGTAAAATAATACCAGAAGCGCTTGATCCTAAAGTAGTTCAGGCGGTTTCCAAAATTTTCTAAAACAAAATGAACCCCGCACTAACTTTAAATAAATTTTGTGCAGGGCCATTCGATAAATTATTTAATAAACTTTTATTCCGCTACATAAATTAGTGGATTAAAAGTTAGTGTCGGGGTGAAAATCGAAAGGAGGAAAATAGAAATAAAAACCCAAAGCCAAGTAGAATTCATTGACATTACCGATAAGGTGGAAGAGATTGTCGGCAATTCCGGAATTCGCGAAGGCCAAGTTTTGGTGTATTCGCCGCATACCTCGGCCAGTATTGTTGTCAATCACAATGAGACAATGCTTATTCAGGATT
>JAPLXF010000057.1 GCA_026396205.1 Candidatus Moraniibacteriota bacterium | reverse complement strand
TAAGGAAAAAAGTAGCTTGGAACCGTCCAGTGGTGGAATAGGGATAAGATTGAAAAAAGCCAACAGCACATTCCAAAAAATCACCATTACTGAAAGTTCAAAAAGAATGGAGCTGAAAGATCCGGCAATCACTTGTGAAATTCCTTCCCAATTATTGAAATTCATTATGATATCCACTTTGGACGCCATGGGAATAGCGATGAAGCGCGCCAGAAAAGCAAATAGAATCGCAATGAGAATATTAGAAAGCGGTCCGGCCAATGCCACCAGCGTCGGTCCCCAGCGCTGATTTTTAAGATTGTAAGGATTATAGGGAACCGGCTTGGCTCCGCCAAAAGCAAATTTAAAGCTGGTCAGAATCAGCATCAGAATGGGAAAAATAATTGTCATCCAGGGGTCGATATGCTTGAAAGGATTGGCGGAAATCCGGCCGGCGTATTTGGCAGTCGGGTCGCCCAGCCACAAAGCCGCCACGCCGTGGGCTACTTCATGGATAATCGCCGAGTAGAGAAGTATTAAAATGTAGAATGCAATAAGTACGATCTCATTAAGCATATATGAGTTTAGTTAATCAGAATTTATTTTTGTTTATTTTCAGCTATTGCTAGAATAGCAACTTCATGATACACTAAATTCCGTTATTAATCAATTATCCGAATTTTTATCCAAATTAATTCCGAATTAAATTCGAATCTAATTAGGATGTAATTCGTATTGTAATTCGTGTATGAGTAAGGTATGTTCAGTTTGCGGACGCGGTGCCAAGTCGGGCAACAAAAGAAGCCACTCCAATATCGCCACGCTGCGAAAATTCAGCATCAATCTCCAGACTAAAAAAATCGGAGGCAAGCGCGTTAAATCCTGCACCAAATGCATCAGCAAAACCGCTAAAGTAAAAAGGTAGGGTATTATAATTTAACCGCGCCCGGACGGAGCACTTTAATGGCTCCGTTTTTTATTTTTATCAAAGTTGAAGGTTTTGATTTCATTTTTCCACCGTTGATATAAAAATCGATTTTATTACCAAAATACTTCCGGGCTTCGGCTAAATTTTTGGCCGGTGGAAATTTTTCCGGATTGGCGCTGGGCGCCAACAGGGGACCGGTTTTTCGCAAAATTCTGATGAGCGCTGGCTTCTTAGGAATCCGAAAAGCCAAAGATTTAGTTCCGCGGTGGAGATAAAAAAATTTTTGTCCGGAGCAGGGGAGTATGACACTCGCCTTTCCCGGCCAGATTTTTTCCAGAATTTTCTGATCTTCTTTTTTCAAAATTATTCCAAATTTTTTTAAATCAGAAAGTTGGGAAATTAAAATGACACAGGGCTTTTTTGGATTTCTCCTGCGAACATTATAGATTCCCTCCACTGCCCTTTTGGACATGACTAGCCCTACTAAACCATAGATAGTATCCGTCGGCAAAACGCCGATTCCCCCGCTTCTTATCAGGCTGATTATTTTTTTATCCGTTATCTTCATAATAGTAAATTAGCGCCAAATGGATTTTTGGGCAAGAAAAAAACCAGCCACAGAAAAATTTACAATGGCTGGCATTCTAATAATTAATTAACGATTTTTCAAGCCCTCTCTGATTTCAGTATAGGCTTTTTCTAATGCTTCTAATCCGCCTTTAATGAGAGATTCTCCCATAACTATGACATCAGCTCCATTTTCAATGGCTTCCCTTGGAGTAGTCGAGCGAACTTGATATCCGGAATTTTCCCCTTTAAATCTTATCCCGGGAGTAACCACTAGAAAATCTTCATCTAGTTCCTTTTTTAAAAGTGAGGCTTCAAATGGTGAAGCAACAACTCCGTCGCAACCAGCTTTTTTCGCCAATTCTGCAAGTAGCAAAACTTCATCTGAAATTTTTCCATTAAATCCGATTTCTTCGTATTCTTTCTGCCGCATGCTAGTTAGAATGGTAGCTGCGATGACCCATGGGCGCCTTTCCGAAGAAAATAATAAGTTGACAGTTTTTACTGTCTCTTCCATCATTTTCTTTCCACCTAAGGCATGGATGGTAAAAATTGCCGCATTGAATAAGCTACTTAGTTCCAACAATTCCCTGACATATCTTTTTAAAGTTTTAGGATTATCAAACCATTTTAGATCTACAAAATTTTTGGCGCCGGCATTTGTTATTTCTTCAATAATGACTGGCCCTTCGCCAACAAAAATAGAATTGATTTTAATCCAACCCACTTTCGGGCCAAAAACTGGAATAATCCTTTTGGCTTCTAAATAAGGAACATCCAGGGCAAAAACTATCCTGTCTTTTAATACAATCTTTCTTTTTAACATATACGTCTCCTCTTCGTTTAAAAAAATATTCAATTATTAAAGAAATCTAAAACCAGCCTATCAAGCTGGTTTTAAAAGTTTACCCCTGCACCAAAAATTTGTCAAAATACAACTAGTAATATTTATAAAAACAATTTTGGTGCGGGGTCAAATTACAAATTTATTCTAATATCCCGTCCAGATTCACATCGTAAAGTATTTGCTCTTGGACCAAGCGGTAATTTAAAACTTCTTCCGGTTTAAACCAATGATTAATTTCCATTTCCGCTTCCTTGACCGAACCGGAAGCATGGATTAGGTTCCTGACTGCCCGATTGTCTCCATCGCTCATTTGATAAGAATCCAAAACAAAATCTCCGCGGATAGTTCCGGTATCAGAAGTTAAAGGTTCTGTTCCGCCGGTAATTTTCCGCACAATTTCCACTGCGTGTGCTCCCTGCCAAACCATGGCAATAACCGGACCAGAGGTCATATACTTTTTTAAATTTTCCAAAATTTTGGCCGTAATTTCCAGCGGATCCATAGAGGGCGGGGTCAAACCCTTGCTTTGATAGCCTTTGATGGTTTTTTCTCCGGTAATTCTTCTCCATTCCGGATCCAGCGTGTAATGCTTTTCAATATGCTCAATAGTCGGAACCAGCATTTTTAAAGCTATCATTTTAAGTCCTATTTTTTCATAGCGCTTGATAATTTCCCCGATCAATGTCCGCTGGACGCCGTCCGGTTTAATAATTACCAATGTTCTTTCTTTGCTTGGATGGTTAGACATAAAATTAAAATTTATCAATTACTGAAATTAAATCTATCACAAAAAAATTTAATCCGCAATCAGAATACAATCTATTTCCGGATTTTGGCATTTATATTCAATATCCCCCATCTCGTCCGTTCGCCAGATATTTATTTTAGCCTGGCTTAATCGTTCCAAAATTTCCGGCGCTGGATGGCCGTATTTATTGTTTTTGCCGACGGAAATCACGGCATCTTTGGGTTTCACAGCATTTAAAAATTCAGTGCTGGTGGCATATTTGGAACCATGATGGGAAACTTTCAAAATATCCGCTTGTATATCCGCTAAATTCTTTTCATTTTCGCTCGGCAAATCGCCGGTAAATAAAAAAGAATTCTGGCCGTAAGTTAATTTAGCTACCACGCTGGCCGGATTAGTATCTTTAGGCGTGCCGGTTTCGGCGGAAATTATTTTGAGCGGAATATTGTCCGCCAGTTTTATTTCCATCCCTGCTTCGGCATTCAATGCCGGAATATTTTTGGCGGCGATTATATCTTTCAGTTTTTTATAGACTTCCGTGTCATTTTCCGCCCGGCTTTGGATAACTTCGCCGATTTGGTAATTTTGGAGCGCGTCAACCAATCCCGCAATATGATCCTGATCGGGATGGGTTTCAATAATGATTTCTATTTTCCTATCCCAGAAGGGAATATATTTCCCCAATTTTTCCATGAGTTTTGTTCCGCTCGGCCCACCGTCAATCAGAATCTGCCTGTCGCCCTGTGATATCAAAATCGCATCCCCCTGCCCGACATCCAGAAAATTCACGGACAAAGATTTCCGGCTGGAAATAAAATTTACCGCATTTAAAATGCAGACAATAATTAGTAATATAATTACGCCCAAATAAATAATTTTTCTATACCTCATTATTTATATTACTCACATTTTTATTTTACTTATTCAAAAATACTATGATTTCTTGCATATGCAAGATTTCATAGTTTTTTTGTAATATACTCTTAATTTAAATGGAAATGTAATTTTACAAGATAATCATCCTCTATTTCCGAAGCAATTATCATTTTCATTTCATCTTTGCTTAAGCCAAAAAATTGCCTTAGCAGACTCACTTCATTATAAAAACTATACGGATGTACCCAAACACTTTTTTGAAGCTGGAACAGTCCTAGTTCTTTTATTTTACCACGCAATGCTTCCCTCTTGATGTTCTTTTTGTTTTCTATATCAAATATTAATATCCGCCATTTGCCGTCCCACCTTTTCGGCTTTTTTATCTCTAAATCGTCAATTTGATATTTTCCCGCCTTCTTCTTGCCTTCCGGCGTCAGAGAAATATAAAGCTGTCCATACCTGTTTTCAAATTGAATTAAGTCCTCTTTTTTTAAATTATAGAAAGTGTCGTAAATTTTTTTCTTATCTTTTTTATTCTTTAGTTTGTATTTGGCATACCTTGCCAGCTTTGGCAGAATCTTATGCCCGAATTTTGGATCAGTAGCCGCAATGGCAATTCCACCAGCAATTAAAATTCCAGTTAAAATGTTTTTGGTTATTTCTTTTTTATTGTTCATAATTACATTATACTATGATTTATTGCATATGCAAGAAATCATAGTTTTTTGATTGGGTGACATTTCATTTTTTAATCATACTATTTTGGAGGAAAAAGAAAAAAGCGCCGGATTTCTTGCCCAGCGCTTTTAAAATATTACAAACCTACCGTCGGATTATCGGTGTCAAATTTAGAGCTTTCGTGATTATCAGCAATATAAACAGGCCTTCCTCCTCCTCTTCTTTTAAAATCTAACGCTTTAAATATATCCCTTATATCTTTTGCTTCTTTTAATTTAATTTCTAAATCAGGCTTTTGTTTTTTTCGTTTAATTGCCGGCTCCACCAGTTTAACACCTTCTATCGCGCCGAAATTCCTCTCCCACGCATCTGCACCATTTAATGCCAAAATTCTGATTCCATTTTTTTTACAGGCATTCTGTATCGCTTGATTTAGATCTTTTTCCTTTTGGGCAACCCATTCAAAATATTTTTTACCGCTAGGTGAATCTTTCCACTCTTTCTTCTTTCTTCGATATTCCTCTGTTGTTATTTTTTTATTCTTATCTAAATCTTTGCATTCTTTACTTTCTGTCCAACTTGGAACTGGGCTTTTTATACCTTCTATTGCATTATTTCTTGAGCATCCTAAAATTTTAAATGTCTTTATTATTGCCACATCCGGATCTTGATGTTTATAGGAATATTTATCTCTATAATATTCATCATCTCTGCGTTCACGCCATCCTACAACAAAATTTAAATCAAAATTTCCAGGGCTGTATCCATGCTTTTCGCGCTCCTCTTTACTTTCTATTGATACTGGAAATCCCAAAGGCACAGATCGATCAAAATCTCCAAGTTCTGTATATTTTAATATGGCTATTTTTTTACCCTCTTTTTCTATCGGTATTACTTCAAATTTTCTTGCAAAGTCTCGGCTTTCTCCAAAAAATTCCTCTGGCGACATATCATCCAATTCATTTTTTTTATTTTCTTCTTGCTTAATTTTATCTTTCTCCTCCTTGTCCGATTTTTCAAATTCTATTTGATCTTTTGTCAGCTTTAGAACAGGACTTCCATTTTTATCAAATTTATATTCCGCTCCACCATCAAGAAGTTTCGCGTCCGATTTTGTTCGTTCTTTTTGAATTTCTGCCATCTTTTTTAGAGATGGCATTTTTGGTTTTTCAATAGACATATTTTTTAAGATTATCTTTTGATGTATCTTAATAATACCCCCCCCCCGTAGCTTTTTGTCAAATTGTCCGTTTTTTTCGCTTTTTTAAAAGAAAAACAGCTAAAAACAGCAACAAATACCAAAGCGCGACCCAAATCCACGAAAAATTATTTATCGCCACGGCGGAATATTTGAGGCTGCCGAGAAAGTTGATAATTTCCACTTCATATTTAAGCGGCAGAAAAGCGATCCAGGAAAAAAGGATGGCCAGCGGGTGGAAAATAAATTCGGCCGCCACCGCCAAAAATCCCAAAAGCATCGTGATGGGAATTATGGGCAAGACCAAAGCGTTGGCTAAAAGAGAAAGCAGGGATAGTTGGTGGAAATTGTAAATCAAAATCGGAACCACAAAAATCTGCGCCGAGAGGCTTAAAATTATGACTTCCCATAATCCAAAAGTTTTATGTTTTTTTATCATCTGAATTTCCAGAAAGGGAGAAAAATAAACAATGCCGAGCGTGGCCAAAAAGGAAAGCTGAAAACCGACGTCATATCGCAGAAGTAATGGATTCAGCAAAAGCATAACGGCCGCCGCGAAAACAATTGCGTTAGTTGAATTGGCCAGCCGCCCGTTTTTCATCGCCCAAATTAAAAGCGAGCCCATAATCCCCGCCCGCACGGCGGAACTCGGCATACCGGTCATCACGACAAATAAAAAGATGCCGATGAGCGCGAACCACAGCGCTTGTTTTCTCCACAGCCCCATAAAAATTCCAAACAGCAAAAGATATTCGGCAATGATGGTGACGTTATAGCCTGATACGGCCACGATATGCGTGAGCCCGGTTTTAGAAAAATTATTTTGGAGTTCTTTGGGCAACTGCGCACTGCCGCCAATTAATAATCCAACTAGCAAACCTGATTCGGGCGCTGGCATCAATTGATTAATATTATCCAGCAGTTTATTTTTTATTTTCAAAACCGAAGCGTAAAATAAACTACCTTGATTTCTGGATAAGATTAAAATTTTCGGACTTTTGCAAAGATAATAAATTCCGTCTTTGGCCAGATACATCCGGTAGTCAAAGTCCTCTTGTTTTTGGGGTATTTCTAAATTGCATGCCAACTTTATTTTGTCTCCATATTTATATTCCGGAAAAGAAGCCGTATTCAACAAAAATTTATCGCCTTGGCCGCTTTTGACAATCACCTGCTGATAGCCATCTTTCGGCACCGGCTCTTTGATAACCAAAGCGGTTCCAGAAAAATTTTGTCCGGCTAAATCCAAATAATTAAGCTTTTCCATTTTTTTATCGGTGAGCCAAATTCCGCAAGCTAAAAACAAAACGCAAAACCCCGCCAGCCGCGCTTTTTTATTTCCCCAAAAAACCGAAATATTTATTATCACCAATATCAAAAGCGAAAATTGAAAAATATAATTCATACCAAAAAAAGATCTCCAAAAAATTCCCAAAATGAAACTCAAAGACAAAAATAAAAATATTTTTGATTTAGCCATGCTTTTATTATAGCAAAAAAGGCCAGCAGTTGCTGACCTTTTAATATATACTCCGTGGCAACATCTCTATGCATTGTTGCATTGATTGCGCTCTTCTCTCGCCTGAGCTGAAATTTCATCCCATTTTTTTAAAATAAGCAGATCGATTGATTCGCTTACTTTTTCCGATTTCACAATACTCCCGCGAAAAGATCCCATGAAAGTACCGCATCCTGATGTGGCACGACGCACGGATTCGCTTAAGGTTTCAACATAATAAAAAGCTATAATATCCGTAACATTGTTAATTACTGCAATATAGGCGTATCCACTTTTCGCAGTAACCTTTCGCGGTTTTTCGGATATCTCTTGCAAAACCTTTTTACAGTTTTCGCCAAATCTTATAATTATCCGATCTTTTGTTTTATCTGTCGCTTCAGTTAACAATCCATCTGATTGTATTTCATAAATATTCATGCACTTCCTCCTTCTTCAGCGAATTATCGCCGAATAAAAATTTTAATCATCAAATGTTATATGACCGTTACATATTCCAGCAAGAAACCAAGCAACGAATAAGAAAATTACAGCCACTAAGATACCACACAAAATTTGCTCTGGATTCGTCCGTAGCCAAAGAACCACATCCGTAATTTTTTGCATAAAAATCCCTTCTAATTGATGCATGCACACCTCCTTTACTGGCGAATTATCGCCGGGCTATAGAATTTCTATTATTTTAGTTCTGGCGGTTTTACCCGCTATAATTTTTAATGAACTTTTTGGCAAATTTAAAAAATCGGCCATTACTTGTATTAGCATACTATTGGCTTTATTGTCCAGTGGAGGCGCCGTTAGTTTGACTTTATATTCCCCTTCGGAAATCTTGATAATTTCGTTTTTTGATGAGCGGGGAATGACTTTTGCATAAATACGCATATGTTCATTATAGCAAAAAGGCTTGCAATTTTATAAACTACAAGCCTTTTAAAATAATACTACTTATTGCTCTTTGAATTTTTTATTCCAATCCTTCATCAAGCCGTCTTTGAATGATGCCTTAAGCAAATCCGCAAAAGTCTCGATGCACGACAGGGTAATAGTAAACATTTTATGATCATCCGTAGGAACTACTGAAACTCCGGTAGTTCTGCAATTTTCGGATTCGTAAAATCGATCCATAAATTGCTGTACTTCTTCTCTGTGCAAAATTCCAACTAATATCATAATACCCTCCTTTTTAAGCTTTAGATTCGCTGGTTTTAGCCTTTTGAATAACTACTTATCTGAACAAGTCATTATATAGCATCTATTGAAAACTGTCAAGAGCTTCTTACTCCAACCTTGCCAAAATATTTTTCAACCGACTTTTTAATTTTCTCCAAATCTATTTTCCGGCCTTTGGTTTTTTTCTTAAGCTTCGGATCCAAAATCCGCCCCTCGCGGTATTCCTGCAAAAAATATCTGTCAGCACCACTCAGCCACCTTCCGATTTCCAAAAAATCTTTTTCGCTGTGCAGCCCGGGAACCACCGTTGTCCGGAATTCATACGGAACTCGGCTGTTTCGGATTAAATCCACGCTTAATCGGATCCTGTCTTTATCCACTTTTTTCATCCCGACGGTTTTTTCGTATTTTTTCAGCTGATTTTTGATATCCATAGCTATAAAATCCAAAAGCTTCAAGTCCAAAATTTTCTTAAGAACATCCGGCCGGGTCCCATTGGTGTCCAGTTTTACAAAAAATCCGGCCTTTTTTATTTTCTTAATGAAATCAATGATATCCGGCTGAATGGTCGGTTCGCCCCCGGTAATACAGACACCTTCAATTTTGCCTTTCCGTTTTTTTAAAAAATCAAAAAACTCTTTTTCCAAAACCCCCTCTTCACTTCTCCCCCTTGGCAAGGGGGAGAGGCGGGAAGATTTTCTCCCTCCCCTTTCCAAGGGGAGGGCTGGAGAAGGGTTCGGGAAAACCAATTCCGGGTTATGGCAGAAGGGACAGCGAAAACTGCAGCCCACGGTAAAAACCGTGGAAGCTAATTTTCCCGGATAATCAATGAGAGTCAGTTTTTGGTAACCGCCAATGCGCATTTAAGTTGAATTGGGGCAATCCCGCCTAGGCGGGATTGCCCCTCTATCTTTTCTAAAATTTTTGTTCTTATTTTTTCGCTATCACAAATTCCCGCCGGTTTTTATATTCCTCCTGCTTACCTTTATTCCACTGCTCCACCGGCCGGATATAGCCGACGACGCGCGAATAAACTTCGGTTTTTTGTTTAATCACGCATTTGGGACAAAATTCGTGTTCGCCTGCCAGATAACCGTGCGCCGGACAAACGCTGAAAGTCGGCGTCAAAGTGAAATAGGGAATTTCATAATTCTCGGCGATTTTGCGCACCAGTTTTTTGGTTGTTTTTATGTCGCTTATCCTTTCGCCTAAAAATCCGTGCAGCACCGTCCCGCCGGTATATTTGGTCTGCAAATTATTCTGCAAATCCAGCGCTTCAAAAATATCTTCCGTATGCTGCACCGGCAATTGGGAAGAATTGGTATAAAACGGCTCGGCCTTTTCCTTTTTAACCGCCTCGTCGTTGGCAAAAATAATTTCCGGATATTTTTCCTTATCAATTCTGGCCAGGCGGTAGGAAGTGCCTTCGGCCGGCGTAGCTTCCAGATTATACAGATTGCCGGTTTTTTCCTGGTAGCGGATAATTTTTCCGCGCATATGCGTCAGGATTTCTTCCGCTAATTTTTTGCCTTCGCGCGAAGCGATGTTTTTCCCGATAAGATTCATAAGCGCTTCGTTCATGCCTACCAAGCCAATAGTTGAAAAATGATTGGACCAATATTGGCCGCGACGCAGTTTGATGGATTCCAAATAAACTCTGGAATAAGGATAGAGGCCCTTTTCCGTCAGATTTTCAATAATTTCCCGCTTGGTTTCCAAACTTTGCTCGGCCAAGTCCATAAGTTTATCCAGTTTTCGAAAAAAATCTTTTTTATTTTTGGCCAAATAGCCCAGCCGCGGCATATTAATCGTAACTACGCCGACAGAACCGGTTAACGGATTGGCGCCAAAAAGCCCGCCGCCTCTTTTATGCAGCTCGCGATTATCCAAGCGCAACCGGCAACACATAGACCGGGCGTCGTCCGGATCCATATCAGAATTGACGAAGTTAGCAAAATAAGGAATGCCGTATTTGGAAGTCATTTCCCAAATGGCGTTGAACCTTTCATCTTCCCAATCAAAATCTTTGCCAATATTGTAAGTCGGGATGGGAAAAGTAAAAATCCGGCCGCTGGCGTCGCCTTCAGTCATCACTTCCGCAAAAGCTTGGTTGATCATGTTCATTTCTTCCTGAAAATCAGCGTAAGTTTCTTTTTGCGGAACGCCGCCGATTACCACAGCTTCTTTTGCCAGAGTTTTTGGCGGAGTAATGTCCAGCGTAATATTGGAAAAGGGCGTTTGAAACCCGACGCGGGTTGCCACATTCATATTAAAGACAAAAGATTGGATTTCCTGCTTGACTTTTTCGTAAGTCAGCTTGTCGTAACGGACGAACGGCGCCAACAGCGTATCAAAGTTGGAAAAAGCCTGCGCGCCGGCTATTTCTCCCTGAAGCGTATAAATAAAATTTACCATTTGCCCCAAGGCTGAACCGAAATGTTTAGCCGGTTTGCAAGCCACTTTTCCGGGAACTCCGGTAAAGCCTCGTCGTAGCAAATCTTGTATATCCCAGCCGCAGCAATAGGCAGTTACTAATTGCAAGTCATGAATATGAAAATCTCCTTCTTCGTGTGCTTCTTTTACTTCCCGGGAATAGATCCTGTTCATCCAATATTTAGCGCTAACAATTGAAGAAATATAAAAATTGAGCCCTTGGAGCGAATAGCCCATATTGGCATTTTCCTTCACCTTCCAGTCAATTTCTTGGATGTATTTGTCCACTAGGTTTACCGCTTCTTCCAATGATTCTTCGGTTTCGCGGATTTTTCTGTGTTGTTCGCGGTAAAGGATGTAAGACTTGGCCGTTTCTTCAAAATCCAAAACCATCAGCACCCGTTCTACCAAATCCTGAATTTCTTCAATTTCTGGAACATAACCTTTTTTATAATTTTTATTTAAAAGCTGGGCAACTTTTTCGCTGACCTTCTGTGCATCTTTTGGGCTGCCTTCACCGGTCGCTTCAAAAGCCTTGCCGACCGCCTTAGCGATTTTTCCCGGATCAAAATCCACTACTTTGCCGTTTCTTTTAACGACTTTGGCAACTTTACCAACTTCAGTCTTTTTAATCTTTGCCCTGCTTACTGTTTTTTTTACAGCTTTCTTTTCCCCTTTTGCTTTCCCCACTTTTCTTTTTGTTTTTGCCATTTTTGTCTGCGAGCGGAGCGAGCGGCTACAAAAATGAGCATCCCGCACCAATTCGCTATTAAAAAAATTATATTTCAAAAAAATTTAAGCCGTAGGCGAATCCGCGCTCCTGTCTTTCAGCTAGTAGAAACACTACCGGAATTTGGTGCGGGATTTTTCATAAGCCTAACTTAGCATATCCAATTCTTTTTTGAAACTTTCAATGCTGCCAAAAGATTTATAGACGCTGGCAAATCGGACATAAGCCACTTCATCCAGCTCCTTGAGTTTTTTTAAAACTATTTTCCCAATTTCTCTAGTGCCTACCTCTTCTTTTTCCAGAGACCGGATTTCATATTCAATATCCCCCATGAGCTTGGCGATTTTTTCCTCAGAAACTGGCCTTTTTTCCAAGGCCTTTCTGATACCCCGCTCTATTTTGGATTTGTCATATTCTTCTTTTTCACCGTCTTTTTTAACCACTAAGAGGCGGAGCAACTCCACTTCTTCATAAGTCGAAAAGCGGGCTTCGCATTTGGAACATTCCCGACGGCGGCGGGTAATTTTTCCCTCATTGGTTTCGCGGGAATCAATTACTTTGGTTTCAGTGTTGTTGCAAAAAGGACAGTTCATAATTTAGCCCATTAGGAATTAGCTTATTAGCTTTTTAGTAATTCCTTTATATATACAACTTATAGTATATTTATACTACATATAGTGTATAGTATTGCTATTGTAGCACAATGCAAATTTTTGCCAAGAGGCTAAAAAACAGCCAATTTAGGCTATTTTTTATATTTTTAAAAAGTTATCCACAACGTAAAGTGAAGTTTTTGTTATTCAAAAATTTCACCACGTTGTAGCCCCGTGATGAAAAATTTATAATAAATTTTTCATTTTACGGGGCACAGCCCATAATTATAAACTCACAAACGCCACCGGCAGAACTTTTTTAAAAATTCCGGCGATTAAAATTGAATCGGATTCGTCCAGATAAATCGGCTGGTGGATTTTATTGGTTGAATTGGGAAAAAGCCCGATGATTCCGTGCGGCAGTTTTCTGTAAGTTTTAATCGTCGCTAAACCGTTAATTACCGCCACTACAATTTTTCCGTCAAAATCGCCCCCGGCTTCGCATTTTTCAAAGACTATATAATCGCCATCATTAATACCTTCCCTATCCATGGAATCGCCCAGAGTTTTGACGGCAAAAAGCTTGGCCGGCTCGCTTTTCCGGAACAGGCTGCGGGAAATCTGGAGATAACCGTCTACATTACTGTCGTCGGCATAGGCCAGCGCTTCGCCGCAGGAAGCCAGCCCATACATCGGAATGGAAAAAATATTTTTCAGATCGGCGTAATTTTTATTTTCTACGATATAAATTTTTTTATCTTTGTCTCTTTTGATTAAATCCTTTTTTTCCAAAGCTTCTACTACCTGCACCGTGCCTTTAAGGCTGCCGACGGCAATGCCTTCTTCACCAAGATATTTATGGACTTTATAAGTCGTTGGATTTTCTCCGCGCTTGTCGACAATTTCCCGGATGGCATCCAGAACCATTTTTTGTTTTGAAGTTAACATGGTGATATAAATTAATTTATTATACTGATATTATATCACTACAATTCTGGACTGTCTATATTTCACCTGTGGATAACTTTTTAATACTAAAAACAACCCCAATAAACGGAGCTGTTTTTATTATACAAGGTATATTCTATTTCCCCATCTTCCTCCGGATAAACGCCGGGATTTCCAGTTCGTCGTCTTCATCTTCCAGAGTGATGCCGCTGCGATTAAAGCCGGTAACCGTCCGCGTTTGCTTGGACGGCACTTTTTCTTCGATAATCATTTTAGATTCCCGCGACGGGAAGGTGATTTTTTCTTTTTTCTCCTCGTCTTTTTTCCTGTTTTCGTCAATTGTCATCCGCGACATTTTTTCCATTGGCGTTTCATTGACCATGTCCGCGTCAA
Organism: Candidatus Moraniibacteriota bacterium; assembly: GCA_026396205.1. Classification (GTDB taxonomy): domain Bacteria; phylum Patescibacteriota; class Minisyncoccia; order Moranbacterales; family UBA2206; genus JAPLXF01. The sequence continues at coordinate 5,709 of JAPLXF010000057.1, read as the reverse complement.
AACCGGTGGCAATCACGGTGATCTGGATTTCCCCTTTGCGGATAGTTTCGTCAACCACTGCGCCAAAAATTACTTTGGCGTTGGGATCCACCGATTCGGTGATAATATTGGCCGCTTCGTTGATTTCCAGCATGGTCAGATCAGTGGAACCGCTGACATTGAAGAGTACGCCCTTAGCGCCATCGATGGAAAGTTCCAGCAATGGGCTGTTGATAGCCGCTTTGGCTGCATCCGCCGCCCGATTTTCTCCGGAAGCAATGCCGATTCCCATTAGAGCCGAACCGCTATTTAACATAACAGCCCTGACATCGGCAAAATCAACATTCACCAGTCCCGGCTTGGTAATCAGATCGGCAATTCCCTGAACTCCCTGCCGAAGCACATCGTCCACGATTCGGAAAGCGTTAATTAAAGAAGTTTTTTTATCGATAATCTGCAGCAGCTTGTCATTGGGAATAATAATTAAAGCGTCTACCCGTTCGCGCAGGTTTTCTAGCGCTTCCTCGGCAATCGCCCGCCTTTGCGCGCCCTCAAAAGAAAAAGGTTTGGTTACCACCGCCACTGTCAGTGCGCCCAGTTCTTTGGCTGTTTCGGCTACAATTGGTGAAGCACCGGAACCGGTTCCGCCGCCCAAGCCGCAAGTTACAAAAACCATATCCGAACCTTTCAGCACTTCTTGGATTTCTTCCCGATTTTCTTCAGCGGCTTGCCGTCCGATATCCGGATTCATGCCGGCTCCCAGCCCCTTGGTAAGATTTTTGCCAATGTGAACTTTTTCCGAAGCTTTGTTGTGGTGCAGGTCTTGGGCATCAGTATTAATAGCCACGAACTCAACGCCTTTCAGCTTGGCGTCCATCATTCGGCCGATACCATTGCCTCCCGAGCCTCCAACGCCGACGACTTTAATTCTCGCAAAAGTTTCTACTGGCGGTTTTATTTCTCCCATATATTTTTCTGCAAAGTTGATTTTTTCTTTATAAAAAATTTAGTAAAAAAATAACCCAAAATACAAAATTCAAACTTCCAAATTAGAATCTTTCTCTTCTGCCGCTTTGGTTTTGGTTTTGAGTTTTGCGTTTTGAGCTTTTTCCGATACTTTAATTTAGCACACCCTCCTTTAATGTGTCAAATGGCCTGTCTATCTCATTTTTACGGTTGTATATTTTAAAAAAATCAGGGAAGAAATTTGCCAAACCAGTGTTTTAATTTGCCGACCGATCCTCCCATAGTATTGGAAATATTTCCAATTTTCCCTTTGAAAATCCCTTCGCTTTTTTTGGAAACAATCCCTTCCAAACCCCAAAGAATCAGTCCGACCGCCGTTACAAAAGAAGGTTCGTCGACTTTATCCACCAGTCCGCCCAAAGGCGCCGGGAATCCAGTTTGCGCCGGCAGTCCCAATGTTTGCTTGGCCATATCCACTACTCCGGTAATTTTAGCCGAACCGCCGACAATCACCGCTCCGGCCGGCAACAGTTTTTCTTTTCCGATTGACCGCAGTTCCAGATTGACCATGGAAAAAATTTCTTCCAGCCGCGCTTCAATAATTTCGGCGATGTGATAGCGGGAAACTATGCCTTCTTCGTTTTTATCAATCTCCGCCAAATTTACCTCTTCTTTCTTGCCGATTTCTCTGGGCAGGGCGCTACCGTACTCGATTTTCACTTTTTCGGCGATTTCAATGGAAGTGCGCAGTCCGATAGCAATGTCATTAGTAATGTGGTTGCCGCCAATCGGCAAAATAATTGCATGCAAAAGTTCATTTTCTTCATAAACTGCCAATGATGTCGTTCCGCCGCCGATGTCGATTAAAACTACACCCAGTTCCTTCTGTCGTTTGTTGAGAGCGGCTCGGGAACCGGCTAAAGGCGCCAGAATAAATTCTTCCACATCAATTTTGGATTGTTCAAAGCATTTTCCCAAATTTTTAATGAAAGGCGTGGAACCTTCAATAATCATGGCGTCCACTTCCAGACGCACTCCGTTCATGCCCAGCGGATCCTTGATTTCTTTCTGGTCATCCAGCGAATAAGAGCGCGGAATAATATGAATGATTTCCTTATTGGGCGGCACCGAAATGGCCTGCGCCGCATTAATTACCCTTTCAATGTCGCTATCTTCCACTTCGCCGTCGGCCCGGCCGACTGCCACAACGCCTTTGGATTCCTGTGAATTGATATGACTGCCTCCCAAACTGACAATGGCTCTGCCTATTTTGATGCCGGAAGACCGCTCCGCCTGTTCGACGGATTCATTTATAGAGCGAGAAGCTTCATCAATATCGGAAACTACGCCTTTGCGAATTCCAATTGACGGAGCCACTCCGACGCCGATAACTCGGGGAATTTCTTCATTGGGAAAAACCTGAACAATCACCGTTCTTACATTCGATGAACCGACATCAATGCCAACAATAGTGTCTCCTTTAGACATTTTTTCTTTTTTTATTCCTGTCTTTTATTAAATAATACCCTATAAAACTTCAGCCTGCAATCCATTTTTGGAAATAAGGAATGAAAATCAAAAGTCCGATTATGATAGCCACAATTGAAGTTATCAACACTCCGGCTGCCATTAAATCTTTAATCAGCCGGGCATAGGGATGGACTCTAGGCTTGAGAATATCCACCACTCTTTCCATAACCGTGTTTAATATTTCCAAAACCAAGACGGTCATAATCACCAGAAAAAGCACTACAGATTCCGCCCGCGTTACCTGAAAATAAATCATGGCTATTATCACCAAGAGCCCGATAAAAACTTCATTTTGGAAGTTTTTTTCGTGGGAAATTATATAGCGCAAACCTCGCAGCGCGTAGAAAAAACTCTCAGAAAATTGCCGCAATCTGTTCATTTTATTTTGATTATTTTATTAATTACTTTCGTTTGAATCCGAAACATTTTCTTGCCATGTTTCATTCCCAAAAGATGCAAAATGCCGTGAGCGGTTACTCCGACTAATTCTTGGCGCACTGGTATAGCCTGCTTTTGGGCATATTCTTTTATTTCATTATAGCACAAAATCAGTTCGCCTAAAAACAGGTTTTTCGCCGAATCTTTCTCAATTTCCCATGTATTTTTATATTCAGAAAAGGAAAGTACATCGGTAACCTTGTTGATTTTCCGATACCGCCGGTTGAGCTTTTTGATTTCCGGCGGACTTACCAAAGTTATCTCCAAAGAAATAATCTTATTTTTTAATGAGAAATCAGCCTCTTTTAAAGTTTTTTCAGCGATAATATTCAAAAGTGATTTTAGTATTGGACTCTTGGCTAAATCATTGATTTCTAAAATTATTTTCATATTTTAAAACTGGCTGACCCAAAAAATTTTTCCATCTTTAATCCATTTGAGGAGTGCTTTTTTCAGAGCCACAGGATAAATTCTGGCCGGCGGAACCGATTTTAAATCCAGCCACTTGAATTTCAAGTGGTCTTCCCGAGAATCAACGCACTGATCTTTAAGTTCTGCTCTAAAAACCAGATTAAATTCATGGTGGATTTGGCCATTTTGCCTAAAATGATTTTCCACTGCGCCGACAAAGTTAATGTTTTTTATTTCGGAACCGATTTCTTCCTGAATTTCCCTCTCCAGCGCTTCGGCCGATTTTTCTCCAAATTCAATATGCCCGCCCGGAAAAAACCACCAAGGATGACCTTGACTCCGGCAGATTAAAATTTTATTTTCTCTTAAAATTATCGCCCGGGCAATAACTTCAAATTGATCATTTTTCATATTTTTTTACCCTGTTAAGTAAATTTTGCCTACCTGCCCGTTGGCAGGCGGAGCAAAATTATCCCGCCCAGCGGGATTACTTAACAGGGTGAACTCTTATTAATTTTCCATCTCCAAAACCAAAAACCGTAGATTAAAATTATAATTATGATATTGGGAATGAAAATTCTGGGGTCGCTCCAGCTGATGCTGTGCACCTTAAAATTGGAAACCGGCCAAAGAAAAGGCGTGGGAAAAAATTGGTAGGAATGCGTGGGGATATCCACCAAAATATGCAATCCCCAGGCGCCCAGCTCCCAAAAAGGTTTTTTTCTGATTAGCCAAATAATTAAAAAAATGGCTAGAAAAATAATCAGGCTGTGGGTTATATTATAAAGTATTTGCAAATACGCTGGAAACATGGCCGGATCCGGATGGCCGCCGCGAAAAACAGGGATGTTGTGCAAGCCCAAAATTCCAGTTGTCCAAAATACGCCAAAGGAAAGCAGGTCGGGAGACATGCCAATAAAAAACGCGGTCCAAAAACTTTTCCGGCTCTTTCTTCCAAAAGCCGCGCCTCCGTAAAGGCTGTGGGAAAAAATATCCATATTTTTATCTTATCTTAATTTGGTTTTAAGGGCAATAAAAATCCCCGCCAAAACAGGGATTTTTTCATTGGTGTCGCAAAGAAATTTTCTTTCCGCTTTTTTTGCGGTGTTTCTTAGCCGCCATTTTTCGCTTTTTGTTCATATTTATGAAAACTTTGGAAAATACTTATTTATAGCAATTTTGCTTGGTTTTCATTTTCAGTCTCAACTGCTTTCGCTTCTTTATAATAACTTTTGGAATAACCCAATGGTAAATTAAGTTTTTTGCCTCGAAGCAATTCTTCGATTGTTACAATCTGTATTTTAGGAAACTCTTCTTTAGAAAAACTTACAGTAAAGCTTCCTGCATCCACAGCTTCGCTTTTCATTGGACCAGTAGGCTTTTCTAAAGTAATGAAAACTCCTCCATCGGCTTTTTCTCGCTCAACATCGCCCTTTAATGTTGCTATTTGGTTTCTTTGCACATGCCCGCCCTTTACCTGAACAATAATTTTCCCATATACATTTTCTCCATTAACTATATTCTTAACAGGAGCTACTATACCATCAACTCCTTTGTCGGCTCCGCGCATATTTTCTTTCGTCTTACTTTGCGCCGGCATCGCGTTCACTAAGTCCAATGCCCAGTATTCAAATTCGAAATGATCTTTGTCAAATAACGCTTTGGCTCCTGAAAGGTCTGCTGGCACGCCATCAACATTTATTTGTTTCACTCCAAGGCCAAACTTTTTTTCCAGTCTATGTTTTACTAAATTTATAGAAAGCATGGTAATATCAATTCCGACCCAATTTATTTTTAATTTTTCTGCTGCAACAACAGTCGTTCCACATCCGCAAAACGGATCCAATATCCAATCGTTTTCTTTTGAACTAGCTTTAATTATTCTTTCAAGCAATGTTTCGGGTTTTTGAGTTGGATAATTAAGAGATTCATTAGAAGAACCTTGTAATGGCTTTACTTCAGCATCAAACCATATATCAGAAATTATTATGCCGGGCATGTCTTTCAAATACTGTTTTTTCTTTAAGCTACCAGTTGAAGTTTTATATATCAGATCTTTTTCCCATAATTCATTGAGTTTTTCTTTCGAATAAAGCCATGGAGCTTTAACGCCCATAAATTCAAATTCTTTTCTTCCTTCATATTTTTGTATACCTGCTGCCACAATTTCAATAAGTCTGAATTTTCCGTTATGATCTTCGTAGGAGTATGGCTTAAGATTTTCATTTGAAAATGGACCGTATATTTTTTTAAATAAAAAGTTGCCTGATTTTGTATAAAATAAAATTATATCATGCTGCGTTCCAAAATTATTCGTTTGCGCTTTTGGGCTGTTCGTTCTCTTCCAAACAATCTCGTTTTTAAAATTTTGTTTTCCAAAAATCA
>JAPLXF010000072.1 GCA_026396205.1 Candidatus Moraniibacteriota bacterium | reverse complement strand
ATATCGAGTCCTTCGAATGAAAATATAGACTTATCTCCTCCCCAATGTAGTTTATCCTCCCGAAGGTTGAACCTTCGGGAGTTTTTTGTTATAATAGGATTATGAGCATGAGAAAAACAGAATTTGCCAATGACGAATTTTACCATATTTATAATCGGGGCGTTGATAAGCGAGATGTTTTTATTAACCGTGTTGGCTATGAAAGATTTTTTTTATCAGTTTCTCTGCTTAATGATGAAAAAGAAGGATGGCTGGAAGTATGGAGAAATTTGCCTGGCAAAAAAAAATCAATCAATGATTTCCGAAGGTTCAACCTTCGGAAACCCCTTGTTGATATTGTGGCTTATTGCTTTAATCCCAATCATTATCATTTTATACTCAAGCAATTAGAGGAAAAAGGAGTGGAAAAATTCATGCATCGTCTAGGTACTGCTTATACGATGTTTTTTAATATGAAATATAAAAGATCTGGAGCTCTTTTTCAAGGGAGATTTAAATCAATTCATATTGATTCCAATGAATATTTGCTGTATCTTTCGGCTTATGTCAATAAGAATAATTTTATTCATGGATATGGCAATTCTAATTGGAGATATTCAAGTTTGGCAGAATATAGAAAAGAAAAAAATCAAAAAGTAAATATTTGCAATCCGAGTTCTATATTGGATCAATTTGAAAGCGTTAATGATTATGGGGAATTTTTAAATAAGAATGCTTTGTATCTAAAAGATAAAAAGGAAGAACAGAAGTATTTATTGGAATCTCCCGAAGGTTGAACCTTCGGGAAAAATTATGCCGGAAATAACTAAAAATGAAGCAGAAAAGCGGGCGGATAAGCTGAAAAAGGAGATAAACCGCCGGCGCTATGAATACCATGTTTTGGACAAGCCGGAAGTAACCGATGAGGTTTATGATTCCCTGATGACGGAACTGCGAGATTTGGAAGAGCAGTTTCCGGAATTGAAAACCCCTGATTCTCCGACGCAAAGAATCGGCGGGAAGCCTTTGGCTAAATTCCAAAAAGTCCGGCACCAGGTGCGCCAGTGGTCTTTTAACGATGTTTTTTCTTTTGAGGAACTCCGGAAATGGGAGGAGAAAGTGGAGCGATTGGTTTCCAAAACCCCTTCGGCCTCCGGCCACTCCCCCTTAGAAAAGGGGGAGATGAAGAGGGGGTTGGAGTTTTGCTGTGAAATTAAAATTGACGGCTTAAAAATTATTTTGAATTACGAAAATGGAAAATTTGTGCAGGGCGCGACGCGGGGTGATGGGATTATCGGCGAAGATGTGACGGAAAATCTGAAAACTATCCAAAGCATCCCACTAGAAATAGGCCAGAATATATCAGGAGTATTTGTCGGTGAATGCTGGCTGTCAAAGCGTGAACTGGAGCGCATAAATCAAGCGCGAAAAAAACGAAAAGAGCCGCTGTTTGCCAATTCCCGAAACGCGGCGGCCGGAACAATTCGGCAATTAGATCCCAAAATTGTAGCGTCGAGGAAGTTGGATACGTTTATCTACGACATTGACCGGTTGGATTTTTCCCAAAGCTCGGCTTTTCCCTCTCGTTCCGCCAAGGCGGAACTCAATTCCTCAAAGCCAAGCTTTTCCAAATCCCCCAAAACGCAGATTGAAGAATTGGAATTTCTTAAACAATTAGGATTTCATGTCAACCAGGAATATAAATTATGCAAAAACATAGAAGAAATCCAGAAATTTTATGAAAGCTGGATAGCCAAAAAAGGCAAGCAGGATTATGGCATTGACGGCATTGTGATTAAAATTAATTCGCGGGAAATTCAAGAAGCGTTGGGCTATACCGGCAAATCGCCGCGCTGGGGCGTCGCCTATAAATTTCCGGCGGAGAAAGTAACGACAATAGTGGAAGATATAAAAGTCCAAATTGGGCGGACGGGCGCGCTAACACCGTTAGCAGTACTTAAGCCAGTACTGGTAGCCGGTTCCACAGTTTCGCGAGCCACATTGCATAATGAAGACGAAATAAAAAGATTAGATATTAGAAGTGGCGATACTGTGGTTCTGCATAAAGCCGGTGATGTTATTCCGGAAATTGTGGAAGTGCTGAAAAATCTGCGGACAGGCAAGGAAAAAATATTTCACATGCCCAAAATTTGCCCGATGTGCGGTGGACCAGTTAGAAGGAAAGAAGGCGAAGCGGCGACATATTGCCTGAACCCGAAATGTTTTGCTGTTGATGTGGAAAAAAATATCCATTTTGTTTCCAAGAAAGGATTTAATATTGAAGGCATGGGCGATAAAATTATTGAACATTTGATGAATGAAGGTTTGATATCCAGCCCGGCGGATATTTTTGAACTGGAAAAAGGCGACTTGGAACCACTAGAAAGATTTGCCGAAAAATCAGCCGATAATCTTGTAAAATCAATCGAAGCCAGCAAAAAAATTGAATTGCCAAAATTGCTGTATGCTTTGGGAATCAGACATGTGGGAGAAGAAGGAACAATTCTCGTAACGCGTAACTCGAAACTCATAACGCAAAATAAAATAAACAGCATTGCTGACCTAATTAAAAACTTTCCGAAAATTACACCAGAAAAATGGCAGAAAATTAAAGGTATTGGGCCAGAAGCGGCAGAAAGTTTATTTAACTGGTTTAATGATAAAGAAAATTTGGAAATATTACGCAAAATGCATGAAAGCGGAGTAGAAATAATAATGCCGGTCAAATTACCAATTACTAATTACAAATTACAAGACAAAGTTTTCGTCTTAACTGGCGAACTAGCCGGCTTTACAAGAGATGAAGCCAAAGATATGATTAGAAAAGCCGGTGGAGAAATCTCTAGCTCCGTCAGCCGGAAAACCGATTATGTGGTCGCCGGAGCCAATCCGGGATCGAAATATGATAAAGCCAGAGAATTGGGAGTAAAAATTATAAAAGAGAAAGAATTTGAGAAATTAATTCATTCACAAGTTCACGGGTTAACGAGTTAAAAAATATAAACCCGTTAACTTTTTAACCCGTTAATTGTTTAATAATCAAATGATTAAAAGAGACGAAGTAAAACATATCGCCACTTTAGCCCGCATCGGCCTTGCGGAAGAAGAAGTTGCTAAATATGCCAATGATTTATCAGGTATTTTGGATTGGGTGGATGAACTAAAAAAAGTCAACATTTCCGGAATAAAGCCCATTGACCATATAACAGGTATGGAAAATATTGAGAGGGAAGACAGAGCGGAAGTTTTCGGAGATGAAGAAAAAATTATAAAAATGTTTCCGGAACAAAAATATAATTTTGATAAAGTAAAATCTGTTCTCTGAACCGATTTCATCCTGAGCGTAGTCGAAGGATCTCTATGTAATTAAATAGATTCCTCGACAAGCTCGGAATGACAATTTATTCAATGATTAAAAATTTGCACGAAAAATTAATAAGCGGTAAAACAACTGCAGTTAAATTGGCTGAAGAATATTTTTCCCATATTGCCAAGAAAGATAAAAATATTTTTGCTTATCTGACTCTTACTAAAGAACTGGCTTTGGAACAAGCCCATAAAGTGGATCAGAAAATAAAAAACGGAGAGGCTATCGGAATTCTGGAAGGCATCCCGGGTGCTATCAAAGACAACCTCTGTGTTTCCGGAATCAGAACCACGGCCGGCTCAAAAATTCTGGATAATTATATTGCGCCTTATGACGCCACGGTGATAAAGAATTTAAAAGAAGCCGGTGCGGTAATTTTAGGCAAAACCAATTTGGATGAATTTGCCATGGGCTCTTCCACGGAAAATAGCGCCTATTGCCCAACCAAAAATCCGGCCGATTTGAAAAGAGTGCCGGGCGGATCTTCCGGCGGTTCGGCAGCGGCGGTAGCGGGCGATCTGGCCGTTTGGGCTTTAGGAACGGACACTGGCGGCTCTATCCGCCAGCCGGCGGCCTTTTGCGGAGCAGTTGGCCTTAAGCCGACCTATGGGCGGGTTTCCCGCTATGGCGCCATCGCGATGGCATCCAGTTTGGACCAAATCGGACCGATAACTAAAACAGTGGAAGATGCGGCGATAATTTTGAGTATAATTTCCGGAGAAGATAAAATGGATGCCACTTCAGCGCAAAGTTCCGGCAAAGATTATACGAAATATTTAAATGGAGAAGTTAAAGAATTGAAGATTGGAATTGTAAAAAAATATTTCGATAATTTAGGCAAAGAAGTGAAAGAATCAATGGAAAATGTTATTGCCGAATATAAAAAACTGGGAGCGAAAATCAAAGAAATTGAATTGCCATATTCCGAATACGCGCTGCCGGCCTATTATATTATTATGCCCTGTGAGGTCAGCTCCAATTTGGCACGGTTTGACGGAATAAAATACGGAATGCGAGTTGATGATAAGGACGATTCAGAAATGAATTCAGCCGGGATGCCTAAAACATTGCTGGAAACATATTTGGATACCAGAAAATACGGCTTAGGCACGGAAGTTAAAAGGCGGATAATGCTGGGAACTTACGCGCTTTCTTCGGGATACTACGAAGCTTATTACCTGCGCGCCCAAAAAGTGAGGGCTTTAATCAAACAAGAATACGCAGAAATTTTTAATCCGTCAGCTGACGGAATTGATTTGATTCTAACGCCAACTTCTCCCACGCCCGCTTTCAAAATTGGCGAGAAGACTGAAAATCCGCTAGAAATGTATTTGGCCGATATTTTCACCATCACCGCCAACATTGTCGGGATACCGGCCATATCCATACCGGCGGAGAAAGTCGGCCAGCTGCCATTTGGATTTCAGCTGATGGCCAAATGGTTTGACGAAGAAAATTTGTTGCGGGCGGGCCACGCCTATGAAACTCGCTAAATCATGTTACAATAGGAGATAGAAAAAATATGAGCGCATTTTTATCCAATCTATCGCAGGAAATAATGGTTTTCTACCATTCAACGGCTTTTTTAGTTGTCAAAATTATATTGGGAATCTATCTGGCTGTTATTATATACGATCTTATTTTGCTTTTGGTCAACCGGGGTTTAGGCGCTAATCTGCGCTACTTTAAATATGGAACCGATATTCCCAAAGAATTGGCGACAGAAAAAGAAAGGAATAAATTTTACCAGCGCTGGGAGGCACTCAAAAAACGGCTGGAAACCGGAGAAGAAAGAGAATTTAAAATTGCTATCATTGAAGCCGATCAAATTGCCGGAAAATTTTTTGCCCAAATGGGCTATCGGGGAGACAATTTTGGCGAACGGCTGGAAAAAGTCGGACCGGGAGAAATTGAAAATTTGGCTGAAATTAAAGATGCGCACGAAATCAATAATCAGGTGGTTCACGACGAGAATTTAGTGGTAAACCATGAAACTGCTCAAAAAGTCTTGAACACCTACGAAACCTTTTTTAAGAGTCTGGAGGTTTAAGATTGACAAAGGCTCTTTTAACAAGTAAACTAAGGAATAGTCTTTTTTATTTTATACCCCGTAAAATCCCACTAAGCGGGATCACGAGATAAAGGTGGTCACGCAAGAGGTTATAAATTTTTTATAATCTGTTGCGTGATTAGCACGGTAATTTTACATAGCGGGGTGGAGCAATTGGCAGCTCGTGTGGCTCATAACCACAAGGTTCCCGGTTCGAGTCCGGGCCCCGCAACACCGCAAAACAAAAAATCAATGAAATTGATTTTTCGTCGTGGTGGGACGCGGTGAAAATTTTTTAAAATTTTCACTCTGCGTTCCCACTAGAAATCATAAATTCAGCAAATGATTTTAAGCGACAAAAATAAAACAAGAGAGTATGTTTTATTATGTATATCTTTTGGAAAACGTATTCGATATAAGTTGGTATATCGGTTTTACTGAAGATATCAATAAAAGAGTAAAAGACCACAATAGCGGGAAAGGCGGAAAAACTACCCAAGATAAGAAATCGTGGAGATTGATTTATTTTTAAGGATATAGGAATAAAAGAGATGCTTTAGGCAGAGAGAAATTCCTTAATGGCGGGTCGGGAAGGAAATATTTAAAAAAACAAATGAAATATTTTTTAAGTATGCCAGGGTAGCTCAAAAAGCACAGGATTCACCCCAGCACCAAAATGCCGGCGTAGCTCAGCTGGTTAGAGCGTAGGACTCATAAGCCTAAGGTCAGTGGTTCGATTCCACTCGCCGGTACGGCATTTTGGTGTAGGGGCGAGTAAGCCCAAGGTCGTGAGTTTTTACCCCGTCGAATGATTTGGGGCGAATCTCACCCCTGGTACAAAAATGACAATGGGGGCGTAGCTCAGTTGGTTAGAGCGACTGCCTGTCACGCAGTAGGTCACCGGTTCGAGTCCGGCCGTCCCCGCATTATAAAATGCAGTAAGTCATCTCGCCAAGGCGGGACCATCCCCGCTGAATAAATTCCGCGCCAGTGGAATTTTTTGATTTTAGCGGTGTAGTATATTATAGTGTTTTTATGATGAATTCAGACACCGAAGAGATAAAGGCGCGTTTAAGCGTAAGTGACGTGCTGAAAGATTATATTCGTTTGGACAAGGCAGGGGCCAATTATCGGGCGCTCTGTCCTTTTCATAACGAAAAAACTCCCTCTTTCATGGTCAGCGAAGACAAGGGCATTTGGCACTGCTTTGGCTGTGGAAAGGGCGGAGATATTTTCGGCTTCATTATGGAAATCGAGGGCATTGAATTCCGCGAGGCTATCAAACTGCTGGCGGAAAGAGCCGGAGTGCAGTTAAAAATAGCCAATCCGAAACTGGCAGCCGAAAGAAATAAAACTTTGGAAATTCTGGAACTAGCCGTTAAATTTTATGAAACACAGCTTTGGAAAGGCAATGGCAAGATAAAAATTTTGAATTATCTCAAAGGCCGTGGATTAAAAGAAGAAACTATCAAAGAATTCAGGCTGGGCTATGCTCCGCCGGGCTGGAGAAATCTGCTGACATTTTTAACAGGAAGAGGATATAAAATAGAAGATATTAAAAAAACCGGATTGCTTGTAGATAAGAATGCCAATCAAAATTCCAAATCCCAAATTCCAAATCACAAACAAATTCAAAACTTCAATCCCGCCAAGGCGGGACAAAATTCCAATTGCTATGACCGTTTCCGTGACCGAATTATTTTTCCCATTGCGGATGTCAATAGCCGAGTGGTCGGTTTCAGCGCCCGGGTGGCTCCCGGCGGCGATGAATCGCAGGCCAAATATGTCAATACTCCCGAAACCGAAGTCTACCACAAAAGCCGGGCGCTCTACGGCATTGATAAGGCCAAGGCGGTTATGCGCACGAAAGATAATGTGCTTTTGGTGGAAGGCAATATGGATGTTATTGCCGCCAGCCAAGCCGGGATTAAAAATGTGGTGGCGGTTTCCGGCACCGCGCTCACGCCGGATCAGGTGGATATTATCAAGCGTTACACCAAAACCATTAAAATGTGTTTCGATATGGACAACGCCGGGGAAGCGGCTACCAAAAAAAGCATCGCGCTCGGTTTTACCAAAGATATGGATGTCCAAGTAGTGGAGCTGGCCGGCGGCAAAGACGCGGCCGATATTGTCCAAAAGGATCCCCGGATTTTTCTGGCGGCAGCGGAAAAATCCAAGCGGGCGATGGATTATCTTTTTGATCGGTCTTTTTCCCGCTATGACCGAAAAAGCCCGGAAGGCAAAAGAAAAATCACCGGGGAATTGATAGCCATGATCAGCGCCGTGGAAAATGCCATCGAAAGAAGCCACTGGGTTAAAGCTCTGGCCGAACGGCTGGGAATCGGTGAATCCGTATTGACCGATACTCTCAGGAAAGCTACACTGGAAGAGAAACTAAAATATAAAAGCGACGAGACTGCTTTCAAAAATTCTTTTGCGGAAAAAATAAAAATCGAAACTCTGCTGAATAGTTTGGCCGGCCTGATGCTGGTTTATCCGGAAGTCTGGAAAAATATAAAAAAGGAAAATGAAATTATTTATTCCCACAGCGAAATTATAAAATTTATAGCAGATGAAGGAGAAAAAATCGGCTTTGATTTTGACCAGCTGGTTAAATCGATTGATGATCAAGAAAAAAAAGCTCAAATCGAGCAGGTTTATTTTGGAAAAAGATACCGCCTTGGCCTGAATAATGTCCTAGAAGAAACGGAACTGGCAGATCCTTTGCGAGAAGCCAAGGAATTAGTAACTGAAATAGAACACGAAATTAAACGGGAAAAAATGCAGCAAATCTCCCGTGATTTGGAAAGCGCCGAGCAGAAGGGCGACCAAGATGCAGTTTTATTCTTAAAACAGCAATTTAACGAGATTTTAGGGCAGAAATAATTTTAAATCCGCAGAGGATTCTTTTAACCGTAATTTATGCGCAAATCTAAAAAAATAAAATCAAAAAAATCCGTGGCCAAGAAAAAAAAGCTGGCGAAGAAAAATAAAAAAGTTCTTCGTAAATTCAGAAAAAAACCAGCGCCCAAGGCAAGGAGCAAAAAGAATTTAAAAAAGACAGTTCAGAGAACCAAGCGGACCGCCGAAGAAATTTATCCCCAAGCCGGAGATCTTATCGGCGAACTGGTCAATCGGGGCAAACAGCGCGGGTTTATCACGGAAGATGAAATTTTGCATGTAATTCCGGACGCGGAAAAAAGTATCAGCGATTTGGAACAGCTGTATGAAAAACTGGAAACGCTAGGTGTCAGGGTTTTAAGTTCTGATGAAATTATCCGAATGGAAACCGACCAGATTTCCGAAAATCTGGAAGCGGAAAAATCCGGCAAGAAAAAATCCAAGAAGAAAGAATTGCTGGAAGTCCCGGCAGAAATCGGAGAATCTTCAGCCGATCTGGTCCAGATGTATCTGCGGGAAATCGGGCGCGTCGATCTTTTGAAATCAGAAGAGGAAGTATCTTTAGCCAAACGCATTGAGAAGGGCGATCCGCAAGCTAAGCAGAAATTAACCGAAGCCAATCTGCGCTTGGTGGTTTCAATTGCCAAAAAATATGTTGGCCGTTCGCACAATCTTTCGCTTTTGGATTTGATCCAGGAAGGCAATATTGGGCTTTTCCGGGCGGTGGAAAAATTTGATTACCGCAAAGGCTATAAATTTTCCACTTACGCCACATGGTGGATCCGCCAAGCCATTACGCGGGCGCTGGCCGACCAATCGCGCACTATCCGCATTCCGGTGCATATGGTGGAAACTATCAATAAATTTACGCAGATCACCCGACGGCTGGTTCAAGATTTGGGGCGCGAACCGCTGCCGGAAGAAATTGCCGTAGAAATGGGACTGGACGTGGATAAAATCCGGCACATTATGAAAATTTCGCAGGAAACGGTGTCGCTGGAAACTTCTGTGGGCGATTCAGACGATGACAGCGTGCTGGGAGATTTTATTGAAGACACAGAAACCATTATGCCCAACCAGTCAGCTTCACGTAAATTATTAAAAGACCACATCGGACAAATTTTAGATTCTCTCACTCCCCGGGAACAAAAAATTCTGAAAATCCGTTTCGGACTGGAAGACGGCGTCATCCATACCCTGGAAGAAGTCGGGCAGGAATTCGGCGTGACCCGCGAACGCATCCGACAAATTGAAGCCAAAGCACTGGAAAAAATCCGGGAGCACGGGTCACTGAAAAAACTTAAAGACTATTAGGCTTGACCCCGTTAGAAAAATTGGATTAAAATAAATAGAATTTTATTTTTCTAACGGGGTTGATTATTTCTGATTTTTCTGGTAAAATTATTTCTGCAAATTATATTCCGCTCAATGGCCCCGCACCAAACTTTCGCTCCGGCGTAGCTCTCCGCCTCCGACCAGCTGGCGGACGGCGGAGGTAGAGCAGTTCATATGTATTTAATTTATGCCATTTACAATAGGAAACATAAAAAGTTATACATAGGGCAGTGTGAAAATTTAGAAGTTCGGTTGAAAATGCATAATAATAAAACGTTTCCAAATAGTTATACCGCAAAATTTGACGGAGAATGGATTTTAATATATAAGGAAGAAACAAATAGTAGAAAAGCAGCTCTCATTAGAGAAAAACAATTAAAAAGTTATAGAGGAAGACAGTTTATTAAAAATTTTATTCCGGCGTAGCTCAATGGTAGAGCAGTTGACTGTTAATCAATTGGTTGTAGGTTCGAATCCTACCGCCGGAGCTTTGACTTTAAAATGCCTAATTAATTGGTTGCAGTCCGCCAGCTGGCGGACGAATCCTACCGCCGGAGCCAAAAAATCAGAGGCTTACATAAGCCTCTTTTTATATTAAGCTATAATATTTTATGAAAGCTCTATTTTGTCTTATTTTTCTTTCGTTTCTGAATGTAATGATAGAGCGCAAAGCCTAAAATGGCAGGAATTATTACTACCAAGGAAGATGTAGTTATAATAAGTATCTGAACCGCAAGTTCCGACTGGCCATTTTCTTTTTTGGGAACTTCACTACCTTTCCATTTATCCGGTTCGGTAGCTTGAACAATTCTTTTTCGGCGGGTTACAACCCTACCCGAAGAAACTTTGCTCTCTCTAATCCAGCGCATCCAATCATCATAGGCAGCCAGCTGGTTTTGGTTATAATTCTTTATCTTGGCCTCGCAATTGGTCGGTTTGGGAAAACCAAATTCGGGAAAAACAGCAGCGACTTGGTCGCCATACGTTTTGATAGACTCGCACATCAGGACTTCCTGTCCGGCCGGACTATAGAAAGAAAACGCCAGTTCCAAGAGAATATCCTGGCCATGGTTGGTGAGCAAATGAAGATCTATCGGATAATCCTGGTATTTTTTCGCCACGCCGGAAAAATCGCGGCGTAAATTCATATAGAGCCGGGAGAGGTCGCCTGTGCCGGCTTGGGCCAAAAGTTTTTCAATAAATGTCTGACCAGTCTCGTAAAAAGGCGAGTAGACATCAGTTATCCTTTTGGCGCCATATATTTTTCTTTCCTGGGGAGAAAGCTTGGCGTAAGCCTCCTTGAGTTGATCTCCGGAAAGCTGGTCTTCATCATTAGGGCCATAAGTAAGCCCGAGCGTTTGGCGGATATACAGGCTGCAGACATCGGCTTGGCCTTCGGAAAAATATTGATCAAATTCAAAAGGGTACTCGATTAAATGGCACATTTCGTGATTAACAGGCGGCTTATTTAAAGCTCCCTCTTTAATCGCGATTATTTTTTCCTGCGGTCTGGCTGCGGCCCAAATCAAATCCAGGCCCCGCTTGTCGATGATTCCCATGGTTTGCCAAATATCGGTATCTCCATAGGCCGCCTGGTATTGGCCGAAAGAATCCGGAATTATAGCTATTTCCAATTTGTCAATGCTCGTGCCGCCCCATTTTTCCAGGACGGGCATTAATTTTATAATCTTATTTCTGAATGCATGGACTGTATTTGGATCAAGGCCATCCCGGTAATCAATAAAATATTTGCCTTCATCATTTAGGCTAAATGTGTGTATGCCGGTAGCACGGATGCCGGGAACATAATTAAAAAATAAAAACAATGTAGCAATAAAAAATATGACAATATTTTTTCGTTTTGAAATCATTTTATAAGTATTTGCTTTTAAAAATAAATAGTGATTGCGATGTCCCGGAGTACTGTAGCTTTATTATGCCATAAATCTGATAAAAGTAAATTTTTTAAGATGCAGATATCAGAAAATAGCCACTTTTTTTCCAGCGATTTAATAATTTCTCTTCAATCTAAAGTTCCCTGCCTGCTCGCCTCGATTCGGCGAAGCGGGCCGGCAGGCAAGTAAGTTTGTTCAGTAGGAGGAGCTAAACTTTTCAAAACTTATTTAAACCTTATTTTTTTATACCCCAATGTAACGTTAGAACTTTTTGTGGTAAAATAAAAATATGAATAAAAAAACTATCTATCAAAAAGATTTTAGAGAAATCGGGAAAGATAATCCGCGCCGAGCTTCCCGCCTCGAAGGAAAAGTTAAAAATAGAGGCATCAAAAATGTGAAGAAAAAAGGGAACAAAGGATAGGATTATATCTTCATCGCTTCCAATTTTTAATTGTATCCTGCCCACGGAGTCAAATTAAAAAAACCATCCCGGTTATTCGGGATGGTTTTTTCGAGTTTACTTATTGCAGCCGCAATCGCATTCCGGGCCGCACTTGCAAGGATTGCAGGTGCATTCCTTGCCTTCGCTGCAACCGCATGGGCAAGGGCACTTCTTGTTTTCTTCCATATTTTTTATTTACCCTGTGGAATAAATTTCCCTGCCTGCCGGCAGGCAGGCGGAGGAAATTATCCCGCCCAGCGGGATTATTCCATAGGGTGAATTATTTTAATTACTTAATGGTTTAATAGTTTTTTCGCGACGTAAAACTATTAAATGATCGACCTTTTTACTTCCCATATCCGCGTAAATCAGATACGGGTCCATTTTAATTATTTATCGTTGCCGGATAGGTTTTAAAAATTTCCGCTGAGATTATTTTTTCCGGCGAGATTTCCCGGGGATCATATCGTATTTCAAAAGTGCCGGGGGCTTTGAACGTGACGGAACAATCCGGGTCGTTTTTCCTGAGCTCGTCAATTATCAAAGGGGCATGGCCGGTGCAGGGGATTTGGACGCTGATGGACAAGCTGGCCAGCTGTTTTTCCGGACTGGCCGGGACTTTTGAAGTGGCGTTAGCTAAAGACGGAATTATGATGAAAAACATTAGCCAATTAACCAAAAGGGTGGTGGAAAAAAGGGTGGCCAGGTATTTCCATTTGGTTTTGGCGCCAGCTAGGCACAGGCAGCCGGCCTTTTTCAAGTAAATTGCGGCCGAAACGGAAGCCAGCAGGAGCGAGATTAAGAGTAAAAATTCCAGAAAATGCGGGGTCAGCAGGAATTTTTTCAACCAAGCCGTGGCCAACGTAGCGCCGATGACCGAGCCTAAAATGAGGGCGATGCAAAAAGAATGGGGAATCAGGCCATACAAAATGCCGGACAGGATTCCCTCGGGTTTAATATTTTTTGTTTGGGTACAGCAAGTTTTTTCTTTATTTTCCATTTTTATTTATTGTATAAATTGGTTACTTTTAAGATTTCTGCCGTCATCTGGTTTTTCTTTTTTTCGTTTTTTGAAGCCATGGCCGAGCGGAAACAGGTGTTCAGGTGGTTGGCCATCAGCATTTCGTGGGCGGAACGGAGCAGGCCGATGGCGGCCAGGTTTTGCTGCATCACCTCGATGCAGTAACAGTCTTTTTCCACCATGTCGGCAATTTTGGCCAGCAGGCTGGAAGTTTTTTTGAGATTGATCAGGATTTTTTTCTTCTTGTTTTCGACAAGCATATATTTGGGGTTTAAGTTTTATTAACATACCTAGGGGGGAGGTATATGGTTATTATAGCAGTCCCCAAAACCGTGTCAAGAGCGCTTTTTTAGTGGTATAATAAAAAGCATAAATCATAAAATAATCCCAGTGAAATAAAGCTTCGCTTTTGCCGGGCAATTTCACGGGACAAGACCATATGGAAAATAAAATCGCTGTCGTAACCGGGGCGGGTGCCGGTATTGGCCGGGGCATTGCGCTGGCTTTAGCCAAAGAGAATTATAATGTCGTCGTGGCCGATATTAATCTGGAAAATTGCCAGAAAGTAGCCGAGGAAATTGTAAAAATCGGCGTTAAAGCTTCGGCGGTCAAATGCGATGTTTCTAATGCAGGCGAAGTGAAACAGCTTTTCAGCCAAACCACTAAAGACTATGGCCGAGTGGACGTGCTGGTCAATAATGCCGGCATTTTTCCTTTTGTGCCGTTTGAAAAAATGACCGAGGCGGATTGGGACAAAGTAATTAATATAAATCTGAAAAGTATTTTTCTCTGTTCGCAAGAGGCAGTCAAAATTATGCCGGCCGGCGGGCGGATTATCAATATTTCCTCCATCGCGTCTTTCGTTGGTTTTGAAGGCTTGGTCCATTATTGTGCCTCCAAGGGCGGCATCAACGGAATGATCCGAGCGTTGGCTTTGGAACTGGCTCCGAAAAAAATTACCGTCAATGCCGTGGCGCCGGGAGCAATCGATACGCCGGGGGCTAAATCGACCGAAGAAGCCCAGAAACAGACTATTTCTCTGATTCCATTAGCGCGGATGGGCCAGCCGGCAGACATTGCCAATACCGTAGTTTTTCTGGCCTCGGAAAAATCAGATTATATTACCGGCCAGATAATTGTAGTGGACGGCGGCTGGACGCTGAGGTAATTGTCAGGCCGGCAATTAAAATATGAAAATATCTTTAGCCTATGAATAATTTGTCTTTAAATTTTCTGTTGCT
This sequence comes from Candidatus Moraniibacteriota bacterium, assembly GCA_026396205.1. Taxonomy (GTDB): domain Bacteria; phylum Patescibacteriota; class Minisyncoccia; order Moranbacterales; family UBA2206; genus JAPLXF01. The sequence continues at coordinate 1,256 of JAPLXF010000072.1, read as the reverse complement.
GATTTTTGCAGCCGCCGCCATCATCCTGACTTGGTTAGACAGCATTATCCTGACCAAAACTACCGAAAGTTAATTTAGCTAAAACTTCTTTTAATTTATAATAGGCTTATATAAAATGGAACTAAAAAATAATCCCATCTAAGCGGGATTATTTTTTAAATACTAAAAATTTATTCTTCTACTTGCTGATGGTAAAAGTTTCCAGTATGGACTGTACCAAATCCAGATATTTTTCAAATTTTTCAATTGGAGCCGTGTAGCCGATAGCGTGGAAAGTCAGACTGTCGCCGTGAGGCACCACAATCTGCATAATGGCGAAGTTTTTTCCCTGATTGACAAATTTAGTGGCAAAGCTTTTGGCCGTCAGTTCCATTCCGTCAGTTCGCTTAAAAGTGATATCGGTAGCATCGCTGAAAGTGGCGTTTTTGTCTATGCTTTTAATTTGATTTTTCAAATCTTTCACCACGTCATTATTGTCGGCATATTTTCCTCCGCGGTTGGTGGAAGCCAAATTCTGGATATTGAGCGTAACATCAAACATGTCTTTTTCCTTGGGGCCGCTGAAAAGGACGGTGACGGAATCTTTTTTCTCCACGGTCCAATCCTTGGGATACTGGATTGCATAACCCAGCGCCGAATCGGAGAAAGTTTGCATATTGCCACTGGTGTTAGTGCTGGCGCTAGTATTAGCCTTTGTATTGGTGTTTGTGCCTCCGGTAGAGCTTAAATCAACGGACAAAATTTTCCACTCTCCTTTTTCCTTGATAAATTTATATTCCACCGGCGCGGCGGTTCCATCTTTGGCGGTAAGAGTTCCTTTGATAGTGCCGGTGTCACCTTGAGTTTCCCGCGAAGTAAATGTATGACCTTTGTAGTTTTTCAGCACTTCATAATTGTTCACATAAGCCATAAATTTATCATAGCTGACTGATCGCTGGAATTCCTGCGAAGTTAGCGCATAGGCACCCTTAAGGTCACCGCTAGCAATCAGATTCAGCTGCTTTTCAGCCACCTTCACAATACCGGAAGTAGCGGAAAAGGCCAGAATGATAACCACGATTATAAAAACCCCAATGCCGATCAGTATTTTTTTCCACATTGGCATCTTCTTTTTAGGCTTTTCTCCTTCGGAAACAGTTGTATTTTCCATTTTTTTAAAGTTAATTATTATGGCTTTATAGTAGCAAAGTATCTCATTTTTCGCAAAAAGGCAAATTATGGTAAAATAGAAACACTAATAATTAAACCTAAAACTA
>JAPLXF010000005.1 GCA_026396205.1 Candidatus Moraniibacteriota bacterium | reverse complement strand
AGCCCAAAAACAATTCCAGGCATGTTTCATATTCCGTAATAAAAAATATATTCTTTCGGTTGTTTTTTTAGCATAGCTACGAGCAACTGCTTTAAATGCCATTTTAAAACGGAATATTCTTGGCACTTTGAAAACTAAATTGCCGATAATGATTGCACATCTATAGCTTCCTCTCTTTATCTGCATATCCTCTCCTTTATATTTAATTGTTTAGGAACTTAGAACAGCTAAATATATTATAAAATTATCTTTTTGTCAATATTTTCACCGGCCGGAAGCTTTGGCGGTGGATTTTGCATGGGCCATGTCTTTGGAGTTTTTCCATATGCAATTTGGTTCCGTAGCCTTTGTGCTTATGGAAATGGTAGTGGGGATATTTCTGGTGCATTTGGAGCATTATCCGGTCCCGCGTCACTTTGGCAATAATGGACGCGGCCGAAATGGATTTTACGATTTTGTCGCCGTTGACAATTGCTCTTTGCTCAAAACTTAGATTCGGTATTATTTTATTACCATCAAATAAAATAATGAATTTTGAATTTTGAATTTTGAATTTTGAATTTGTTTGGTTATTGTTTCTTGCCTGCCCCGTGGCCGTCAGGCTTTTCGGGGTATCTTTTTCTACCTTTTTAAATAAATCTGACAGTGCTTTCTTGGCCGCTAGGTATGTTGCCTGCAAAACATTCATCCGGTCAATAGTTTTATGGTCGCAAATGCCAACTCCGACATGAAAATTTTCGTGTATAAAATCAAATAATTTTTCCCGCTGTTTAGCGGATAGCATTTTTGAATCTTTTATTAAATCGAACTGTTTATCGTAATTCTTAAATCTTAAATCGTAATTCTTTTGCGCGACAGCGCAAGCAACAACTGGTCCGGCTAACGGTCCTCTTCCGACTTCATCAATGCCAATTACAAAATCAAAGCCTTGTTGAATAAAACTTTGCTCGTATTTAAAGAAAGATTGATTATTTTGCTTCATCCGGTTTTTTATAGCTTAAATTCATTCCAACCAGCGGCAATTTTCCCTGCGGCGATTTGGCCAGGGCAATTTTGATGTCAATTGGCATATCCAGCCCTCTTTTTTTAGCCAAGGCTATCGCCAGGCAGCGATGCATGCCTTCAATTATATAAATATCGCCATCAACTTCCATTCCGGAAATAATAGTTCCATTAGGAAAATTTTTGATAATATCTTCCGTTTTGTAAAAATTTTGGAAATGGTCAAGATTGGCCAGTTTCGCAAAAGTCATAGTATCTTTTTCTCCGTAATGGTTTTCTTTCCAACCCCGGAATGGTCCGCCGCAGAAATTAGGAATATCTTGCAAGGGATTAGTAATTACATAAAATCCCCAATCCGCTTCGGCACATTTAAAAGGAACGGCATAAGTTTCCCGCCAGGCTTCCCAGGTTGCAAAGCCGCGACTTTTATAATGTTCCATCCATTTCGGGTCGCTGGCTTCATTTTGCCGCCAGATGTCAAAGACTTCTTCCCATTTTAACGGCTTAACCAGCTTTAAATTAGGATATTTTTCCAAATTTATTTTACTCATACTTTTTTAAATAAAAAAATTATATTATACATATTGACATTTTTTGCTATAGCAAAAAATGTCAAACTTATTATCAATGATAATCGGTTATGCCAAATGAAAATGAGCTCTTAATTTTTTATCGTTTTCTATTCGGTTAGCGGTTATAATTTCCATTTCTTCTTGATTTAACCCAAAAAATGAGCGCAAAAGTTTAACTTCCTTTTGAAATTCATATGGATAAACCCACACGCTTTTTTGAAGCTGAAAAAGCCCCAACTCTTTAATTTTACCTCTTAACGCTTCCCTTTTCAATTTTTCTTTGTCTTTTATATCAAAAATCAGAATCCTCCAATAACCGTCCCATTTATCGGGTTTTTTGATTTCCAGATCGTCAATCTGGTATTTTCCTGCCCTTTTTTTGCCCTCTTTGGTTAGGGAAATATATATTTGACCGCCATGGTTTTCAAAATTTATCAAATCATTCTTTTTCAAATAATAGAAAGTATTGTAAAATCTCTTTTCTCTTTTTTTCCTGTTCTTAATTTTATAAGCCAGATATTTTTTAACTTTTGGCAGAGCCAAAGAAACAAACATTGGCGACGTGGAAGCCACCGCCACCGCGCCGGTTATCAATAGCCCTTTAAGTATTAACTTTGCTAAGTCTTTATTTTTCGCTATGTGCATATAAAATATTAGCCCATTATGCTAAAATAATACCACGTATTGACATATTTTGCTATAGCAAAATATGTCAATGTTTAATAATTTATAGTTAAATGTAGTATAAGTTGCTGGAATAAAAAACAAATTGATGATTATTGACAAAAATTGCGATAGCAAAATATGTCAAGGTTTTAGTTAGACAGATATCACATTTAAATATAATGAAAAAAAACGGGCAAAGAAAAAAGCACCAAGAGATTAGCTCGATGCTTTTTTATTTAACAATAGAAATCTTCTTTACATTTGCTTGGCTCTTTCCTGCGTTTTCTCCATTTTTGCAGTTAAGTGGAAAATAATATCTTTAATCTTTTCAATCTCATCTGTGCCCATTACTGTAAAATAATCTTCGTGTTTTTTAACAATATCTTCCAGAGAATTACTTACAGAATTTAATTCACAAATAACAATTTCTGATTCGGGATCTCTTTCTTTGTCAGGAGTCGGTATTTCATTTGATTTATCTGTTTCTTTAGGTAGCATATCGGCTGGAATTTTTCTAACATTTGGATACTTTATTTTTTCATTCATGTTTTTTTGTTAATTAATTATTTTTAAAAAATTACATTTCTTTAAAATATCCATAATGAGTATAATAAGCACCTTCAAATTCTCCTATTCCTTTTAAGGTAATCCTTCGCGTTCTAAAATTATCCCTATAATCGTCCATTGGTTCATCCCCTATAGTTTCACATTCAAATCCTTCTTTCAGTGAAACAGTTAATTCAAAATCTTTTTCTTGTGCTAATTTAATAGAATTTTCAAGGATAGATAAATCAACTCCGTATTTTTCTAAATCTTCTTTGATATCTTTATGATTTTCTATTATTGATGCTAGATTTCCCCAATTGTTTGAATAGCTCTTTATTAGATATGCCAATCCATGTCCAGGAGGAATCTTTTTTAACTGTGTATAAAATTTATTGATAGTTTCTTTCATTTCATTTGAGTATTCAATGTTCCTTTCATGCCGAATATAAGCTCTGGCTAATTCAGAAAACTCGCCTTGTTTTTCTACTGTTCCATAAAGATCCTCTTGTTTCTTTTCTATTTCGTCTAATTCTTCTTTAGTATATTTTTTTTCAACTTTTGGTTGAATTTTTTCCATTGATTCCATTTTTTTATTAGTTAATAATTATCTAACTTAATAATACCCCCCCCCTAATAACTCTTGTCAAATTGCTATTTTTGCCACATTTTCCCAATTTTTATAAGTTGTGCTATAATGCAGACGGTAATTTCTTTCTCGCAAAACCCACAGGGCAACCGGGGAAATGGAGGAAGAGCACTCATATGGCAAAAATTTTATTTATTTACAAAGACTGGCGTATCATTTATATCGACCGGTTTTTTATTTCGCTCAAATTTTTAATTTCTAATTTCTAATTTTTAATGAATTTTAAATTTCTCAATGATTAAATGTTTTAAAATTTATTTATTACTGAATTGGGATTTGATTAGAAATTAGATATTAGAAATTATAAATTATGCCTAAATTCACCCATCTCCATGTTCACACTCACTATTCCCTGCTCGACGGTCTTGCCAAGATTGACGATCTTCTTGACCGCGCGCAGCAGCTGGAAATGGATTCCATCGCCATCACCGACCATGGCGTGCTTTACGGCGCCATTGAATTTTTCATCAAATGCAAAGAAAGAAAAATCAAACCGATTATCGGCTGTGAAATGTATGTCTGCCACGATTTGAAAAGTAAAAATAATGATAGTGTAGATAAAAAAAGATACCACTTGATACTTTTGGCCAAGAATGACAAGGGTTATAAAAATCTGATGAAACTTATTTCCATCGCCCATATGGAAGGCTTTTATTACAAGCCGCGCATTGACCGACCGACACTTAGAAAATACGCCGAAGGCTTGATTGGGCTTTCCGCTTGCGCCGAAGGCGAAGTGCCAGCGTCAGCGATTGCCGGCAATTTGGAACAAGCGGAAAAACTGGCGCTGGAATATCAGGATATTTTTGGAGCAGGCAATTTTTATCTGGAACTGCAAAATCATCCCAAATTTTCCAATCAAGCCGTGGCCAACCAAGCTCTCATTAAAATTGCCAAGAAATATAATATCCCGCTGGTGGCCACCAATGACATCCATTATGTGAAAAAAGAAGATAATGTCATTCAGGATATTTTGCTCTGCATTCAAACTAACAAAAAAGTTACCGATAAAGACCGGATGAATCTGATGGATTTTGAACTGTATCTGAAAAGCCCGGAAGAAATGAGCGACGCTTTCAAAGAAACACCGGAAGCCATTGCCAATACACAAGCGATAGTGGATAAATGCAATTTGGAAATAAAACTGGGTGAAACCCAACTTCCGCATTTTGATGTGCCGGAAGGTTATACGGCTACCAGTTATTTAAGATATTTAACTGAAGAAGGATTAAAAAAACGCTTCACCCAGTCAAATCCCCGCTTTAGCGGGGACGCCTCTGGCGTATTTGACGGGGTAAATGATGTCGATATTGATAAAATACGAAGAGACCGTATGGAATACGAACTGGGCGTTATTGAAAAAACTGGATTTGCTTCTTACTTTTTAATCGTCCAGGATTTCGTCAACTGGGCCAAAGACCAGGGCATTGTCGTCGGACCGGGACGTGGCAGTGCCGCCGGCAGCTTTGTTTCGTATCTGATTGGAATTACTAATATTGATCCGATAAAATACGATTTGCTGTTTGAAAGATTTTTAAACCCGGAAAGGATCTCCATGCCGGATGTGGATATGGATTTTGCCGACGACCGGCGCGATGAAGTTTTGGATTATGTCCGCCAGAAATACGGCGACAGTCATGTGGCGCAAATTATCACTTTCGGAACTATGGCCGCGCGCGCGGCTATCCGCGATGCCGGACGAGCATTAGGCCTCCCGTATGAATTTTGCGACAAGACCGCCAAAATGATTCCTATATTTTCTTCCATGGAAAATGCCTTGGTCAACGTGAAAGAATTCAAAGATCTTTATTCTTCCAGCGCTGACGCTAAAAAATTAATCGACAGCGCTTTGCGTCTGGAAGGCGTAGTCCGCCACGCGTCCATGCACGCCTGCGGCGTAGTCATCACAAAAAATCCGGTGACTGATTACACCCCAATCCAGCACATTATCGGCACGGATGCCGGTTCGGTTACGCAATATTCTTCTTCCACTAAGTCCAGTTTCGTGGAAAAAATCGGCCTTTTGAAAATGGATTTTTTGGGACTGAAAAACCTGACCATCATCCAGAATACTTTGCGGATCGCCAGAAAGACCAAAGGAGCCGAAATAAATATTGATGATATTCCACTGGATGATAAAAAAACTTTTGAACTCTTCCAAAAAGCGGAAACTACTGGCGTTTTCCAGTTTGAAAGTTCGGGAATGAAAAGATATCTGAAGCTTTTGAAGCCTACGGTGCTGGAAGACATAATTGCCATGGGCGCGCTTTACCGGCCGGGCCCAATGGAATGGATTCCGAATTTTATCGCCGGGAAACACGGCCATAAGATAATAAGGTATCTGCATCCCAAGCTGGAGCCGATTCTGGGAAAAACTTACGGGGTGGCGGTTTATCAGGAACAAATTATGCAAATCGCCCAGGCTTTGGCCGGATTCACGCTGGGCGAAGCCGATGTGCTGCGAAAGGCCATGGGCAAGAAAATTTTTACCCTGATTAAGGAACAGAAGCAAAAATTCATAGAAGGCTGCGTCACACAAGGCATTGATAAAAAAATCGGAGAGAAAATTTTTGAGTTCATTGAGCCTTTTGCCGGCTACGGCTTCAACCGCTCGCACGCTGCCTGTTACGCGCTTATCAGCTACCAGACCGCTTATCTCAAGGCCCGCTTCCCGGCTGAATTTATGGCCGCGCTCTTGACTTCCGACCAGGATAATATTGACCGCGTGGCGATTGAAGTCGCCGAATGCCGGGATATGGGCATTGAAGTCCTGCCGCCGCATATCAACGAAAGTTTTGAAGAGTTTGCGGTTATTATAGATCCCACTACAAAGATTGAACGGATTAGATTCGGTCTTAATGCCGTTAAAAATGTCGGGCATACCATCGCCCACGAAATTGTAGAGGAGCGAAAAAGAAACGGGAAATTTAAAAACCTGACTGATTTTGTGGAACGCGTCCAGCATAAAGACCTGAATAAGAAATCACTGGAAGCCTTGGTCAAAGTCGGCGCGCTGGAAGGCTTTGGAGAGAGAAACCAGCTTCTTAACTCCATGGAAAATATTTTGGCCCATTCCAAAAATCTGGAGCGGACGAGAAATTCCAACCAGACCAGCCTTTTTGGAACCCAGGATTTAAAAATGCCGGACATAAAATTGGCTGAAGCCGAACCGGCAATTCCCAAACAAAGGCTGACTTGGGAAAAAGAACTGTTGGGACTTTATATTTCCGACCATCCGACTAAAAATTACCGCGATTATTTTGAAAAAAACGGCGTGCTGATCAGGGACATCGGCCCGGACACCGTCGGCCGGCCAGTAAATGTCGGCGGCGTGATTTCCAATATCCATAAAGTTTATCTTAGAAACCAAAAGACGATGCTTTTCGTGATGCTTGAAGATATGGACGGCAAAATGGAAATCCTGGTTTTCCCGAAACTGCTGGAAGCCACCGCCTCTTTTTGGGAAGAAGACAAAGTTATTTGGGCCAGCGGAAAAATTTCCGACAAAGACGGTGAATTCAAACTGCTCTGCGACAGCGCCAAAGAAATCACCAAGCAGGAACTGGAGCATTTCAAAAGAATCCAACGAACGCATGAAAATAACGTACATTCTAATAACCAGAATAAATTCAAGATTATCATCACCCTGCCGCCTAATTCCAGCCCGGAAATGCTGAAAAAATTATCCCTGCATTTCGACCGCTGTGAAGCCGGCACGGCTAAAGTTTTCGTCAATATCAACGGCGCCAAGCTGGAAACACCCTACTGCGTCCAAACCAGCGCCGACCTAAAAACCCAAATCCTGTCCGCCATTCCGGAGGCCAGAGTTGACATTTTTTAAAGATTATACTAGGATTAAAAGCTACAATAGTGTAGTAAAACAAAGAAAAAAATCACAAACAAACAAGGAGGACATTATGAGATCTTTAAAAATTTTTTTCGCCTGTGCTCTTGGAGCATTTATCGGAACGATAGTTTCTCTGGAAGTCAACAAGTATTTCTGGTGGATTGGCCTTTTGGCTGGTACATTTGTCGGCTACTTTGCTTATCAATTCAAAAGCGTTATAGCCGGCGCATCCGAAGCATGGAAAAAGACAATCGCTTACGAACCAAATTGGAAAGAAATAGGTTTTGTATGCAACTATTTACTTTCTCTGGTTTGCATATTGATTTGTCTTATTCTCAATATTTACATTATTTTAAAATTGAGTTTAATATTTAAAGAAATATTTATTATCCAAATTTTTTGCACGTGCTACTTTTTTATATTTAGCACAGCAACTGGATTGCTAATGAACCCTGATTCGAATAAATTACGGAATGAACTAATTTTGAGTACTTTGCCAATAGCTCAAAAGATGTGGCGATTTGTTATTTTATTAAGTCCACCAGCGATGCTGACATTCTGGCCGATGTTTTATATCTGCCACGTTCTGTACGCTATGGTAATGACTATTTACTGGTTTATCCGGTTTTTAATCGCCCTTCCAGAACTAACTTGTAGGCTGGCTGTTTTCTTAAATAAAACGGTTTGGCCAGTAATAGCAGCTTTTGTAAAGACATT
>JAPLXF010000038.1 GCA_026396205.1 Candidatus Moraniibacteriota bacterium | reverse complement strand
CGACTCGCAGGAAAAATTCAAGCGTGGCGAATTTTCCCGCTATACCAAATTCGAGCAGATGAAATTGTCCGAAGAGCTGGAAAAATTGCAAGTAAAAATGGGAGGCATCAAAAATATGACCAAGCTTCCGGGAGCAATTCTGGTGACCGGGGTCAAAGAAGACAATCTGGCGGTCAAAGAAGCCCAAAAAATGCACATTCCCATAATCGCTTTGGTGGATACTAATGTGGATCCAAACGATGTTGATTATCCGATTCCGGCCAATGAAGACGCGGTTTCTTCCTTGCGACTGATGCTGGCCTATCTGACCAAAGTCGTTTTGGACGGACGGGAGAAAATTGGCAACCCGGAGAAAAAAGAAGTAAAATAGAATCAGCGATTCGAATGATACGAATATTTTTATTATTTGAATATAACTCGCAGATTAATCATAGTTGCATTTATGTTAGATAAAATAAAAAAACTGCGCGAGAAAACCGGTGCCGGCGTCGTGGAAGTCAAAAAAGCTCTCATGGATGCCAAGGGCGATGAAGCCAAGGCTGTGGAAATTTTAAGAAAGCGCGGGCATGAAAAAGCAGTTAAAAAATCCGAGCGGAGCGCCCGCGAAGGCGTAGTAGCTGCCTATGTGCATACCAACGGAAAAATCGCCTCACTGGTGGAACTTTTTTGTGAAACGGATTTTGTGGCCCGCAACGAGGAATTCAAAGAACTAGCCAAAGATATCGCCATGCATATTGCGGCGATGAATCCCCAGTATGCGAAACCGGAAGATGTTCCGGCTGAAGAAATTGCCAAAGAAAGAGAAATTTGGACCGAACAATTGAAAATTGAAAAAAAACCAGCAGCTATTTTTCCGAAAATTTTGGAGGGCAAAGAAAAAAAATACCGGGATGAAATAGCTTTGCTCACCCAGCCGTTCGTGAAAAATCAGGATTTGACGGTAGGCGATTTGATTGCGGAAAAAATCGGCAAGATCGGTGAGAATATCCAAGTTGGAAAGTTCTCCCGCTTCGAACTGTAGTATGCGAATTATTTAAACATATGAAAGTTATAGTTTCAGTATATTCATGGGAAAGCCCCAAACTTTACGGAAGCGATGCAGATTTAAAAAAAGGCGAGAAAGTTATTGTGGCCGGTGAATATGCCAATGAATTGGGAACGGTTTTAGGAGAAGTAGAAACGGAGGAAACTCCGGAGTTGAAAGTACTGCGTGTTGCTACCCAGAGAGATCGGGAAGTTTATAAAGAAAACCAAAGCCAGAAGAAAGAGTACCTGAAAATCGGCCGGGCAGAAGCCAAAAACGCGGAACTGGAAATCAAAATAATTGACGCTTTGGCAAGTCTGGACGGCAAGCAAGTGATTTTTGTTTTTACAGCGGACGGACGAATCGATTTCCGTAAATTAGTCAAAGATGTTTCCGCTAAAATTAAAAAATCGGTGCGGATGCAGCAGATCGGATCGCGGGATGAGGCGCGGAGATTGGGAGGCTATGGAATCTGTGGCCGGGAACTTTGCTGCGTTCGGTTCAAGGGTAATATGCAGAGCATCACTACCGAGATGGCGCGCGTCCAGCAAATCGCCCATCGCGGTTCAGAAAGAATTTCCGGGCTTTGCGGGCGATTGATGTGCTGTCTGGCCTATGAAGCGGAACAATATCAGAAACTGCTCAAGGGTATGCCGGAACTCTACTCAATCATAGAAACAGCCGGAGGCAAAGGAACAGTCGTGGAAATCAATGCCATCGAGCAAAAAATTAAGATTAAATTAGAAAAAGGAGAATATGTAACAATAAAAAAGGAGGATATCAGATAGCTATGCTGTATTCCATAATCCCGCCAATTTTAGTCATCGTCAGCCTTATCGGAATTATTTTATTCCTGATGAGAAAGTCTTCCAAAGTAGCGGAAATCGAATTGGAGGATTTTTCAGCAGAGGGTGAAACCAATCAGCCGAGAAAAAGTTTTTTGAAAAAAGTTTTTTCCCATGAAAAAAAGGAAAATGTCAAGGGCGCCTCACTGGCTGTTTTGGAAAGGCTGACGCGGTGGTTCCGACTGATGTTTCTGAAACTGGAATCCCGGTTCAGCCACTGGAGCAACCGCATCCGCGAAAAAAGAAAACAGCGTTTCTTGACTAAAGAACAGGCCAAAGCCGAAAAAGAAAAATCCCAGCTAGCGGAGATAGAAAAAACCGGCAGAGAAAGCGCGCTGGACAAGCTGATGCGCTATAAAATTAATATAAATAAAAAAGAGGAAAAACCCGGATTAGAACCGGAAATTGAAATAAAAGAAAAAGATATTAAGCCGATGATCAGCGAACGGATGGTTGTCCCGCAAATGAAAGCGGAAATGAAAGACCGGCTGGAAGAATTGCTAATTGAAAGAATTGCCGCTAATCCGCGGGATGTGGAAGCCTATGAACGTTTGGGCGAATATTATATGGAAATTAAAAACTTTCAAGACGCCAAGGAGTGCTATAAGCAAGTGATCAAGCTCGACCCTTTGAACCGTAGCGCCCGCTACAAAATGAGAAAACTGGAATTTTTGCTCTCCCGTTAAATTGAGACCTGAAATAATCTTCCCGTAAGCTTGCCGACGTAGCTCCCTGAAGTACAAATGCTACGCATTTGACTACAGGGCAAGCAGTTGGCCCCGCACCTTTTTCGCCGACGTAGCTCAGTTGGTAGAGCAACTCCATGGTAAGGAGTAGGTCAGCAGTTCAAGTCTGCTCGTCGGCTCAAGATAAATAAAAAGTTAAAATTTTATATATTGGGTCGGTACCAAAGTGGTTAACTGGGCGTGACTGTAAATCACGTGTCCTCCGGACTACGGGGGTTCGAATCCCTACCGGCACAAAAAATTAAAATTTTTGCCAGGGGCATTGCCGAGGTAGCTCAATGGCAGAGCAACGGTTTTGTAAACCGTAGGTTGGAGGTTCAACTCCTCTCCTCGGCTCATAATTAATAATTTTCACAAAAATGGCACGAGAAAATTTAGTCAAAATGAAATGCGAAGTTTGCAAAAGCATCAATAATTTTACAACTCGCAACAAGAAAAAACTCAAAGAAAAATTGGTATTGAAAAAGCATTGCAAGAAATGCAAAAAGCATACGGTGCATAAAGAGATGAAGTGAAAATAAGTTTATAAAGTTATAAAGTCTATAAAGTTCGTAAAGTATTTTTTAAAAAATAACTTGATTAACTTTTTACTTTAAAAACTTTAGGAACTATTTTGCGGGGTTCGTATAGTGGTAGTACGAGAGTCTCCAACCCCGCTCTTCGCGAAGGGCGGGGCGATTCCTCAAAATATGTATTACGTTTATATATTAAAAAGCGAAAAAGATAAAAAATTATATATAGGTTATACAGATAACTTGAAAATAAGATTTGGAGAACACACTAGGGGAGAAGTGGAATCTACGAAACACAGACGACCGATGACACTTTTTTATTATGAGGCTTATTATGATAAAAAATTGGCTCAACAAAGAGAAAATAAACTTAAAGATTTTGGTTCAGCATATAGTGGTCTTATAAAAAGATTGAATTTAATATAAATCTGCGGGATTCGTACAGTGGCAGTACATCGGTCTCCAAAACCGACGACGTAGGTTCGATTCCTACATCCCGTGCCAATTTAAAGTATTTCTTCTAATGGTCTCCAACCCCGCCGCTCACGAGCAGCGGGGCGATTCCCTCCACTCCTGCAAGTTTAAATGTATGGCCTCCAACCCCGCCCTTCACGAAGAGCGGGGCGATTCCTGCACCCCGTGCCATAATCAAACTTTCTATCTATTGAAAGTAAGTATTATAATACGTATTAGATTTACCCTGTAGTCAGCCCTTGTCCCGTAGTCAATTTATTGTACTACTGGGATGGCTGTACTACTGGGGTTGCCGATCAAAATAATTGTGAAAAAAGAGGCTTCCAAAAAAAGCCTTTTTTGCTTGTTGTGAGCTCGTTGAATAATTGCAAAAAAGCCTCAAAAGCAGTAGGATGAGAAGGTAAAAATAAAAAAATGGTTAAAATAAAGGATATTCCAAAAATTGATCGACCGAGAGAACGATTTCTTAAAAAAGGACCAGACGCACTTTCCAAAAGTGATCTTTTGGCAATTTTATTGGGAAGCGGTATCAAAGGGAAAAATGTACAAAAACTTGCTCAGCAAATTATTAGTAAATTTGGCAAAAAATTTTTGGATATAAGTATAGATGATTTAGTAGGTATTTCGGGAATTGGTGAGGCGAAGGCCTTGCAAATTATGTCAGCGATTTCTTTGGTAAAAAGATTTTATGAAGAAAGTGGAACAACTGATATTATTGTTAAAAACTCAAAAGATGTTTTATCTATTGTTTATGATCTACAAGATAAAAAAAAAGAATATCTTGTTTGTTTATATCTGAATGCAAGAAATGCTTTAATTAAAAAAGAAATAATAAGCGTGGGATTATTGGATAAGAGCTTACTGCATCCAAGAGAAATTTTTCATCCAGCCGTTGAACTAAATGCAGCTAGTATAATCTTGGTGCATAATCATCCGACTGGAGATCCAGCCCCAAGTGAAAAAGATAAGTCAGTTGCCGAAAAAATTATTGAGGCGGGAGAAATAATGGGAATTGATGTTATAGATTTTATAATAACTGCAAAAAATGGAAGCTATAGTTTTAATGAGATATTAAAAAACAATAACGAAGTTGATTATGTTGCCGAAGGCATGCAGGTTAGGTTGTTTGAATTATTGGAAACAAAAAGACCAATTTATGAAATTGAGGCAGAAACTATTAAAGAAAATTATTTTTATATTCCACAAATAAAAGAAAATCATGTCCAGTTGCATAACCGCCGATATATCGGCAGTAAGAATAAATTAATAGAGTGGATTTTTTCAATCATTAACAAGGAATGCGAAGGAGATTGCTTTGCGGATGTTTTTGCAGGAACTGGAGTGGTGTCTGCCGTAGCAGCGAAACATTTTAAAAAAATAATTCTAAATGATTTTTTGCATTCTAACTATGTGATATACCATGCTTTTTTTGGAAATGAATATTGGGACA
>JAPLXF010000001.1 GCA_026396205.1 Candidatus Moraniibacteriota bacterium | reverse complement strand
ATTATAAAACTTGTTTTTTGTCAAATAAAAACGGCGAAATATATTATCCGCCGCTTGGATTTAAAATAGAAAATTATTTCTTGCACGCGCTGTTGAAGTGGCCCTTATGACAAGCAAAAATAAAAACTTATATTAATTAAGTTGAAAAGGGAATTCTTCCTGTAGTTCACCGGAATAATAAAATTCATAGGACAGCGAACCGAAAGAATATTTGCCGCTGCCGACATTGATGGCCGACCCGCCGACCTTGGGATTGGGATTGGGTTTGGATTGTGGAAAACCGACATTAAAAAGTGTCCCGACGATTTCCGCCCGGTATTGGATGTTATAGCCGGCTTTTTGCCATTGGCTTATTATTTGCTTCAAATACAACGCGCCGTAGAGATAACAATAATAATGGTCTTTGTCGTTGGTCAGTCGCGTATATCTTTCGCCGGAAATATTCTGCGTTTTAAAATCCAAAAGATTTTCGTATGCGGCGCCCAGATAATACGGAGAATTTTTATCCTTAAGATGATTCTCAACATCAATGGCGGTTTTTTCTTTGATGCCCATCACGCCCAGCGAAATTTTGGTGGCATTGCCTAAAATCTTCAGCGGTTCAAAAAATTTTTCAAAAAGTTCCCGCTGGGAATAAAAAAGCCGAATTTGTTCAACAATCAAGCTGGCGACTAGCAGCCGCGGTTCAACGCCGGCGGCGTTCGCGGCCCGGATAATGGAATCCTTATCCTTTATTACGCCTTGTTTTATCGTCTCCCACTCCCCGCTGTTCATCCAGGGAAAAATATTCTGGTTGTTGGCGCTGGCAAATCGCAGTTTAATAATATCCAGAGATAACTGGCTCTCTGTTTTTTCACAGCGCGCGTATGCCGTATTAAATTGCTCATTGTCTTTCAGACGCAATTTTACCGCCAAAATCATTTTGGCTACCAGCACATGGCTTCCGGTTTTTTCATAAGTATCGGCAATCGCTTTGGCGTTTATCGGCGAAACATTTTCCACGGTCAGAATTTTACATAAGTTTTCATCCTTCACTTTAGCCAGACTGTTTTCCCGTTCTTTTTCCGCGTCAGTTTGTTTTTCTTCTGCTGTAGTAATCACTAGCGCCGGTGCTTGTTCAATTTTTTCAATAACCGCCACTTTCTTTTGCGCTTCGACAAAATCCTGATTGTTGGCGTCAACCGCGCCAGCGACATTAGTGTATCCGTATTTCACTCCAAAAAATCCGCTGGCCAGAATGCCAAGATAAAGAAATCCACAAAGCAAAATTACTTTAGAAATTGTCCAGAGGCTTTGTTTCATTTACGAAATCTTGAATTTTCATCCAAAACTATGTCTTTTTTTATGGTTCGTCCGCCGCGCTTAATTAAATCTACTCTTCTGTCTTTTTTTTTCCTGATTTGGTCTTTTAATTCATCCACGGCAATATCCACCGAGCCCTCGATGCTTTCGGTAGTTTCTTCAGCCCGGTATAAATTACGCGGAGTTTTCACCATTACTTCCGCCCTGAATTTTCCTTTTTTATC
>JAPLXF010000082.1 GCA_026396205.1 Candidatus Moraniibacteriota bacterium | reverse complement strand
GTATTTTTTTTCTGCTCGCGCACCTAAAGAAAATATCTGAAAACCGCCGGAATCGGTCAGAATTGGTCCGCCCCAATCCATAAATTTATGTAGTCCACCGGCTTTTTTTATCAGTTCGTCGCCCGGACGTAGCCAGAGATGGTAGGTATTGCCTAAAATAATTTCGGCGCCGATAGCTCGAACTTCCTCAGGAATTAAATTTTTCACCGCGCCCTTGGTGGCAATCGGCAAAAAAAACGGAGTGTGAACTACTCCGTGCATCGTTTCCAATTGGCCGATCCGCCGGCCGGATTCAGTTGCCGTAATTTTAAACATAGCTACTTGGCCTGAACTTTATATCCGTTGCTTAAAATTTTCGTGTCTTCCGACAAAAAAGTAGTTTTCTTTTCTGTGGTAGTGGATACATCGCTGCCGGTAAAAATATCCTTGGCGGAAAAAATCGAAGCGCCTGTCAGATCAACCATCGTATCCACTTGGCTGGGTGCCGGGTTGACTTTAACCTGAAAACTTATTTCCTTGCCCGGTGAAAGCACGCCCTCGCCGGCCGCCATGGTTCCGATTTCCCAAATCAAGCTTCCACTGCGGTCGTTATAAGTAAGTTTTGTATTTTCCGGATAAACTTTGCCGGTAAAAACCACTCCAGTCGGCAAAACAGTTTCCACTTTAGCGCCGGTAATGTCATTGGAAACATTGGCTATTTTCCAATGGATAGTGTAAGTCGTATCGGTGCCGACTTGGGGAGGAATCGGGCCGGAATTGGGAAGGCTTGTATCGTTATAATAGCCTTTCACAGCCAACACCAGTTTTGAATTGAGTTTGAAATCGACTTGATTGCTGGAAATAACTTTGTTCCCGGCTAGAATAGCCGGCACATCCGGACTGTCGATTTTAGCAATGCTGGAAATAATAAAATTTTTATCGCTGGCGCCGGCTACCGGAATAATTTCTTTTACCCTGACATCAAATCGTATAGTTCCTCCTTGTCCGGCTTCCAAAAATCGGAGGTTGGGAATATCTTTGGATTTCCAAGTAATGGTTTTGCTGTTGCCGTCAAAAGCTCCGCTGGACAATTCCATTTTGGAATAATCCAGTACGGTGCTGTCGATTTTTTCGGTGATAATAACATCGCGCAGGCCGATATTGCCTTCATTTTTATAGGTGATGGTGAATAAAAGCGTATCCCCCGCGTTAACGCTAACGCCTCTGACTCCATTAACCGTTTGGCTAATAACCAAAGTCGGAGATACGATTTTAGTTTCCGCCCGTTCGTCGTTATGTACTAAAAATATTCCGCCGCTGGTTTCTCCGACCGAAATTTTAATCGGTTTTATTTCATCCCGCGAACCTTCCAATTTTCCGCTGATAACCAGCTTGCCTTCCTGCCCGGCCGAGAGATGGCCGACATAAAAAACTCCTTCGCCTTCGGAACTTTTCGGTTCGGATTGGGAAAAAGTAAAGCCGGCCGGATATTCCGCTTTTATTTTGACGCCTTCATAGTCCGTACTGCCCGTATTTTTATAATCCACCAAATAATCAATCGCGCCGCCGCTGGCCAAAACCAACGGCGCCATAACTTCCACGACAATGGGCGAAGAAATAATGGTCAATCCGGTCTGGCCTTTGGCTACAAATTTGTTGGTATAGCTGGCGGGATTATAGGTGAGACCGGCTTCAAGTAGCATTAAATTGCCTTTGGGTCCGTAGGCTTTGCCTTTGAGCGTTATTTTTCCCGAACCGAAGCCTTTAATTTCGCCCAAATCCAGCGCTACCGCCATTTGCCCTTCTTGGCGAAAGCCTTGTTCGATTTCCGGCTTGAAACCTTCGGGATAGCCAACTCTTAAGACCACACCGGAAAGCTTGGCTCGATTATTATTTTTATATTGAATTTCATAAGTTAAAATATCCCCGCTCTGGGCTGTTTCCGGGCCGCTGATGGAAACTTTTACCCGGTCTTCATTGAAGGCCGACTGCATAAAATAAAATACGCCCATAACTATCAAAGCCACCAGCAAAATTCCACCGAGAGCGATGGCTCCGAACTTTATGGCTTTTTTCTGCTCCGCTTTCAATCCTTTTTCCGGAGCCTGCCAAGCGTCAGTCTTGGTGAATTGCTCTTTACCGGCACCCGGAACGGCCGTCGGATCAAATTGGCTGGACGCAATTTTGGATAAATCCTTATCGGCCTCTTTGTTGTAGAGCTTTTTTTGTATTTCGGAAATGGTCATAAGCTGTTTGATTACAAACTTATTCTGCTTATATTATACAATTTTTTTGACAATCTAGCTATTTCCTTATCCACTGAAACAAGTTTTGAAGAATAGTTTCCAATTCCTGGATATTTTCCGGGTTGACTTTTATTTTCCCCAGATTTTTTAAGCTGTTTTTGGGGAAAATGCGCAATAATTTTATAGAAATCGGCAAGATAAGAAGCATCCCATTTTTTCCGCAATTGGAGCAAACAACGCCTCCGTTTTCAATGCTGAAATAATTTTTTTCCGGCTGGAGTTTTTTTCCGCAAGCGGAGCATTTATCCGCTTCGGTTTGATAGCCTAATTCGGCCAGCAATTTGAAAAGAAAGCCGATTTTTATAATGGCGATTTTTTCCAAACTTTTCCGGTCCGGCAGATTTTCCAAAACCTCTAAAAATTCTCCCAGCAAATTAAAAACAGTTTCGTCTTTTTGCTGTTCGGAAGTAATGCTGGTGAGAATTGAAAAAGTTTCAGAAACTGCTTCAAGCAATTCGGTATTATTTTTAATATGCGGGTAATTATTTATGGCTATCACGCCTGTGATCTTCCCCAGTCCGCGCGTTCTGGCGACAAAAAATTCCACCTGCGTCAGCGGTTCCAAATTTCCGGCCAGCTTGGATTTTGGATTTCTCACGCTTTTGCCCAGCGCCTTGATTTTTCCGGCTTCGCGGGTATAGATAGTATAAATCCGATCGGTTTCGCCGATGTCTTTTTTTGATAAAACTATGCCGGTGTATTTGTATTCCATAAAGTAATTTTAACTTAATCTTAGCAAAAAAGAAAAAGGCATGGGAATCCCAGGCCTTTTGTGCTAAATCCAACAATTAAAACTTAAACCAGATAGAGGAAAAAAATTTGAACCCGCATTTACCGCATATAGTTTCCCATAGATTTATCTGAGATATGCCAGCAAAAATTCGAGAAAAAATATTTTGTCCAGAAAGATTTTTCTGGCTTAGCTCTTCGCTGTGGCATCTTGGACAGATTTCGCCCAAAATGATTTTGAGGAACATTTTTAATTTTATGCTTATCGCTTTTCCCAGATGCGTAAGAATGTTCATACAATTCCCTCCTTTTTTATTTAGAAAATTTCATTGCATTCTGAACAGTGTAAATTTCCTTTTCCATCGCTTCCCACGCTCATTTTTTTACCGCATCCGGGACATTGAGGCATTCTTTTATAAATGAACTTGCAAACCGGAATGGTGGCCAGAATGAGGAAAAATATAGTCCAGATGCATCTGATAGTTTCCTTGTCTTTCATAAGGCTTCCTAAAAAATCCATAAGACACCTCCTGAAATATAGTTATTTTTTTATTTGAATAGCAATTGGTTCTTCTTTAAATTCTTTTTCCAAATCAAATTCTTTTAATTTTTCTTTTTTAATTTCGTTAGCTAAAACTTCTTTGGCAATCAAATCGCCGAATTTTGCAAATACTTCCGATTGGCCAGCATAGCCGACAATGATGCGGTTGTCAACTTCAAAACCCGCCTCTTTTCTCATTTCTTGTATAAATCTGATGATTTCGCGAGCAGTGCCTTCCAGTTTCAGGTCTTGGGTTATTTCTGTATTCAAAGAGATATTTTCTGAAATTTTAACATCAGTTTTTACATCTTTTACATTTAATTCTTCTTTGATAATATCTAAAAATTCTTTCCTTAATTCGTAGTTCTTAATTCTTAAATCGGCCAAGGGCTGTCTGACTTTAACTCCCGCTTTAGCGCGTAGCTGCAAAGCCTCGGTAATAATTTCCCGGGTTTTTTGCATCTCTTCATTTAATTTTTCATCAATCAATTTTTTATCTGCTTTCGGAAAATCCGCCAGATGCACGGAAACCAAATCCCCCTCTCCTTTTGAAGGAGAGGGTTGGGGTGAGGTAAGATTCCGATAGATTTCTTCGGCGATAAATGGCGTAAACGGCGCCATTAATTTGGAAAGCTCTACCAAAACTGTCCACAAAGTTTGGTAAGCATTATTTTTATCTGCATCGTCTTCCGATTTCCAAAATCTTTTGCGAGAACGACGGATATACCAATTGGAAAGATTGTCAATAAATTTTTCAATCATCCCACCCGCCGCATAAACATCATAACTGTCTAATTTTTCATCGACATTTTTTATCAGGATATTTAATTCAGAAATAATCCATTTATCCAACAAATTATCACTTTTGAATTTTGTCCGCCGGCTGGCGGATTGAACTTTGAACTTATCGATATTGGCATACATCACAAAAAAAGAATAGGAATTCCAGAGCATCCGAAAAACCCGGTTCATGGCATCTTTCATCACTTTCAAATCAAACTTTTTCGCCATACCCGGCTGGTTGATGGTGTAAAGCACCCAGCGCAGCATATCGGCGCCGTATTGGTTCATCACTTCCATTGGCTCAATCACATTGCCTTTGGATTTGCTCATCTTTTTGCCTTTGGCGTCCAAAATATGCGCCAGGCAGATGACATTTTTGTAGGCATAGCCCACCGGTACTTTTCCGGCTTTATTTAAAAGCGTAGCAATGGCGTGCAATGTATAAAACCAGCCACGGGTCTGGTCAATGGCTTCGGAAATATAATCGGCCGGTAAAAATTTACCGCTGTCAATATTTTTTTTATCTTCCGCAGTAGCTCCGTTGGGATAAAAATATTGCGCCAGCGGCATTGAACCACTGTCAAACCAGACATCCAAAACTTCCGGCACTCTTTGCATTTTTTTACCACACTGGCATTTTATTTTTATGTCGTCAATAAAGGGTTTATGCAGATCTTCTAATTTTTTTCCTGATAATTTCTCCAGTTCTTTTATAGATTCAACTATGTTATTTTCCCCGCATTCGCAAGTCCAAATCGGCAGCGGAGTTCCCCAATATCTTTCTCGTGAAATCGCCCAATCTTTGACGCCCCGTAGCCATTCGCCGAACCGGCCTTCTTTGATATATTCCGGAATCCAATTAATATTTTCATTATTTTTGGCTAAATCATCAGCTAGTTCGCTCATGCGGATAAACCAGGAAGGTTTTGCATAATAAATCAGCGGAGTTTCACAACGCCAGCAAAAAGGATAATCATGTTCGTGCATTTCTTCTTTGAAAATTATATTCCTTTTTTTCAAATCGGAAATTATCAGCTCATCAGCTTTGTATTTCCCTTTATCATCTTTTTTCTTAACTGGAATGCCTTTACCCGGAACATCAGCTGTTATTTCGCCTTTTTCATTAACAGTGATCAAAGTCGGCAAATCATTTTCTTTGCCAGCATCGGCATCATCTTCCCCAAAAGCCGGCGCGATGTGCACAATGCCTGTTCCATCCGTTGTCAAAATAAAATCGCCGTGGATTATTTTATAAGTATTTTTATCGTCAGTTAATTTATAAAATGGCTCATATTTTAAATTCAGTAAATCTTTTCCAATTATTC
Source organism: Candidatus Moraniibacteriota bacterium (assembly GCA_026396205.1). Classification (GTDB taxonomy): domain Bacteria; phylum Patescibacteriota; class Minisyncoccia; order Moranbacterales; family UBA2206; genus JAPLXF01. Next base: position 24,057 of record JAPLXF010000082.1, on the reverse strand, counting down.
TACCTTTTTCATGAGGAAATTCTGATGGCCTTCCTTCTAAAATCTCTTTCGGTGGAAATTTTTCAAGATAATAATCTAGAGATACTATATAAGTTTCAATATTACCTTTAGCATCTCTATTATCTTCATATATTACATAATCTATTTCCTCATTAATTGCCAACGCTACATTGCCCGGCAAAGTCCAAGGCGTAGTTGTCCAAACTAAAATAAAAGTGTTATTATCAATCCCCTTTTCTTTATTGGGCTTCAGTTTAAATTTCAAATAAACAGAATTCTCTTTTATTTTCTGGTAGCCTTGCGCCACTTCATGGGAAGACAGCGCTGTTCCGCAACGATAGCAATACGGCACGACTTTATGGTCGCGATAGATTAAGCTTTCGCCGTCTTTATTCTTAGTCTTGAAGATTTGCGCTAAAATCCACCATACCGACTCAATATATTTATTTTCATAAGTAATGTAAGGATTTTTCATGTCCACCCAGTAGCCCATTCTTCTGGTCATTTTTTCCCATTCTTCCTTGTATTGCCAGACTGACTCTTTGCATTTTTTATTGAATTCAATGATGCTGGCCCGAGGATTGCCCGGCACAATATTTTCAATGTCCTGCTTGTTTTTCAGCCCCAGAGCTTTTTCCACCTGCAGTTCTACCGGCAGTCCGTGCGTATCCCAGCCAGCTTTTCTGGCTACCCGATAGCCTTTCATGGTTTTGTATCTGGGAATAATATCCTTGAAAGCGCGCGCAATCACATGGTGGAGTCCCGGCCGGCCATTGGCTGACGGCGGACCTTCATAAAATATAAAATCTCCCGCCGGAGACTTTTTAGCCACGGATTTTTCAAATATTTTCTGCTCTTCCCAAAACTTTAAAATTTCTTCCTCCAATTTAGGGAAGTTCATTTTGGGATCAATTTTCTTGAAAGGCATGGAATTTTTATTTTAAACTTTTGTAAACTTCCAGCGTTTCCCTCGCTGTTTTTTCCCAGTTAAATTTTTTCACTTGCTCTTTGCCTTTTTCCCGGTAAGAATTTTTAATTTCTTCATTTTCAGCAAATTCAAGCATCGCTTCGGCAATTTCTTTTACATCCAAAGGATTGACCAGTTTGGCCGCTTCGCCGGCGATTTCCGGAATAGATGCCACATTAGAAAGAATGGCCGGCGTGCCGGTGGCAAAAGCTTCCAAGACCGTTGAGCCGAAGCCTTCATAAAGAGACGGCAGGACGAAGAAATCGGCGTTGGCAAACAGCGAAACGATTTCATCGCCGATGACATAGCCGGTGAAAACAATATCTTTGCCGATGCCCATATCCTTGGCCATTCTCTTGTATTCTTTGGCCAGCCAGCCGCGTTTGCCGGCCATCACCAGCGAGTATTCGCATTGACCTCTTTCTTTTTGCAGCCGGTCGCGGAAAATTTTAAACGCTTCAAAAAGGCGGGAGATATTTTTAATCGGCTCCAGTGTTCCCAGAAAGAGCGCATATTTTTTGCCGGAAATGGCATATCTTTCAAAAACTTTTTCCCGGGGAATGGAAGCCGGATTGAAAAATCTTTTGTCCACGCCTCCGTAAATAACTTTTATTTTTCCAGCCGGGCAATGGAAATGCCGGCAGAGATCGTTTTTAGTGGATTCCGAAACCGTAATAATCCGCTCGGCTTTTTTAACCATAAAATTCAAAGTGGTCTTGTATTTGGCCGTGGAAATTTTCGGAAAAGCTTCCGGAAAAGAGTAGGAAGCCAAATCGTGGATGGTAACTATAGTTTGGCCGCGATAGCTGAGCGGCACCCGGCTGGTCGGCGAGGTAGTATGCAAGACATCCAATTTTTCTTTGGACAAAGTGGCGGTTCCCAAGATTTCGCTGTAAGCGCCAGGCAGATATTTTTTATAATCGGAAAAAGGATAAAATTTTATTTTGACATTCGGCTGGTTGAATTTGCGGACATCTTTTTCGCGCACCCGAAAATCAAAAAACAAAACGTATTCGTTGTCTTTGTCGATTTCCAAAAGGTGACGAATCAGCTGAAAAGTATAATGGCCGACGCCGATATCGTCGCCTTTTTCCGGATTTAATATTTTTCTGGCATCAATACCAATTTTCATATCCTAATTTTTATCCTAATTATTTCCGAATTACATTCGAATCAAATTTGGATATAATTCGTATTTACATTCGAATAGGCGCCTCCACTCCAATCAGCCTTAATGTTTCGCCAAGCACTATCTTAACAGCTTTTACCAGCATTAGTCTAGCGCTGGTCAGTTCCAGATTATTTTCGTCAATCACCCGGCATTCATTATAGAATGAATGGAACTTATCGGCTAATTTAATGGCATAATAAGGCAATTTGTGAATTTCATAGTTTTCGGCAATTTCTTCCACCAATTCCGGAAATTTATTGAGTTCCCGAATCAAGCTCAACTCTTTTTCGTGAATGAGAAGACCCTCGCCCCCCGTCCCCCTCTCCCTAGAAAGGGAGAGGATGGGGAGAGGGTGTTCTTGAATTTTCTTTAAGATGCTTGAAATTCTAGCGTACGCATACTGCACATAATACACCGGATTTTTCTGCGATTTTTCTTCGGCCAGCTTTAAATCGAAATTCATATGCGTATCCGGCGAATACATTAGAAAGAAAAATCGGGCGACATCCTGGCCGACTTTATCAATCAGCTCATCAATATAGACTACATTACCGGCGCGCTTACTCATCTTGACTTCTTGGCCGTTTTTTACCAGCCGCACTAGCTGGACAATGATAAATTTTAGCTCGCCGGAAAAACCCAGCATTTTAGCCACCGCCTTGAAACGGTTGATATAACCGTGGTGGTCAGCGCCCCAAATTTCAATAATTTTATCGAATTTTCTTTCAATTTTATTCAAAATATAGCCGCAGTCGGAAGCCAGATAAGTTTTTTGGCCGTCGGCTTTCATCAAAACCCGGTCTTTATCGTCGCCGAATTTGGAAGTTGCCAGCCACAAAGCGCCATCTTTTTCGTAGGTGACATTCTTATTTTTTAAAATTTCAACGGCTTCATCCACCTGACCGGAAGCATAAAGGTTTTTTTCCGAAAACCAGTTATCAAAACTGATTTTCATTTTTTCTTCAATGGTTTTTTTAATGATATTTTCCAAAATATATTTGGCTGATTTCTGCCCGGCTTCTTCCAAAGATAATTTGCCGTATTTTTTATTCAGTTCGTCAATATAATCTCCGATATAAACCGCTTCGCTGTCTTTTAGAACGCTATGTCCCAGTTTTATCACTTGTCCGCCATCGTCATTTATATAATACTCGTTAGTTACTGCAAATTCGGTCTGGCAGAAAATTCTGGAAAGTGAATCGCCGTAAAATCCGCCCCGCCCGTTGCCCAAATGCAACGGCCCGGTCGGATTGGCGGAAATAAATTCATTGTTGATTTTTATCCCCTTGCCGATTTCACTGGCGCCAAATTTTTCACCCAATTTATTTATCTCGGCTACTTTTTTCTGTAAATATTCTTTGGAAAGATAAAAATTTATATAGCCGGGTTTGACTACCTCATTTTTTTCAAACTGCTGTGAACCGTGAACTGATAACCAAGAACTAATTTTATCAGCCACTTCCATCGGATTTTTCCCCAATTTCTTGGCCAAAACCATCGCTACATTGGACGAATAATCCCCGAATTTTTCATGCCGGGCATAATCAACCGTAACTTCAGTCCCATCTCCCAATTGAAGCTCCAAAACGGCTTTTTTTAGCAAATTTTCCAATTCTTTTCTCATGTAGTCATTTTACATCCAAAAATGTCTTTTATCAAACAAAAAGAGCGGAAAATTAAATCCCGCTTTTTTTGTTATATGTTATATGTTATGTGTTATGTGTTATGTGTTTTACGGCGCCACTTCCCGCCATTTCCCGCATTCCATAGTGCCTTCACACGCATCCGCATTTCCGCAACTATCAGCATAAAGTCCTTCGCAATGACTGCTTTCATCGCCGCAATCAGGAGTGCATGCGGGTGACGGCGGACAATTTCCCCACTGGCAATTGCTTTGGCATATTTTATTCCCTCCGCTAGGACATGCACTTACAGAATTGGGTGGGTCGCAAGTTTCTCCCAAAGCCGGTTCCACAACACCATTGCCACAAGGAGGACTATCATTTACATTAACTATGCAGGTGCACTTAGCTCTGTCGGGGTTCCATGGTTGACATTGGTTACTTATATAATTATAAATTTCCGCACTTATTTCTGATGTCCCACTACTTTCTCCTCTAATTTTTCCATAAACATTTTCGTAATTTACAAATACAACAGAAGGCTTACTGCTAGTCCAATCGGCTCGTATAATATAGTGGGAATAATTACTAGGGCGATAGTATTTACCATGATGTACGTGTACGGTACACTCTATTCCTGCAGTAATATCCTGTCCACCAGTACAGCCACCCTTGCAAAAATACATTTGTTCGGTATCTCCAATATCAATATACTTTTCACTCTTAAAAGAACTCCCGCTAATGCAACCATTTGAACAAACATCATATCCAGAAGTGCAAATGCAAGGAGTAGTAACTAAATTTTTCTTAAACTTCGCCGTAACTGTTCTACAATTAGATTCAGCATCTTGAAGACAAACTGCTCTGTCAAGCGGACTTACAGCATCGCAACCCTCCCCCCATCCGTCAAAAATAGAGCCAGGGTGGTCGGCTGTAGCCGTAAGCGGAACATTTTTAGGAAGGCTGTAATACCGAAAGCACTCTGATTCAGTCGTCGGTTCGGTTGTTGACCGGCAATTTATTTTCCCGTCATCGCTCTGAATCACCCCGCCGGCACCGTTATTTAGTTGCACTTTGGTTTTTACGCATCCGTCTGACGGTTTGACAGTCACATAAAATGATATTGGTTCTTGCTTTGTGCCGCCAAATCCAAAATTGGGAATGTAATTAGGAGGAGTTTTACATTCACCCAAAGTCCCATATCCCCAAGAGACAATTGGAAGCTCAGCAGCAATAAAAATTCTTGGAGACAAGGTAACTGTAACCATTACAGTTCCGGGTTTTAGCGCTCGGCATTCCGCGGTTATAGGATCGCAGTCAAGAACACTTTTATCTGAAGACTCAATTTTAACAGAGTTTGGATGACTTATATCATTTACTAAATCCTTAAGATTTCCAAAAAAATCTTTAAAATCTTTACCATTTTTTGCGATATTATTGCAGGCAGTCTTGGCGTCATTGCAGGTAATTACGCATTTTTCAAAGGCTGTATCAAAAAAATTTCCACCGCCGGTGCATGTATGAAAATCTTTTTTGCATCCAGCATTAGTGCATCCATTAATATCGCAACAGCTTTTTTTGCATTCGTTAAAATCAAATACTCCGCAATCATCATCACTTTGTATGATATTGTCTTCATCTTGTTTGGGAAAATATTGAGGATAAATATCAATTTCCATAAGTCCGGCACCAATTACCCCTCCGGCAAGATGGGGGGTGACGCCCATGCCGACAGCCGGTGAAAAAAAGTTAGTACGGCCTCCGCCGGCTACGAATGAAATACCCTGCAATCCATCTTTCAATGAGACTCTGGCATTTTCATATTTATAAGGATTGAGAATGGCTGATTTTTTAGCCCATTTACCGACATTCCATGTGTCATCCATAAAATTATAGGGAGTTCCATTGGTATTTCTGGTTATTTCCCTTCCCAAACTGAATGTTAGCGAACTATTACTATTCATAACCAAATTTGTACCGTTATGCGAAGTTGTTCCATCTACTCCCAGTTGATACGGTATTATTACTTTATTAAGGCCTGCCATAAAAGGCAGACCGCAATCAAGTCCAGCTCCCGTTCCGTCCCAAGTTAGACCGTTGCCTTTTTGAGTTATTTCAAACGGCACCGGTTCTGCTTTGGCTAAATTCGGAAAAATAATTCCTGACAAAATAAGGCAGGCCAAGAAAATTCCCATAATTGTTCCGCTGGGCGGAATTTCATTGTAATTGTTTTTCTTTCTTCTTTTTATAATAATCCCCAAGCCGATTAATATAATTGCCAAGATAAATATAACAATAGCAATAATTTTTAGATTCTTGGATATTCCAGTTGCGGTTTCCGCATTTCCTTCCGAAGTTCCAAAATTCTGGGAATCATATTTAACTGCATATTTGTCCTGCACTTCATTATCCTGGATAATTCTGGTTTCCAAAGAAAGTTGGTCATAGTTTTTCTTGGCTTTGAAATCAAAAGAGATTGGAGTAGTAAGATTGCTTTGATTTCCAATTTCTTTTTCTGTTTTGGCCACTTCGGCGCCATTCATATCTTTTAGAATAAATTCAATTTTTGCGTTTTCAGCTTTTCCGGAATAGTTGATGCAAGCCAAAACTTTGGCATTTTCGCCCTTTTTAATCGGAAAATTTTCCAAAAAAGTAAAATAATTCAGGGTTGGAACGGCGCCATTGAAATTTTCTTTGTTAAAAATAGGCACCGTGGAAATTAGGTTAATTCCGTCGTAATTGATTACAGTCCTTAAGTAATACGGAAAAAGCGAATTATCCTTAATTTTTTCCTTGTTGGAAATGTAGTTTATTTCTCCGGATTTTTTTGGCTCCAGCCCGATTGTTTCCGTTTTGGAATCGATAACATTGTCTTCGGAAAAATAATTTCCCCTGTATAATTTGTATTCCACTGTTCCGGTTTTTCTTCCGGCAAACAAATTTTCCAGAGTTTGAGTTACTTTTATTTCATTGGCATTTTTAAGATCCACTCCCATTCCGTCATAAACACTGCCGTTTATTTTGGTTTTTTTCTCATCCAAGACTATCGCTCCTTCTTCTTGACCTTTAATCGTAAAAAAATTATATTCATTCAACTCCGCTGATTCTTCGAAATAATCAAAGCTATACATTTCCACATTGGGATTTTTTCCGCGCATGGCAAAAACACTGACGATATATTTACCGCTTTCGGCTTTTTCGGGAATTATCCATTCATAGTCCAGCCACTTCACTTCTTCCGGATTAAGAGCAATATTTTCCGGATAAAATGATTCACTTACCATTTTTCTATCAACCAAGCCGGCTCTTTTTTCAATTCGGATTAGAATATTTCCATCGGGAATTTTGATTTTTCCCAAATTATTGACAAATATTTTTATTTTTATTTTCTCGCCGGCGGAAAATACGCTTTCTCCGGTCATTGGATTGCTGGGAATAATTGAAGCGCTGGTTCCCATATCGCCGGGAGCATAATAATCCAAACAAGTTTTTGGCTTTATACTTTCTTCTTGGGCGCTTGCAGAAAAAGCTCCCGCTATAAAAATAGCGAGTGAGATAATTAGCGCCAGTTTTATTTTTTTCATATCATTTATTTAGATTTTTACCCTTAAATTATACCATACTTTCAAAAACATCGCATTGAACCTTGCGGCTAAAAGCATTATAATAAGGAAAACTATGGCAACTCTGGCCTACAACCGGCGCGCTCATTTTGACTATCAAATCTCGGATAAATACGAAGCCGGCTTGGTTTTGGCCGGCCATGAGGTAAAATCGGTAAAAACCGGCCATATTAGCCTCAAAGAATCCTTTGTAACCGCCAAGGGCAACGAGCTTTTCCTCACTAATGCCCATATTCCGCCTTATGTCCACGCGGGCCAAATTGCCAATTATGATCCGACACGGCCGAGGAAGCTTTTACTCAAAAAATCTGAAATCAAGCATTTAATCGGCAAGATGCGGACAGAAGGCTTGACACTAGTGCCTATTCGAATGTATACTAAAAAACGCTTACTCAAGTTGGAATTCGGCATTGGCAAAGGCAAGAAGAAGTTTGATAAGCGTGAAACAATTGCCAAAAGAGAAGAAGAAAGAACGATGCTAAGACAAATGCGGGGATGATCGGATTCGACAATTTGTATTTTTAAAAATAGGCAAGCCGAGCATGATACTGACTCGTTAATCCTTGTGTCAAATTTATAAGTGCAAATCTTATAAACCGAGTAAGGGCGGCCTTTGCGCCGAACTTTGCTCTTGCTTTAGCTTAAAGCCCAACTGGCTTAGCCTAAGCCATCAGACCGCTGACTTCCAATAGGTGTCTTCTGGTGTCATAACATTGGAATAGCCACTAAAATTTATCTGAATTTTATCGGCGAAATTAATCAGATTGAGGATAAAAATATTTTGTTTATTTTAAATTTTTTATCCAAATCGCGAAAGCGAAATAAATAAACTAAGCTTGTAGATTATTTTAGAAAAACATTTTTGGACGCGAGTTCAATTCTCGCCATCTCCACATAATCACATAACGCATAACACATAACGCGTAACCTGAAAAAATTCGTTTCAAGTTATGAGTTATGGGTTACAAGAACATATAAGAAGAGGCATTAGAAAAAGACCGGTAATAAAAAAGGCTCCGCGCGATCGCGTGAATGAGCAGATTCGGGCGTTTCAAATCCGCTTGATTGATGAAAGTGGAAAACAATTGGGGGTTATGGCTCCCATGGAAGCGCTACAAATCGCCCGCGAGCAGGAACTGGATCTGGTGGAAGTAGCGCCCAATGCCCAGCCGCCGGTTTGCCGGATTATTGATTACGGCAAATACCAATACCAGCAGTCTAAGCAGGAAAGAACCAGCAAATCCAAACAGAAAAAGGTTGACCTTAAGGGCATCCGTATCGGCTTAAAAACCGACGACCACGACCTTGATTTCAAAAAAAACCAAGCGGAGAAATTTTTATCCAAAGGCAACAAGGTTAAGATTGAAATTTTGCTGCGCGGCCGGGAAAAAGCCCACCAAGATTTAGCCCGGCAAAATCTCGCTGAATTTATTCAGCTAATCAAGTTTCCCCATATTTCCGAACAGGAGATTAAAAGATTTCCGGGAGGATTCAACACTATCATTGTACCGCAATAATTCAGGAATTAGGCTTTAGCTTTTTAGCTTATTAGGATTTTTTTCTAAAAAGCTAGGAAGCTAATTCCTAAAAAGCTGTTAAAAAATATTTCTAAGAAGCTAAGGAGCTAATTCCTAAAAAGCTAACACTATGCCTAAAATCAAGACTAAGAAAGCCGCCGCTAAAAAATTCACCATTACCAAGCGCCGCAAGGTTCTGCGCCGGCACACCGGGCAGAATCATTATAATTCCAAAGAAACCGGAAAAGCCGGCCGCATTAAGAAAAAGGATCTGCGGGTTTTTCGAACCGAAGAAAAAAGTATTCTGAAAGCCCTGCCCTATACTAATTAAGATACTAATTATACCCGAATTATATCCGAATATTTTTATTGCTAAATTACATACTCAAATAAATTTGTGTGTAATTCGAATATAATTCGCATTTTAATTCGCATATGACCAGAGTCAAACGCGGCGTCGCCGCTTCCAAACGCCGAAAAAATTTATTGAAAGATGCCAAGGGCTACCGCTGGAACCGAAAAAATCTTTACCGCGAAGCCAAGCAAGCCGTAATCAAAGCCGGCAGTTACGCCTATCGCGACCGCCGAACCAAAAAAAGAAGCGCTCGCGCTTTGTGGATTACCCGGCTCAACATCGCTTCCCGCATTTTTGGTGTGAAATACAGCGACTTGGTAGCCAAAATGAAAGCTAAAAATATCGAACTGGACCGCAAAGTGCTTTCGCAAATTGCCGTGGAAAATCCGCCAGTTTTTGAAAAAATTATCGCAGCGGTTAAATAACGAGATATAAAAATCGGCTTATCTATTAGGCCGATTTTTTTACCCTGTTAAGTAATTTTTCTGATGGAAAAATAATTTTGCTCAGCAAAATTTACTTAACAGGGTGAATTTTCCAAAGTTTATCTGATTTTATGTTCTTTCTTTAAAATTACTACCCGCGTCAGCCTCCAGCAGGCGTAAAAAGGCAAATAAGTCCACAACAATCTTTCCGACCATTTGTCCATAAATTTATGGATATCGCCTTTCAGGACCACGGCAAAATCAATCACCAGATAGAGAATAAACAAACCAAGCAGAATAAAAATAATTGAACCTATCATATTTTTTATTTAATTTCGTAAATTACATCTTTTTTCTCCACCACAATCCGCCAGCCGTTTTTTTCAGCAATCTCCTTGAGATTTAAATTGGGATTAAAAGCGATAGGCTGGTCCACTATTTCTAGAAATTTAGCGTCCGATTCGGTATCGCCCACTCCATAAGAATCTTTGAGGCCGATTTCATTTTGGGTCAGATATTGCTTGGCTACATGCCCTTTGTGCAGTACCGGATCGAAAACTATTTCTCCGGTATAAATTCCTTCCTTGTTAAAATCATAGACGGTGCCGAAGACTTCGTCAAATTTCAAATAGCGGTTGTATTCTTCCACAATTTCAATGGGAGAGCCGGAAACGGCAATAATAGCGTAATTTTCCCGACGCAGTTTTTTAACCAGCTGGTTGGTAAAAATATAGGTCCGGTCTTTATAGAACGGCACTACCTTTTTGCTGGCTTTTATGATTTCCTCCCGCCGGCAACCTTGGATATTTTCTCCGTAGAGCGCCACCAGCGCTTTCCGGTAATCCTCGTAAACTCCTTTGTGATCCAGCCAGTTATTATAAAGGCTGACTAATTTTTTCCTCACTTCTTTGCTGAAAATTCCCATCCAAGCCAGTTCGTCAATCAATTCAAAGGCCAGATTTTTCCGGAAAATGGTTCCGTCAATGTCAAAAATGGCAATTTTATCTTTCTGTTTCATAATATTATCTTGGCACTTCTTATTATAACCTGACTGCCATATTAAAAACGGCTACTCTGAATGTTGCAAAAATTATTTTCTCTGTTATTTGGCCCGCATTTTAGTGTATAGGGCGTAAATTCCCAGAACAATGCCGATCAGCATCCATTGCGTTCCGGCCAAACCGAAAACATCAACCTTGGCCAGAGAAACATAACCGGAAACGATTACCGTTATCACTGAAAGGATGGCCAGGATATCCGGAAGTTGTTTGTTCATTTTTCCACCTCCTCTCTCATTATTTTCGCTTTAGCGCCCCTTCTATTAATTTATCAAGAAATTCTCCAAACTCCAAACCCATAGTTTTGGCCACTTTCGGCGCCAAACTTTGGGCAGTCATACCGGGAATGGTGTTTATCTCCAGAAAATATATTTTTTTATTTTTAGCGCTCCAGATAAAATCGGCACGGGCCAAATCCGCACAGCCCAGTTTCTTAAATATTTTGACTGAATCTTCTTGGATTTTTTTGGCAATTTTTCGGGGAATATCCGCCGGACAAATTTCCGCGCTGCCGCCTTCGGCATATTTAGCCCGATAATCAAACCAAGCAGAAACTTGAGGAATTATTTCAATCACCAGCAAAGCTTTGGGCGGATTATTGCCCATGACGACTACGGTCAGTTCCCGGCCTTGGATATATTCTTCCAACAAAATTTCCCGGCCATATTGAAAAGCATCTTTTATGGATTTTTTTAATTCTTGTAAATTTTTAGCTATTGAAGTCCCAACGGAAGAACCCAGCTCTGCCGGCTTAACTACTATTGGAAAGGCCAGTTTTTTAATAATTAAATTCAGATTGTATTTTTCTTCTTTTTTTAATAAAACATCTTTCGCTAAAATTAAGCCGGCATTTTTGGCAATAATTTTAGTCAAAGGCTTATGCATAGCCAAAGCGCTGGCTAGCGTTCCGGAAAAAACATAGGGAATTCCCAGCATATCCAAAAGCCCTTGCAGTTTTCCGTCTTCCCCGAAGGGACCATGGAGCGCCGGAAAAATTAAATCAAATTCATGGCGGCTGGCTTTGATAAAAAATTTTTCTAAATCTGTCTTGGGATCGTATTTTTCCACTGTATATTTATTTTTATCCAAAGCGGCGCATATTTTCTCCCCGGTTTTTAAAGAAACCTCCCTTTCTCCCGAAATTCCGCCGAAGAGCAAAGCAATTTTAATTTTTTTCATAGTTATTCAATTACTATCATCGCTTTCCGGCCTTTTTCAATTTCTTCTTTAACACCAGAAAAGTCGTGAATGGCCCGGTAAACCGTATCCAAACTGTAGCGGTAGCCTTTGCCTTTGCGCGTTCCCGGATCATTGGTGATAATCGTGTTGCCGTCATAACCGATCAATACCAGATTGTGGTAAAGCGGTCCCGGTGGAGTGAAATTAGGATTGCCCAGCAGCCGGCCGGCGGCGGGAATCATTATTGGCTTACCCAAAGCCAGATATTTTTTTATGTCCTCTTTTTTAAAATCATACACGACTTTTAGATTCTTTATGCCATAAAAATCTCTGGCAATATCCACATTCATCTGGGCGGTACTGTCTTTAAAATCTCCGTATTTCTGAATTTGATATTTAATAAGAGCTTGGATTTCCTTTTCGGCGATTTCCGGCGTCAGATTTTTTTTGTCCAGCCAATATTTAATCATAATCAGGGAGGCTTCCTCGCAAGCTTCCTCGTGATAATCATCCCAAATTCCGAATGGCGCTTGCGGAGCAAAGGGAACATTAATCAAAATCTTGGCAGGAATATTTTCCGGAATCTTTTCCGGTTCTTGAGGCAGGCTGCCTCCGCCGGTTTCCTCGATTACTTTTTCCGAAATATTCTGGGGATCTATTTCGGAAACTTCCCCAATTACGGCAACTTCCGGAGAGCTATTTCGGGAAAACAAAAAAATAGCCGCCAAAAGAGCCACCGCCACTGCGATAAAAATGATTAGTCGTTTTTTCATAGTTAATAAATTATTACCGGAGTGCCGACCTCCGCCCAATTATAAACTTTTTCGGCCGGGCCGATTCCCAAGCGCACGCAGCCGTGGGAAACCGGTATGCCCAAATGATTAGCGCCTTCTTTGTAGCCCCCCGGCCATTCCGGCAGTTCATGAAAGCCGCGCGATCCGTCTCCTATAAAAGCCATCCAGTAAGGCATATACAATCCGTATTTCTTGGACCAAGCCCGGGGATATTTATTGTAAATTTTAAATTCTCCCGAGGGTGTGTCCATTCCCCTTTTGCCTGAAGAAATAAGGAAGGAATCCAGTGGTTTTCCGTTTTCAAAGATGGAAAGGATTTGACTTTTTAAATTGACATCGATATATTTCCCGCTGGCTATTTTCGCTTCGGTGAATTTTTTGGCTTCTTCAATGCGCTGGGAAAAATCTCGGGAAAATTCTTGGGGCTTGGCCGGCAGTGTTTCAAAAGTGCTGCTGAAAATTTCCTTGAAATTGTCTTCCGGGTCATTGATATATTTGGCGGAAATCTTCACCTCGAATTTTTTACCTTCCTCGATTTTAGCCTGGGGCAGCAGCTTAAATTCGGTGCGGTCATCATTAATTTGATAAGCGACTTGGCTGAACGGATTAATACTGAATTTAATAAAAAAATCTTTCGCCGATTCTTGGAAATTAACCACCAGCGGATCTTCAATATCCAAAGTTACATCCTTGGCTTCTTTGGCCGGATAAAATTTTTCCACTTTCGGATACGGCAGGGTGCTGAATTTAATTTCTATGGGTTCGATTTTAGTCAGCATGATGCTTCTGCCTTCCGGCAATCGGAAAGCATAGCCGGTTCCCGGTTTCCAAAAATTTTTCGGCTGAATTATCAGTTTTCTATTTTGGTCCTCCCAATGGAAATTTATCGGCAGTTCCGGAACGGCTTTCAGCGCTTCGGCATATATTTTAACCAGCACCGGCTGGGAAAAACTGATTATAATCGGATCCATCGGCCGCAGTTTTTGGGTTTCACTTAAAGAAACGGCTGTCTTGAAGGTTTCCGGATAAGCTTCAATGCTGTAAATTATTCCCGAAGCGCCCAAAGTTAAAATAGCTAAGATAGAAAAAGCTTTGAAAGATAATTTCGTTTTTTTATTCAGTTTATGGCTGATTTTCATAAGAAAATATTTCTCTGGCTTTATCCCACAGTTCGCTCTGATTTTTTTCAACTTTCAACCAATACCACCATTCTACACCCCAAAGATACACTTCGGGAAGAGCGACTTTTTTCGCATAAATAACATTGGCTTCCAATTGGCGTCCGTTCATCACTTTAAGCTGGTCGGCCACCGGCACATTAGTTGTCCAGTCATTCAGCCAAGGCTCTCCTTGCAGCTCCACCACAATGGCCTGATTTTGTTTAGCAAAAGTTTGAATTAGCCAATATTTGAAATGAAAAAATCTGGGACCGATCGGATAAGTGAACTGGCCGACACCTTTTTTATAAATTTGCCGATACATAGTCGTGCCGAAAACATCCGCCCGCTTGGCCGCTTGGATCCAAAAGCTTAATTCGCCGCTGTCGGTTATAATTATTTTTCGCTCCGGATCTAATTTTTTAACCAGCAAGATTTCCGAATCCAGCAAATTTTTATCCAGCGCCGGACAATTGCCAAATTTTAAAAATGGCTCGTTTTCCACCTGCCAATACTTTATTTCCGGATTATTTTTGTATCTTTCCACGACTACATTCAAAAAATCTAACAGTCTTTCTTTTCTTTTAGTTTCATCCAAGCCGACCCAGGACGGCACAAAACATTCCGGCCAGCGCGGCACTTTTTGGCCGACCACTAAAATTATTTCCGCGTTTCTTTTCCGGGCTTCGCTCAACTGCCAATCAATGTCCGAGAAATTAAATTTATTCTCTTCCGGTTCAGCTAGATCCCAGTAAACCGGAATCCGGATTTTTCTGATTTTAAGGTCATCTAGCAGCGCTAGATAATTTTCCCGCCAGTTAAGTCCAATGTCGGAAGCGTAGCGGCTGGAAAAAGTTACTCCCATTTTTACATCTTCACGAATTTTTCCCACCGGCCAATTGAAATATATAAAAAACAAAACCAGAAAAGTTAAAAGAATTAAAATGGATTTGAATATGATTTTCAGTATCCGGCGCATATTTTTTATTTAATGGAAACCAAAACAACGCCCAAAGCGATAATGGCAATTGCTATAATTTTTTGCATCAGAATTGGAAAACTGTAGCGTTCCCGGAAAATTTTAGGAAATTGGAAAGATAACAGCATTCCGATGACTAAGATAAAAACAAATTCCAGAGAAACCATAGCATTGACCACTGTTACCGCTCCCAATGAAATGGCATAGTTGGTTAGAATCGAACCGAAACCGCCCAAAACTTTATTGAAAATAAAAAGCAAACCGGTTTGAGAACTGCGGTTTCGCTCTTGGCGGAAACTTAAAAAAGTTCCACGGATAATTTTTCTCCACGCCGGAAAAAAAAGCAGCGAGAGCGCGCCGATAGTTACGCCCAGCCGCGTCCAGACAAAAGCATTGATAAATTCCCCTTCCACTTCATAGAATCTTTTCATGGCCGTCATAGAAATTCCAATAAGAACGCCGGCCAGAATAGAAGGATAAAAACCTGAAAAAAATCGTCTTTTTTCTTTTAAAACAGACAGGTTTAAGGAAATAGCCAGGCCACCAGTAATTAGAAAAATTACTCCCATAATTTCCAACAGGCCCAGTCTTTCCTTGAGAAAAAAAAGCGAGAGAAAATAAGTTACCAACGGAATAACGGCTCCGACTACCGGCGCCACTTGGCTGGCTTCGCTCTTATTGATGGCCGAAAAAAGGCACAGAATTCCATAAAGAAAAACCATTCCGGAAACGGCATACAGAATAAAATTAATTATTCCAACTGAGTGCCCGCCAAAGGGAAAAATCACCAGTGTGAAAGCGCTCAAAATTCCGGAATAGAAAGCATACACAACCGGATGGGAAATTCTTTTGGAAGACAGCAAGAATTTGTCGAGGATGATTTCGAGCGCAATCAGCAGATAGGCTAAAATGGCAATTATCAGCCAGTTCATACGCTATGATTTTTTAATTTTTTTCTTAATTGTTTGTATTCGGGAACTAAACTTTCAACTAATTTCCAAAATTTTTGACTGTGGCTTAATTCTTCCAAATGGCAAAGTTCATGAATGATAATGTAATTTTTGAGTTCTTCCGGCAGAAACGCCACTTGCCAGTTGAAATTGAGATTTTTTTTCCGGCTGCAGCTGCCCCAGCAGGATTTCTGGTTGCGGATAGCGATTCGGTTAAAAGAAAATTGGGAATTATTATTTAAAATATTTATACTATTTTCAATTATTTGGCGCGCTTCTTTTTTGCGTTTTTTATATTCCGCACCGATAAACTTCCTCTTTTTTTCCAATTTGTCGAAATCGACATTCTGTATTTTATCGGCAATCCAACTGGATTTGTTTTCAATAAATCTGCGAATTCTATATAAAGGATACCATCTGGGTGCTGAAACGACAAAACGGCCGTCGGAATGAACCGTTAGCCGCAAATGCCGATTTCCCTTTTTTCTTCTAATTTCATAGGGAATGGATTTTTCTTTGATTATAATCTCGCTCTTATTCAAGGCCGTTTTTTTCGATTATTGATTTATAAAAATAAAAGCTTTTTCTCGGTTTTCGTTCCAGAGTTTTCGAATCAACCGCCACCAGACCGAATTTGGGCGCGTAGCCGTGCAGCCATTCGAAATTGTCCATCAGCGACCAGTAGAAATAACCGCGAACATCTATTCCCCCTTCAATTGCTTGCCGGACATATTTTAAATGATCTCTGATAAATTCCGCTCGGTATTTGTCATCTTTATCCGCTAGCCCGTTTTCCAGAATATAGATCGGCAGATTATATTTGGCTTTTATTTCTTTCAACACTTCATAAATACCTTCCGGATAAATTTCCCAGCCCATATCTGAGATTTTTTTATTTTCGTTTTTTCGGCCGGTTAAAGCTAGCCGGTAATGGAAATAATAGTCCAGTCCGAAATAATCGGCTTTATCTTTTATGGAATTGAAAAAAGATTCATTCCAGAATTTTTTATACACGCCAACAATTAGCCTATGCAGCGGATTATTTTTATTAGCTGGTTCAAAATAATTATACAAGATGGTAACGCCGACCGGAACAGCCGGAAATTTCTTTTTGCTGTAATCATAAATTATTTTATAAGCCTCGCTCAAATGGCGAAAAGCTTTCTTATATTTGAAAAAACATCTCCGATACGGAGGAAATTTTCCCAAAAGAAAACCAAAGGTCAAAGGCATCATCGGTTCGTTGAGAATTACGGCTATATCGATTAAATCTCCCAGCTCGTCGATTATTTTTTTGCCATAACGCGAAAAAATTTCCACCGATTCTTTTTTGTGAAATCCATATTTTTCTTGGAACCAAACCGGAGAAGTCCAGTGCCAAAAAGTTACCACCGTTTTGATGTTCCGGTCTTTCAAATCATGAAGTATTTCCCGATAATGCTGGAAGTTTTTATTGGAAAACCGCCCTTCCTCCGGTTCAAGGCGCGGCCATTCCAAAGACAGCCGGAAGGCTTTGGCGCCCAATTCGGAAAGCAGATTATGGTATTCCCGCCACTGGTTCCAATAATCGCAGTTTATTTCCGATTCCCCC
Organism: Candidatus Moraniibacteriota bacterium; assembly: GCA_026396205.1. Taxonomy (GTDB): domain Bacteria; phylum Patescibacteriota; class Minisyncoccia; order Moranbacterales; family UBA2206; genus JAPLXF01. The sequence goes on along the minus strand of JAPLXF010000082.1, from coordinate 6,669 downwards.
GCCTGCTTTATTTTCATCTCCAGCGCATACCAATCCGAATTGGAATTATTGTCTTCCGTCTGATAGGAAGAAATCGCCGCGCCCCACAAAAACCCCGCCGGAAAAGCCGGCGACTTTTTTTCATCCGGCGCATTATTTTCTTCTATTTTATTTATATTCTCCTGTTGCATTATTTTTTCGGCTTTCCTACGGGGCAAGCTCCTTAAAAAATTGGTTATAGTTATATTTTACACTCAAGTGAGATATAAAAAAAGCGTATGGTGCAGCATACGCTTTTTGATTTGCCGGCTGATGCTTAGCCAGACCCCCGGGCTGGGAATTCGACCTGGATATCTCTTCGGTTAATGACATAAATCAAGGCTCATTCCTTGAATGTTTATGCTTTTACTCCTACTCCGATATCCATGTGGCATTGGGCTTCTGCACAAACCCCATACATATTGGAGGTGATGCCTGCCCATTCGGCAGCCGCTACTGGGCCACATTGTGGCCTTTCGCCTTTGCTAAGGGAGAAACTAATAGCTCTTTGCCCGGTATTCCCAGTTGCTATTTAACTGACCGTTAATTAAATGACAACTCCTCAAAAGAGGCTTCATCTACCGACAAAAAAATTAGTTAAGTTTATTATAATACAAATCCACATCTGCCACCCATTTGCGGACATCCTGTTGGTTATGGCTAATACAAGAAGAACCGCATTTCCAAACCAGCATTTTTTCCGGCGTGTTTATATTTTTACCAACCAGATTGGCAATTCTTTCTCCAACGACATTGACCGCCTGTTCAGGACTGTCAAAACAGGAATAACCGTCACGGGTCAGATTATAACCGCCTTTGTAGCCCCAATAATTGAAACAGTCGCGCCCGTTTTTGGTCGGCACATGCTTGCCCCAATCGCTTTCTTTTTTGGCAATGGCTACCAGAAAGGAGGCTACCTCCTGGCCTTGTTGGGAAATAAAAGGCATCATAGCTTCAATCGGATGGCCGGAAACCAGCGAAAGAATAGTATCATTCTGCGGATCTTCTTTCTTTTCCGGACTGCAAACATCCTTGGCTCCTGCCAAATCTTCTTTTTGTACAGTGCCCTGGCCGATCCGGTTCAATGGATCCAGAGCCTCGTCAGTCAATTCTCTCTGCAAGTAGGTTTTTTCCGCATAAGCGTCAATTCCTGAAGAGACGTAAAAAAATAACCCCAGGCTGACCAGGATATTTATTGAGAATAACAGGATATGTTTTTTTGGTGTTCTTTTAAGCCCCTTTAATCTGCTTGCCCCTTTTTGCCAACGATTCAGTAAATAGTCACCCATTAATAGATCTTAATGATTATAGCCCTCCTAAGAACAACGCTATCCAGCATAGCAAATTTCTGGATTTTGGTCAATGGGAAATTTATGGTCTAATAAATCCCACCTCAAGAGTCTTTAGGCATAAAAAAAGCGGAGCTCCTGCCTGCTCCGCTTGTAACCGGCTAAAAATTTAGGTTTCCGGGACTAATTCAGCTTCCCCGTATTTTTTCTTCAAAAAATCATAGAAAACCCAAGCCACAATCAGCGGATTAACGGCAATAATAATTGACCAGAGAGTAACATAGCTCAAAGTGATTATCCAATCCACATTCCAGTCTGGAGAAGCTTTTCTGGAGGGATTCAGATTTATAGTTTTTATTAAGTCTTTTTCCGGGCTAACCGCCGGGACTAAAATATTTTTATTAACTATCGGAATTAAAACCGGCTCTGTTTTGGGAATATCCGCTTTCACAAAATTTGTCCGCGAACCGAAGACTTGAACAACCAAAGTTGTTATCTTGCCGTTAATTTTCCCCTGCCGCACCGCCACTCCGGTTTCCTGGAATTTTTCATTCAAAATATTTTTCTGGTGCGTCGGGCTGTCCATCCAGGCTTTTTGTTCCCGTTCGGCGTTTAAAAAATCCATCGCCAGATTTTCTCCGGCATATTGGTAGTCATAGCCGCCTTGGCCAAACCAATGCCAAGGATCAACCCCGGCTGGAGAAGTATGGGCAAAATAATCATTGTTAATCATATCATGGGCCTTGGCTTCCGCTACTTGGCTCAATTTATTATTGATAACCAGCGGGTCTAGATTTCTTTCCAAGCGGTTCTGGTTGACTAAAGTTATTACCTTATCAACGGTAATTTCACTAGCCCAAGCGTTAGGAACAACCAAAAACGCCAAAAAAAGCCAAGTTGCGGCTATAAATGATATTTTTATAACTTTGTATTTATTTTTGCTCATTTTAGGCAGGAATGAATAATAAAAAAGCGTTTCACCCCGGAAACACTTTATTCTATCTCTATTATAATCTATTTTTGGCTAAAAGTCAAATGTAGCAATTTCAGTAAGTTTATCTTATGAGGTGTTTCCCTTTTTTATTCCAAAAATTAATTTCTTTTTAAAAATTAACAGTAAGATTATTACTCCCATTACAGCTATTATCCCCCAAATCCAAACCGGTATCGGGTCTTTTTCCGCTTTGATAGTGATGATTTCCGCCTGTACTATTCCAGTTTCTGTTTGCGGTTCGGAAATAGCCACTTTCTTGTTAAAATTTTCATTATTATAGGCAAAAGACAAAGTATGGCTGCCGGTAGGCACATCTTTAAAAGTGGCGATGCCATTGCCATCAGTTATGGCTTCTTGGGGATCGGAAAAGAGAGTTATTGGCAAGTTAGAAATCGGTTCGTTGTTTTTATTAACTATCTTAAATTTAACTTCAGAGAGAAGGGCTTGATTATTTTCATTAAAAATATTGGCAAAAAATGTTTTTTCGGCTTTCTGTTTAATTTCATTTACTTTTTCATCTATTTTCTCTCCCACATTATCAATCAAACTTTTCTTTTCTTCTGAAGCGCCATTATCTTTTTTAATATTTTCCACCGGCTGGTATTGGCGGTTTGGGAACAGGGAGGAAACATAACTGTGCAGGTTAACTTCTTTATCCGTCATTATCTTGTAAGTATTGGTTGATTCTTTATCCCCGTTTTCGTCCTCCGAATATATTTTGAAATAATATTGAGTGTTTGGATCTAAACCTTTGAGGACTATTTTGTGCTTAGTTTCATTGTCATTTTCTTTCTTTTCTTTATCAAGATTACTTTTGCTAGTGCCATATTTAACCCGCGAATCAGCATCGTTATTTGTTTTCCACTTTATGGTGATGGAATTTTTATTAGAGGAATAATCCACATCGGATATATCCAAATCTTCCACTCCGTTGTCTGCAGAAGTAATAGTGAAAGAACCCACGGCAAGCGCGTCGGAAGCATTGCCAGTAGCATCAGTGACGATAACGGTACAATTGGAATGGATGCCGGCAGATAGAGGAGTGCTGAAAGTTATCGTGTTGCTGCCGGCTATAATGCTGGCTACGGCCGGAGTAGTGGAACAATCACCCCCAAAAGTAGCCGTGCCGGCTTCATCGGAAGTAAAAGTAAATTCCGGAGTAGTGTCAGTGGTAGTGCCGATAATTGAACCTCCGGAAAGAATGGGAGCGGTATTGTCATCTTCAGTCATTTCAAAAGTATGGTCTGAATAGCCTCCGGTATATTGGAAAGCTATCACTCCGCTGCCATTAGATTTACAGATTCTATTGCCACTGACCGTATTGCAAGCCGTCCCATTAATACCGGTAATTTTAGCGGTTGCGTCAACTTCGCTGACAGTAATTTTGTAATATTTACTTGCGTCTAAATCGCCTACCGTGTGGTCGGTTACCAAATCGGAAGCAGAAGCATTAGATTCTTTCCATTTTTTATGATCATTTGTCCAATAATCAATGTTGGATACATCCAGCCAAGCCGGCCTGGTATCGGTCGCGCCATAGGAAGTCCAAGTTCCACCGGAAGGAGTTATTTTGAGAGAGACGGTATCCGCGCCGGTCGTGCCGACATCACGGAACTTGCTATCGCCATAAATCCTGGCGCCGGCATCCTTATTAATCTTGTCCGTATCTATATCGTGCGGCGGCTGGTATTCGTAGGCGCCGATGTCAGGGGTGCCATAGATGTGGTTGCCAAGAATGTCGGTGGTGCGGCTGGCTATAGAAGTTGTTCCAACATCAATAGCCGGAGAAGTATATTGTAGAGCAAAATCATTAGAAATATCCGGATAATTATTGGGATCGGCCGGATTATATAGATATCTAGTAGTATTGGTAAATAAGGGATCAGAACTGATGCTGTTGGAATCAAAACTATAGCCAACCGCGTGTTGCCAGTCATAAAGGCTATGAAAATCAGCAGTAAGATCATCAGGATTGGGATTATTAATAATTTCAAAATCCATTCCTGAGCCAGCAGTATTCCAAAATAGATTATAATCCGAAGTTAAAATATCATCGCCGCCTTGACCGATACGGATAAGATTATGGGCATCTGTCAGAGAAACAATATTATTTTTGGCTATTGCCGTTCCAGTAAAACGACTATTCCCATAAGCAATTCCATAGGCAGTATCAGATGTACTCCTGTCAGTATAAACCGTATTATTATATATAGGAATTGGATTAAATCCCCCACCATATATACCCCCCTGGCCAAGACAATCAATTATTAAATTATTGTAAACTCCACCCGAAGTAAAAACCTGCGCGGGAGCAAGAGGCTTCGCATTCGTAGGATTGCCCTCAATCGCAAACCCATACGCCATGCCGATAATTATGTTATTGGCCATCACGCCGTTAACGCTGAAGCCCCAATGGATTCCATGAATAGGTAAAGCTCCTAAAGTAGGGTCATAATAATAAGGGCCATAAATAGTATTGCCGGTAATCACCGCGCCGTTTACTGTGCCGTCATAATCGGTTGGCCCTTCGTTGCCGACTGTAATTCCGTAAGCAGTCTGGCTTTTTGTCCTTATAATATTGTTTTTAATTTGAACCGTGCCACAGCTGGTGGCGCATTCGCCAACATCAATGGCGTAAGGGCCTCCGTCGGCTTCTATTGTAAATGTGTTGCTTTCTATGTCCGGATTAATTTGATTAGCCAGCTTGATTATGGGTTGTTGCTTTACCGGATGATCGGTGGCGGAAATATTAATATCGTTTCTTTTAATAGAGATAGTATATGGGGCAGCATTAACCAGTTCAATAAAAGGGGCAATAAATGGAACTGATGAATCAATGTCATTATCCTCAAAAGTTAATGTTCCCGTTTTGCCTGTATCGGGACCGCTAAAAAATCTGTCGGGAGCGCCTTGTTGAATAACCTTGTTCCGGCTGAAATTTAAAATTCCAGAACCGGCAAAATTTATCGCGTTATTAGTTACTGTTATACTATTACTACCCTCGTTATCAATAATATTTATTTGGTTGGAAGCGTCGGAGCTAGCATAATTCAATAATTCTTTAGCCTCTATAGTGCACCCGCTAATTGTTATTCCCATTGTCACTGCCGAGTTAAGCAATGTCCCGCTGGCAACTGTAAGATTACAACTTCCTCCACCTGCAGAATTTATTACATTATTATTACCACCGCCGGTACCTATTGCCAGAATAAGCGTGCCTGTCGGATCTTTTAGGGTGCAATTAGTAAACGTTTTATTATTTGCGCCATTTAAATAAACTAAGGCGCTCATTAAATCTTGTCCATCAAAGGTAAAACCATTAAAACTGGTGGCCTTTGACCCGGATAGCTCCAAAACAGCCGAAGTAGACAAACTTTGAACAGTAACTGCTCCGTCAGCTATCCAAGTGATGGCTTTAGAAACTGCCAAATCTGGATTTTCAACATAAGTGCCGGCGGCTACATAAACCGTATCGCCGTCAACGCCCGCGCTTTCCGCTCTGGCAAAAGTCGCGTATGGTTTGTCCCGGGTGCCATCGCCGGTAGTATCGCTACCAACGCCATAAGTTCCCTGGGTTCCGACATAAAGACTGCCTGTGCCATTGACATACGAAGTTACTGCGCTAACTGGAATTTCCATGCCTACACCTCCATTATATAATTGATTTTTTTCGTCATCACTTAATACTTTTTTCCAAAAGCCGACCGCGTCTGCCCGACCATTAAGATAATAAGGGCCGCCGATTGCTCTGGATCCTATTAAAAAATCAGCAGTGCCGCTAAATACGCCGGCGTTAAATGGGGTTGAATCACCAATGCCTAGAGTGCCAGTACCATTAGCATTGGCAATACCCGCTTGGATATTTATCGTGTCAGCCGCGTGGTCATGCCAAGCTACAATAAAATACCAGGTGCCGGTTGATGGCAATCCTAAATTTTCAGCTGTCACGTTAACAGCAGTAGCACTTGCGCCATTACTGGTAACTGTAAAATCAAACCGTTCAGCAGAGGAGTTATAAAACAAAAGATACTCTCGGTTGCTCCCGCTCCATTTGCTTACCAAATCATTATAGGTGGTTTCAGTGGCCAGATAAAACCAGCCGGCAATGGTAAAATCAACATCTCCTGCGCTTAAATCATCATTATCGGCAATACTCAAATATTGCGAACTCGTGGTTGCGAATGAAGCGGCGTTGCGAAATCTTCCCGTAGCTATTCCGGCACCTCCGACACTAGGCGAAAGGCTACGGTTATTTCCGGAGCTATCCAATCTATCCCCACTACCTTCATTCAGCTTCCAAAAAGCTTTAAGGCTACTGTCAGTTAAATCCGCGCTGGCGGAATTCGCAGTAAAAAAACAACCCAAAAA
>JAPLXF010000020.1 GCA_026396205.1 Candidatus Moraniibacteriota bacterium | reverse complement strand
GTTTTTCCTGCTGTAGCGGATTAAATATATTAATTTGGTTGAAAATTATGTCCATTGCATTTGAATTTTTGTTTGTTTTTTAAAAACGCGTGGATCCATTTTTTAAGAGAATTAAGAGTTCTAAAACCTCTGGCTCTATGGCATAAATTTCTGATTCCTCCTATAAGAGATTCGACTGCATTGCTGGTCTTTGGCAAGTTAAGCTCCGGATAATAGATGTAACTTCGATAATCATGATAGTGTTTTGAAAAACCAATTAAGGTGGTTTTTAATTCCCGAGAGGAAACAGGCGCCAAAGCAATTTTTTTAAGTTCTGCAAGATTATGCTGGATTTTATTATTGTCCGTACTTTCTAAAATCTCTTTGACAAACTGATAAATCTTTTGTCCCTCCTCTCGATGTCTGCTAAATTTCCATTTTGAGCGCCGAGACTGGAGTCGGGCAATTAAATGAAATTGGTAGCGTTGTAATATCCACTTTTGTTTTTTCGCCACAGAGGTAAGCCCTCCATGACCGTCACAAACTAAAGCAATAATGGCGTTCCTCGTGCTTGCGGGTAATCTATTAAAGGCTTCATACCATCCGTCAGCAACTTCCGAACCTTTACGAATGTAGGGTTCCGCAACCAGGGAATAGTTTTCATTATTTTTACGAATTAAGATAAAGTAAAATGTATAAAAGGAACCTTCAACAAAATGAATGGCGGCATCAGCAATAGCAATTAATGGTCTTTCATTTGGGAGAGCAGGCCAACTTTTTTTACTCAATAATTTATCCCGGCTTTTTCTTAATCTGCCTTCCAGTTTTGCCTTGCTTCCTTGCAATGCCCTCGCCTTTGCGTAAAGGGAAGGCACTTCATGCTTCAGATAGCGAATTGAGAAACTAACCTCCTTTCTTTTTCTCTTTCTGCCACGTGATATATTTTCTCCTGACAACAAGGAGATTTCGCATGTATTTTTTTCATACAAACGAATTGTCTCAAGAAATCCGAAATATGTCGCTTGAATAAACAATTTTTTTAAAAAACTTTCAACCAAATTTTTCGCCTTAACTGGCTGTAGTACTAATTTTTACGGCTTTGTCTAGTTTTGTTGGTTGGTTTTCCATAGTTTATTCTACATTCATTGAAGATAATATTTTTTCAAACTTGTTATCTATCTCCTTTAAATAAAACTGAACAAAGTCAGTTTTTATGGCCTCTTCTTCTTTATCAGTGAATTGCAAGGGATAAATAAATGAATCACTAAATCCCTTAAATAATTCGATGTATTTTAATTTTGTTATTTTTTCTTTTGCGGGCAAAAACTTCACGATTTCTTTATTAACATTAATAGCAAATTCTGTGAAATAATTAATAATCTTTTTTTCTCTCACATTTTTAAAGCTTTCAATTGTCAGTATTTTCTGTATATTTTTCTTAACAAACTTTTCTGCGATTTTTCTAAAACTATGCCGGAGTTTAGAATGAACAGAAATTCCAATAACAGCAAAAAATAAATAAACAGCCAAAAAAATAGTTACTAAAATAATTAGATATTTTGTTAGTTGATTTTCCATATTGTTAAAATTAAAAACTCAAAAAACAAAAACAGTCAAAAAGACTGCTCCTAAAATCCTGCTAAATTTTGCTTTCTTTGACATTTATTCAAATTAAATATGAATCTACTCCAGCTTACCACTTTCCCCTTTAAAATCAAGGATTTAGTTTAACTCTTAAAAATAAAAAAAACTCAAAATGAAAGCTTTTTCTTTTATTTATGTATTATTTATGAACCTATTGACAAATACTCTTTAACAGAGTATTCTGTAGGTGTAAGCCTTGGGCTTACCCGATTTTGATCGATAACCGCCGAAAGGCGGTTTTCTGATTTTCAATATCTCCCGAAGCTGCTATTCTTTTTCCAGCTAATCCTATACTCAAAGTCTTCCGCAAACAGAATATCTTTAACAACTCCTTCATTTTTTGCATCAAAGACTTCTCTTCCGACATGGTCTCTGGCTCCGAATACATAACATTCTTTTTTATATTCATCATGCAAATATTTCATTGCATACATTAAATCTCCATCGCCTGAAAACAAGATAATCGTATCGTAATTTTCCCTTTCTTTTACCAAATCAATGGCCATTTCAACATCCAAATCACATTTCTTTTCGAATCCATATTTATTGTCTTCACTATGGATATACTTAACTCTTTTACGCACAACTTCAAAACCTGCCATTTCTGCTTTTTCTAGAATTATCCGAGACCATTCAATTAGCTGGTCGGATTTTTCGTTCTTCCCATAATCAGCGCCATAATAGAATCTTCTTAAAAATTTCTTACCAATTGAAAAATTTTTAACTAGCTGACCAAGTTCTTTGATTCCAACTTTCCAATTTAGGCTATACTTCCATTTTTCAACATTACCATAATCAACGACAACCATTGTTCGTTCTTGTTTGTTAGAAAAAGAATTTATGAATTTTTTTATTTCTTCCTTTGTCATCCCTAATAATATTTGTAACTATATAGTGATATTATATCACTATAACATTTTCTTGCAATATCCTCCCTGTGGATAACCCTATCTTTTTCTCCAGTCCCTAACTACTAAACCTCCCTTAATCCTCTTCACAGTCAAACGCTGCCTTTCCCGCCAACCTAAATCCCTGACCATTTCAATCGGCAGGGTTAGGCCCATGCTCTTTTTTCCTATTTTAGTCAGCTTGCGGATATTTTTTTCTTCTAATTTTCTAGTTGACATATTTTTATTACTTAAAGTATTACTTAATACATTATGTAATTAATTACCCCAGTTAAATATCGCTTTGCGATTTAACGGGGCAAGCTTACATTTATCCTACCCTAAAACTATTCTTCTGGCAAAAATTGCCAGAAAGCTTAAGTTAAGCTAAAATAGATTCAGTTGAATTATTAGATTGCCACGCCTTTCGGGCTCGCAATGACAAATTTTATGAATCAGAGGATCTTTTCCGGCGTTCAGCCGAGTGGAAATTTGCATATCGGCAATTATTTAGGCGCTATCAAAAATTGGGTCAAACTTCAAGAAGAATATGACTCTATTTTTTGCGTGGTGGATATGCACGCCATCACTGTTCCTCAAAATCCGGAAGAGTTAAAAAAGAAAACTCTGGAAGTGGCGAAAAT
>JAPLXF010000030.1 GCA_026396205.1 Candidatus Moraniibacteriota bacterium | reverse complement strand
TGACCCAAACATCAAAATTATCATTTTCAGCAACATGAGTCAGAATGAAGATAAGGCCAAGGCGCTGCAATTGGGAGCTAACGGCTTTATTGTAAAATCGGATTATACGCCCAGCCAGCTGGTGGAAGAAATCAAGCGCTTTCTTAACCAATATTCCGAACAGCAGAAAAACGAAGTGCGCATCAATGGCAACGGCGGAACTCCGGCCACAGCGCCGGCCAATGGTTCCAAGAAAATTCTGATGATAGAAGATGAAGAAGTTTTTATTGAAATGTTCGGAGAAAAATTGAAACAGGACGGCTATGAAATGACTTTCGCCCGCAATGGCGCTTGGGGAGTGAAGGAAGCGCTCAAGGGAGATTTTAATTTGTTTATTATCGATATGGTAATGCCGGCCATGACGGGCGAAGAAATGGTGGCTAAAATAAAGATGGAAGAAAAAACCAAAAGTGTTCCTATTTTAGTTCTGTCGGCATCAGTAGAAGACGAAACGGCCAAGCGTGTCGAGGCGATGGGCATCAACGGATTTTTTATTAAAACGCAAATCACTCCTTCGGATCTTGCGAAAAAGGTGGAGGAAATAATAGGCCATTAATTTTATGACCAGAATACTCATATCGGAAACGCCCAACTTTGTCGGAAAAATAATCGAGATCGCCGGCTGGGTTTCCGTCCGGCGCGACCACGGCAAGCTTATTTTTATCGATCTTAGGGATCGGAGCGGTATGGTGCAGGCGGTAGTCATTCCGGACAAGGAAGAAGTTTATAAAATCGCCAAAGATATCCGCAGCGAATATGCAGTCAAGGTGGCGGGACTGGTGAAAGAGCGGCCGGGGAAATCAGCCAACGAAAAATTGGCGACCGGCAAAGTGGAAATCGAAGTGGAAGAAATGGAAATTATCGCCCGGCCCGAAGAAGAATTGCCGGTGGATGTTTCCGATCCGGAATTCAATCTGAATTTGGAAACACTTTTGGATTATCGGATCGTAACGCTCCGCAACGAAAAAGTCCAAGCGATTTTCAAGATTTACGCGCAAGTTTTGGAAGCTTATTCGGAAGTGATGCGAGAGCGGGGATTTTTGGAAATAAAAACTCCGAAAATTTTAAGCTCGGCGACGGAAGGCGGCGCCAATTTTTTCAAAATAAAATATTTCAATCAGGAAGCTTTTTTGGCCCAAAGCCCGCAGTTCTATAAGCAGGCCGGAGTCAGCGTTTTTGAAAGAGTTTTTGAAGTCGGTTCGGTTTTTCGGGCCGAGCCACATTTTACCAGCCGGCATGTTAATGAGTACATCGGGCTGGATGCGGAAATGGCTTTTATTTCCGGTTTTGCCGAGGTGATGGATGAGCTGGAAAAAACCATGCAATATATTTTGGAATCGGTGGCCAAAAATTGCCGTTCAGAATTGGAAAAATACGGCGCGGAAATTCCGACTTTCGTTCCGATTCCGCGCATCAAGCTTACGGAAGCTGTTGAAATTCTTAGCAATGAATACGGCAAGAAAATTGAAAATCTAGATATCGATTCCGAAGGTGAAAAACTTATCAGCCAGTGGGCCAAAAAAGAACATAATTCCGATTTTGTTTTTCTGACGCATTATCCTTATAATCTCCGTCCATTTTATTCCATGCCCAGCGCCGATCCGGAATATACGGAAACTTTCGATCTAATCTACCGTGGAGTGGAAATCGCCAGCGGGGGGCAGAGAATCAATAATTACCAAGAACTGCTAAAAAATATCAAGAAGCGCAAAATGAAACCGGAACAATTCAAGGATTATTTAGATATTTTCAAATATGGCATTCCGCCCCACGGCGGCTGGGGCTTGGGTTCGGAAAGGATCGTCCAAAAAATTCTGGGCCTCGGCAGCATCAAAGAAGCCATACTTTTCCCGCGGGATGTCAAAAGATTGACGCCATAAATTTTAAAATGAATTGACCCCAGCAC
>JAPLXF010000073.1 GCA_026396205.1 Candidatus Moraniibacteriota bacterium | reverse complement strand
AGTAGTATATCTAATGTTCCATGTGGAACATTGGATAACTACGGGGCAAGCGTGGAACATATTTTATGGGGTGGAACAATTATTAAAAATATATTTAAGATCATCATATTTTTAGGCTTATTTCAGGCTATAATTGGAATATTGCAATTTATTTTACAGCATTCTGTTGGACTATTTTGGCTTAAAGAAAGCCTAATTTTACTAAATATTGATGGAGTAGCTAAAATAATCTTTAACGGCCAAAAATATATTCGAGCTTATGGACTATTCCCACATCCTAATATATTAGGCGGATTTTTACTGCTATCTATTATTTTCACTATTTATTATAAAAAAATGTTCCACCCCAGCAGTATTTCCAATGTTCCACCCCAGAATAACTGTTCCATGTGGAACAGTTTACGGGGCAGGCATGGAACATTTAAAAACTATGGGGCAGGCACTAAACAATATAAAACTCTTGATTTTTTGATATTGGTTCAGCTATTGGCCATTATTCTAACTTTTTCAAAATCAGCTATTTTAGCCTTAATTATTGCACTTTTATACATTTTTGTTCCGCGCTTGCCCCGTGAAATTATTAACGCAAACGTCAAAAACACAGATGTTCCACGTGAAACACTTAATAGCAATATTTCTGATAATTTAGTATTTCACTGGGGGGGAACAATTCCATTTCACAAGTCAATTTTGAAAAGATATTGGATTCCGGGTTTTCTTGTCATTTTATCTTTGTTTTTGATTGTTCGAAATATCTACCCGGAAATGAGCTCAAATATTGCTAAATCGATAAATGAAAGATCTTTGTATCTAAATGTTTCACGTGGAACAATTGTACAAAATCCTATTTTAGGCTTAGGAATGGGACAATTTGTAATAAATATGCAAAAATACGCCATTATTAAACTTGAAAACTGGCAATTTCAGCCAGTTCACAATGTTTTTCTGCTCGTTTGGAGCGAACTAGGCATAATCGGATTGATACTATTTATGTTAATGCTTTGGAAATTGTTCCACTACGTAAAATTTAATTTTGTTCCACATGAAACAAAATTAAATCACGTGACAGGCACGGAACAATTTCGTCTAATAGCAAAAGGAATACTCTTAGGCTTTATATTTATAATGATTTTTGATCATTATTTTTGGGATATCCAACAGGGGCAGATTATGCTGTGGATGATTATGGCATTTACGACAGGCGTAAAAAAGATTGACTAAATTTCATATTTTATGTTAAAGTGTAAAGGTGGTCTTTACACTTTTTTGTTATTGTATTTTGCTTTAATAAAGCCATATAATTCACAATTCTGATTTTTAAATTATAAATTTGTAACTTTGTCTTTACATTTTTAATATTTTTGATATAATTAACCATTAAAAATAATGCCATGGCAATATTATCGGAAAAGTTGAAAAATGCACTTTCACAATTTAATCTGAAGGAAAGTGAAATCATAACCTATGTTGCACTTCTTGAAATAGGGACTGCCACAATTCAGGAGATCTCCAGGCAAACAAAAATTAACCGGGTTACTACATACGCTGCCATCGACAAATTAAAGGACGCCGGATTGGTCGCCGGAAGTAAAAAAGGCAAACGATTATTATTTGTTGCTGAAGATCCGGAAATTTTGCGCAGTATCATAAACCGCAAAAGCCAACAGCTTGAACAAAATAAGGAAGCACTGGAAAATTTAATTCTGCCCACTCTTCGCGCTATTGATATTTCTGAAGAAAAGCGCCCGCAAATTAAATTTTTTGAAGGATTGAATGGAATATATAAAGTGTATGACGATTATGTTTTAAAATATAAAGACGTAGTCTCATACGGTTCATATGATTCAGTCCTAAAAGTGTCTTCTGAAAAAATGGAGATTGATTATTTTTCAGAATTGCAAAAACGGAAAATATTTTTCCGGAGCATTCTGGAAAATACCGAACTGAATAAAAAGTTTGCGGGATTATCCAAGGGCGTGATGCATACAAAATTTCTAGAGCCGGGATTAAAAGTTTCCGCTGATATTCTAATCTTCGGTTCAACTGTCGCGTTAATTTCATATGATACAGTTGTCGCGACTTTGATTGAGGATGAGTCAATTTCGAAAAGCATGAAAATGTTTTTTGAGTTTATGTGGGAAAGACTATAAATAATTAACGAAATTACAAGGAGGATGACAAATGAAAAGAAAAGAAACTAAGAAAAAGAAATGCTATAAAGATTTAACAAAAAAACTTTGGATCTATCTTAATTATCTTTTTGATATCGGCGAAGAAGAAATTGCTTGGGCTAGATACCGCCGCGAATGGTGGATGGATTTACGTTGGCATCCCAATAATGTGACTTATACAAAAACAGATTTGAGGTTAGCAATAAAAGCGATGCAAGAAGTTTTGCGGAAAAACGGCTTAATGTTCGCACCGCCAACAATGGATATGAGGCCATTTCTTGGAAGAAAAGAAATCGTAATTACGGCCAACGATATCGCAGTACCTTTGGACCCTAGGAAAAGCTTAGAATACAACCGCTTATGCGGAATTGTGTTGAATGCAAATCATAAAGATTTCATTGGCCATAGATGCCGGGTTAATTTCGCATCATCCGACGGAACAGCTGAAATAAAAAATGAAAAATGCCAAACTACCTGGTGGACAAATTCCTATTTAAGGGTTGTAAAAAAATAATTAACCGAGAGGAACTAGCATAGCGTGCTGATTCCTCTTTTTTTATTTTATTGACTTTATCGGTTATATTTGCTAACAATAAGGCATATTTAAAAGCTTTGTTTCTTTTAAAAATTAATATTTTACGGAGGGGAAAAATATGCTTTTACCACAATGGCTAATAAATGAATTGCAAAAAGATTTCCCGGAGCATTTTCGGGATTTGGCGCCAACTGAACCCGCATATGAAGATGAAATTTTGGAAATTCTGAAAAAAATTCGGGATTACACAATTGATTACAACGGCATAATCAATATGAATGTCCCGGCTAACAAAAACCTTCGTGAAAAAATTTTGGAACGCGCACACATGGCGAAGGTTGCCGAACATCTTTTTAAAATTTTTGATGAATTTATTCAGCCAGTTATGGAAAAAGGCAAATATTACGATGTGATTCCGGAACTAATCCAAGGAGGTTTAATTTTCAGACGCATTTTGTGTCAGGGAAGATACCTTAAGCCAAATGAATATGTGGTAAAGGGAATTCCATTCGGGTACCGGCAGCCGCAAAATTTCATTTTGGAGGTTACTAAAAAAATGACTTTTGTTTTATCCGATCCACAGGAATTTCTAGCAATCGGAAATCATTTGTTATTAGCAGTATCTAATACAACAGGATGAAGATAAAGGGACCATGCTAAAAGCCCCACCTCAAATTAGTGGTAAATAAACAGCAAAAGGAGGCACAGTGAAAAAGATAGATGAAAAAATAAAAAAGAAAAGAGAGAAAAAATATTGCTTGTTTTGCTTGGGTATAAACCGAGAAGAGATTAAAAATCCTCCTGATAAAATAAGCCTGGAAAAAGCCAGAAAATGCCCTATAGGTTATGCGCATTTCATGCGCAGCTGTGGAATATTGCAATAAAATTGCAGCAGAAAAAGAAAAGCCCTTCAGTTAAACATTCAGAACTGAAGGGCTTTTTTAATTTCTAATAAAATTACAAAACCGTAACTGCGGCAACTCTATCACCGAGTTGCGGACGCATTACCCGCACCCCTTGCGTCGCGCGGCCGAGAACTGAAACATCCTTTAAGGGAATGCGGATGATTTGGCCTTTGCCGGAAGTTAAAATCAAATCGCCGTCGATTTCATCCACATTGACAATATTGGCACCGACCACTTTGCCGGTCTTGGGTGTAACATTGGCCGTTTTGATGCCGGAGCCGCCGCGCTTCTGGATTTTGTAGGATCTTAAATCCGAACGTTTGCCATAGCCGTTTTCCGTAATCACCAAAATCTGGTTGCCTTTCTGATTTTTGAAAACCATATTCATGCCGATAACTTTGTCTTCGCTTCTCAACTTGATGCCGCGCACGCCGGTCGCCGACCGGCCCATCGGCCGCACATCTTTTTCCCGGAAATGAATGGCCTGGCCTTTGGCAGTGGTAATTACAACTTCATCGCTACCGGTGGTCGATTCCACCCAGCGCAAAACATCGCCCTTGGCCAGTTTGATGGCAATCAAGCCGCTACGCCTTACATTTTCAAAATCTTCCAAGGCGGTTTTTTTGACCGTACCCATTTCTGTCACCATCATCAGATATTTGAACTGGTCGTCTTTATTAAATGCCACGATAGCGGTTACGATTTCTTGGGAACTTAACTGCAAAAAATTAACAATCGATTGGCCTTTGGCAATCCGCGTTGATTCGGGAATTTCATAGGCTTTGGTCTGGAAAACTTTTCCGGAATCGGTAAAAAATAAAAGATTATCGTGCGCCATCACCGCCAGCACTTTTTTAATGACATCTTCTTCCTTGGTCACCGCGCCGATAACGCCTTTACCGCCGCGCTTCTGCACTTTATAAACCGCCGGATTCATCCGCTTAATATAGCCTTTTTCGCTGATAGTGATGATGGCTTCTTCGTTGGGAATTAAATCTTCCTGCTTGAATTCGCCGATGCCGGTTTTAATGATTTTGGTCTGGCGCTCGTCGCCGTATTTTTCCTTGACCTGCAAAAGTTCGTCTTTAATAATCCCCAAAATTTTCTTTTCGCTCTTAAGGATTGCTTCCAGTTCCTGGATGAGTTTTAATTTTTCCTTAAGTTCATCTTCGATTTTCTTCCTTTCCAATCCTGCCAAAGTCTGCAGTTTCATTTCCAAAATAGCCGTCGCTTGCTTGTCGGACAATTTGAATTTTTTCATCAAATTGGCATGGGCGATTTCTTTGGTTTCTGATTTTTTGATGGTATCGATAATCGCATCGATGTGGTCCAGCGCTTTTTTCAGCCCTTCCAGAATATGGGCGCGGTCTCGGGCTTTTTCCAAATCAAACTTAGTCCGGCGCGTGACTACTTGCTTCCGGTGTTCTATATAATATTCCAAAATATCTTTGAGATTCAAAACGCGCGGCTCGATGCCGTCCACCAGCGCCAGCATATTGACGCCGAAATTTTTCTGCAGGTCGGTCATCGTGTAAAGCTTGTTCAAAACTTTTTGCGGGTAGGCGTCTTTTTTCAAATCTACGACAATCCTGACGCCGTCTTTGTCTGATTCGTCGCGGATATCCCGGATGCCAACGATTTTTCCGTCACGCACCAGATTGGCCATATTTTCAATCAGCGTGGACTTATTGGTGGCGTAAGTCATTTCGGTGATGATTATCTGGAAAGCACCGGCTTTGGTTTCCGTAATGTCCGCTTTGGCCCGCGTCAGAATTTTTCCCCGGCCACTGCGGTAAGCTTCCAAAATATCTTTTTTGTTGTAAATAACTCCGCCGGTTGGAAAGTCCGGACCGGGAATAAATTCCACCAATTCTTCCACTGACGCCTGCGGATTTTCAATTAGGTGGCAGACGCCGCTGACTAGTTCGCCTAAATTATGCGGCGGGATATTGGTCGCCATGCCCACTGCGATGCCCATGCTGCCATTCAATAGCAACTGGGGCAGATTGGCAGGCAAAACAGTCGGCTCCTGGTGCTGACCGTCGAAATTAGGCACCCAATCCACTGTATTTTTCTCAATATCCACCAGCATTTCTTCGGCAATCGGCGCCAGTTTGGCTTCAGTATAGCGGTAAGCCGCCGCGCCGTCGCCATCCATTGAGCCGAAGTTTCCCTGCCCGCGTACCAGTGGGTAGCGCAGCGAAAAATCCTGCGCCATTCTGACCATGGAATCGTAAACTGCCATATCGCCATGCGGATGGAACTTACCCAGCACTTCTCCGACCACCGTCGCCGATTTGCGGAACTTGGCGTTGGCGCGCAGTCCCGATTGCCACATGGAATACAAAATTCGCCGGTGCACCGGTTTGAGCCCGTCTCTGACATCCGGCAAGGCGCGCGAAACAATGACGCTCATGGCGTAATCCAGATAAGATTGCTGGACTTCATCGACGATTTCCCGCGATGATATGTTGCCGATATTCATAAATTCCAAAAAAATTACTGATTTTTTAGCTGTTCCAAATTATTTTTCATTTCGCTGCCGATATTTTTCAACTCCTCTGCTTGGCTTTTGAGCGTTTGCTGTTGGCTGCTAATTTCACTTTGAATTTCAGGGCTGGCTGCATTATTTTTCAGCTCAACACTCAAAGAAAAAATCCAAATAATCAAAATAATCGCCATGGAAACTGCCACCAGGCCCCAGACATAGCGCTGGCGGATATGTTCCGGCTTCCGGCGGATTTGTTCAATTTTGTGCTGTATATTCATGATTATTCTATGCTCATCATCACCACTTCCATACTTTTGCCTTCCAAATCTTTCTTTTTAATATTCAGCTTGGCAACTTTTTCCCGCGGGCAGTTGCCGATTTCCTGGCAGAATTTTTTTTCGTCGTCAACATCCATATTGGAGCCGTTCATTTTATAGTGCATGGGAATAATAATCACCGGCTCGATTTTTTTGATAAGTTCGACGGCTTTTTTGGCGCCGATGGTATATTTCCCGCCGACCGGAATCATCAAAACGTCCACGCCGTCCAATTCTTCCAGCTGTTTTTCCGTCAGATCCGCGCCCAAATCGCCCAGATGGCAGACTTTCAAATCTTCCGATTCGAAAATAAAGGCGGTATTCAAGACATCTTTGGCTTCGCTGTGATAGGTGGGCAGTCCGACAATATTCACTCCCTTAACCGCATATTCGCCGGGGATATTGACTATCCGCGGTTCGCCCTTGAGCGCCGCGACATTATTATGGTCGTGGTGTTCATGGCTGACCAATACCAAATCGGCTTGCCCCTGCGGCGGTCTAAGGCCAATACTTTTATCAAAAGGATCGGTGAAAATAACGACATCTTCCTGCCCGCGCCCAGCCGGTTTAGTGGTTATTTTAAAACAAGAATGGCCGTAATATTGGATGTTCATTTTGGGTAATTCTTAAGTAATTTATTTTAATAACATACTAATTTTAGCATCAAAAAAACCATCTGTCGAGAGCGAAAAATGGCTTTTTTTGTTACTTTTATAATCTAGCCGAGGTTAAACCTTGAATGAGTAGAATTTCAAAACCACCAAAAAACCGAGGCTTAATTCTCGGTTTTTTTATTTCTATTTTATTTCTTCTGGAATTTTAAAAATAAGCATAGTTGTTCCTATTTTTTTATAGAAATGATCTTTTAAACTACTGTACTTTTTACTTTCAGGCAGTTTATTGTTATAAATATTATTTTGATATTCAAAAATAGAAACAACGATATACGAATCGGTGGGAATCCAGCCCCATTCAATATTGTAAGGTTCATATCCGTTTCCTAAATAATATTTTAATGGAACATTGGTAAAAATATGAGCGTAGATTTTATTAATTTTATTCTCCTTAACCCATTCTGCTAATCTTTTGACATCTTGACCTCCCCAATCATAATTTGAATCTGTTGCAATTTTATAGCCTTGATCGGTTCCGCCGGCAAAGGCATTATAATAACTTAAATAATATGGAAAAGAAATTAGAGTTGATATTAGAGCAGTAGTTGCTAAAAAGAAAAATAAGAATTTTATTTTTACAATACGAAATAATTTTAAATTCCAATATAAATCAATTTCCCTCGCCGTTAATAGCATAATAGAAATAATAACAGGCATAATATGTCTTAATCCGATTTGTAGATTTGAGGACAAGGAAATTACCATATATAAATACGAGAATAATAAGAGCAAAAAGGATAATGGGTTTTTCAAAAATGCTATCAGTCTAGTTTTGATATCTATCTTAGAATATATAAACTTCCAAGTTGCTAAAATCAGGGAGATAAAAATTAAAAGAAGAGTGCTGATAGAAAGTTTTGTTAAAAAAAGAATTGGAAAATATAGTGCGCCTGCTCCTTCAGAACCATAGACTCCGCCCATAAAATATGTATTTTGCAGGGCAGAGGACATCCTCCCAAAAACCATTATTACGCCCAATATATATTCTGTTAGCCCTTTCGTTAGCGGATTTCCAATTACAAAACTTGATAATATTACTGCGCCTTGAAATGGCAGTTCTTGCGGATAAGTCTGCACGACCTGATTTATCATTTCATCATTAGTCATATTGTGAACATGAAAATAATAAAAAATAGCAATAACAAAGAATACGGAAAGAACAAAAGAAGAAAAACGAATTAAAAATTTACCTACTTCCACCACATTTTTCTTGATAAAAATGATAAAAAATAATCCACCTAAAAACATTGCCGGAAGAACAAGAAGCGAAGAGAATTTAGTGAGCAGTGCCAGAGAAGTAAATAAAATTGAAAGTAAAAACCAATTTAAAATTTTACCTTTTTCTACGTATTTTTTTAGATAATTCGCAAAACATACAAAGGCTATCACTTGAAGAATTGAGGACATAAAATCCATTACCACCAGAGAACCTATTGAAATGATAAATTGAGAAGAAATTATTAAAAAAATTCCTATTAATGAGGCTCTTTTACTCCATGTTTTTGCTAAAAAAATATAAAGCAGAAAAATAAAAAATCCATTAAATACAATGACTGACAGCCTAGACCAAAAAGCGATATAGTCAGGATCATTATTTGGATTAAACAAAAAAAGTCTTCCCCAGTCCCATTGGGAATTTCCAATTTCTAGTTTTTTAGGCATTACATAACTTTTAAATGGATAATCCCATCTTGTAAACTCTGGCTCTAAATTAACTCTGTCTGAAATTTCAGGGAAAGTAGGATTTAAAAATAAAAGAGGAAGCCCGGCTATATCCTTAACAATCGGTGGATGTTCGGGATTAATAAAATACCTGCCTGTTTTTAGATAATAGTACCCACTTGAAATATGAGAATTTTCATCAGAAGTAATGGCATCGCCAGTATATTTTAAATTATTCCAATGGCATCCTGCTACTGCTAAAAATGATATGATTATAAAAAATAAAATCAGCGATATCGGAATTATTAGTAAATATTTTTTATTTTTCATTTATTTTAAAACTATTTTTTAGAAATAAAAAAAGGACAACCCAACTGGTTGTCACACCAAACTAGACAGGTTGTGTCTAATTCTTTTAAGTATGGGTTGCCCTATTTCTAGACGCAACCCGATACTTTGCTTTTAGCAAAGCCTACTTAGTTTAGTGTGACATTTTCAGATTATCACCAAAACCCCAATAAGACAATGTTTTTCTTTCTCCTCTTGACTATTGGATACATTTAGCTATAATTAGATATAGTTGAAATATAACTATAATAATATGGAAAATAGATTTGAAAAAAGGGCTGTTTTAAGCCAAGAAATACTTCAAAAGATAACTCAAATAGACGAATTTAAGGGTCTTTGGAAGGGCAGTTTAAGGCTTAGCCCTCAAACATTAGGCAGGCTCAAAAGGAGCGTTCTTATCACCAGCACAGGAGCATCTACTCGTATAGAAGGCTCAAAGATGTCCGATGATGAAGTGGCTAGACTTATTGCCGGACTCAAGTCGACACCACCCAAAGGAAGGGATGCGGAAGAAGTGGCTGGCTATGCTGACTTGCTTGGCAGAATCTTTGATAACTGGAAAACTCTCAAAATTACCGAGGGGCAGATTTTGCATTTCCATAAAATCCTGCTCAATTTTTCAGAAAAAGATAAAAGGCACAGGGGCAAATACAAAACGGCTGATAATAAAGTGGTTATGCGAAAAGAAGATGGCACGGAAGTTGTTATCTTTAACCCATCTCCTCCATATCTTGTCAAAAAAGAGATGGACGATGTTCTATATTGGCTGAATGAACAAATAGAAAAGAAGGAAACGCATTCACTTATTCTTATTGCTAACTTCATTTTTGAATTTTTAGCTATTCATCCATTTCGTGATGGAAATGGCAGGCTTTCAAGAGCATTAACCACGCTCTTGCTTCTTAAAACTGGCTATACTTATGTTCCCTATATTTCACTGGATGAAATTATTGAGGAAAGAAAAATAGATTATTATTTGGCTCTACGAAAAACCCAGTCCAAGCATAAAACAAAGAATGAAGATATTGCCATTTGGCTAAATTTTTTGTTAGATGCTCTTCTTGAGCAAGTAAAAAGAGCCAAGGAAATTATGGAAGAAGACCAACCGGAAAAACTACTCTCGGAAAAACAGCTGACAATTTATCAATTATTTCAAGCTGATACATTGAGCATTTCAGAAATTGAAAAACTGCTTGATAAGTCAATTCCAATGGCTACGATAAAACAGGCGTTATCTCGCTTGGTTGCTTTAAAATTGATTGAAATGATAGGAGTAAAAAGAGGCGCCAGATATAAGAAAATTTAATCCTTGCCAGATTTTAAATAGTAATATATGATAATAAAAGGTTAATTATTAAGAAAATTGAATAAAGGATGTTTTTTAATCCTTATTAAATTCTTAATGATTTCCCTTTTGGGAAATTTTTATTTACCCCATGGAATAAATTTTTCTCTGCAAAATTATTTCGCTTATAGCGAAATATTCCACGGGGTGAACCCCGTCGCGCTGTTTAATTATTAATGTGAATTAGCGCGTTCACACTTTTAACTACTAATTACAAATTACTAGTTACCAATTACATATATGTCCGACATTTTAGACAATTTGGCCAAAGAAGTGGACAAAATTTCCGAAGAGGAAAATGTTTCGGTTGATAAAGTCGATAAAAAAGAAGAAACCGAAAAACCAACTGAAGAAAAAGAAGAAGACCAAACGGTGATGGGCCAGCTTTTAAGTTCGCAGAAATTACGTCTGTTGCAAGTCGGCGAAGTTATTGAAGGCACAGTGATTGAAATCGCCCCCAACGCCGTTTATCTGGATATCGAGCCGTATGGAACCGGCATTGTTTACGGCAAAGAAATAAAAGATGGCCTCGGCCGGGAAAAATTGCAGCCGGGCGATCCGGTTTCCGCCACCATTACCGACTTAGAAAATGACAACGGCTATATTGAGCTTTCCATCCGTGAAGCTTCGCGGGAAAAAGCTTGGGATGACATCGAAAGCAAGCGCGATACGCAAGATGTGCTGAAAACTAAAGTGTTAAGCGCTAATAAGGGCGGGCTCTTGGTGGAAATCAACGGCATCAACGGCTTCTTGCCGGTTTCCCAGCTTTCCAATAAGAATTACCCGCGGGTGGAAGACGGGGATAAGAATAAGATATTGACTTTGCTGAAAAAACTGGTTAATCAGGAATTGGAAGTGCGCATTTTGGATGCCGACCGCGCCACGGAAAAACTGATTGTCAGCGAGAAAGCTACCCAGCGGGAAAAAGATATGGAAACCATTTCCGGCTTGAAAGTCGGCGATGTGATCGAGGGCGAAGTCAGCGGCGTGGTGGATTTCGGCGCTTTCATCAAATTCTTTCCATCGGGATTGGATGCGGAAAAGAAAACCGAAGAGGAACAATTGGAAGGGCTGGTGCATATTTCCGAAATGGCATGGCAACTAATTGAAAATCCCCGCGATATCGTAAAAACCGGCAGCAAAGTCAAGGCTAAAATTATCGGCATCGAGGGCGATAAAATTTCCCTGTCGATCCGCGCTTTGGAAAACGACCCGTGGTCAGTTATGCCTTACCGCGTCGGCGAAATTGTCCAAGGCCGGGTCCATCGCATCAATCCTTTCGGCGCTTTCATTTATCTAGACAAAGATATCCACGGTTTGGCCCACATCAGCGAAATGTCCGAAGCTTTTCCCGGCAAAAAGCTGGATGAACTGATCAAAGTCGGCGAAGCTTACGATTGGAAGATCCTTTCCATCGAACCGGCAGAACACCGCATGGGGCTATTGTTATCGGATAAAAAAATCAAACCCTCAAAAGAAAAACCGGATGAAAAAGAAAAACCTGTGGCAGACGAAAAGGAGAAAGTTGAAGAGAAAGAGGAAAAACCAAAGAATTAATGAAAAGTTTTTTCTTTTTCCCGTAAAGCAAAAAGGCGGAAAATAAAAGGCGATTCCTGCTCCATTTCTTCTTCTGTCATACGGCTTTCCGGAAAAAACTTTCTGGGAATTCTCACGAAAACAAACTTTATTTTATCAAACGGCACATTTCCTTCCACCATTCTGATTTTAGCAACTTCTTGAGGCTTTAAATTAGATTTGAAATCTTTTGTAGGATTATGAATTTCAAGCTTTTTATCCGGATTAAAACCAACAACAAACACTACCGAACCTTCTCCGACTTTTCCAAATCCTTCTTTTGTAGCTATTTTCAGACCGGATAAATCTTGATCTAAAAGAGAGGCATTAGGATAGAAATCTAAATTTCCCTTGCGGTTGCCCAATTCTATTTCCAAATTTTCCTTTTTATTTAAAGCTTCGTTCAGATTCTCTGGTTTCTCTCTCCTGACAATTAAAGAAGGGTTCTCTTTGGAAATTTCATACATTTCTTTACTCCAGTCATCAAATTCCATTGCGCCGGTATTTTTAAATAAATCTTCAACTGTTTTTAAAAGCTCTTCCTTGCTTTTATTATCGGCGGAATTAGCTAAGAGCTCCCTTTCAATTCGTTCGATCTTTCCTAAAGCGCTTTCATTTAAAACAAGCCTGTCTTTTCCGGGGAAAATATTAGCTTCTATAGATTCACTCATAAAATTGATAATTTTGCTATAATTAACTTATATAACATCTGATTATTTTAAGCAATATGAATTTCAAAAACATTTTCATCATTTCCGGCCCGTCTGGCGCTGGAGAGGACTCAATTATTAAAGGTTTGGAGAAAATTTTTCCGCTGGAAAAAATAATCACGACCGCTACCCGCCAGATGCGGCTGGGAGAATCGCAGGGCAATCCTTATTACTTTATAACCAAAGAAATTTTTCAAGAGGAAATAAGGAAAAACGAATTTTTTGAATATGTCGAGGAAGATCGGAACAATTTTTATGGCGTAACAAAAAAAGAGACAGAACGAGTTCTCGGCCTAAATAAAATTATTTTATGGAAATTGGATTACAAAGGAGTCATTACTGCTAAAAAATTATTCCCTGAATCTATAGCCATACTTATAGATGTTCCTATCGAAGTTATCGAAGAAAGAATCCGCAGACGGGATGGTGTGGATGAAAAATATATTCAAGGCCGGCTCGAATATGCCCGAGGCTGGTATGACAACCGGGATAAATTTGATTATTCAATAAAGAACGCGGAAGGAAGATTAGATGAAGCCATCCAAAAAGTCGCTGAAATTATCAAGAAAAATATTAGTCAATAAACTTTAAAACTTTACGAACTTTATAAACTAATCATGCCAAATTTAATTAAAAAATTCCAAAATATTTCCCGTCAGCATAGTCTTTGGCAAAAAGGTTCAAAGATCGTTTTGGGCGTTTCCGGCGGGCCGGATTCGGTTTGTATGCTGGATATTTTTGCGAGCTTGCAGAAAAAATATGCTTTGGAATTGATTATCGCCCACGTGAATTACGGCCTGCGTGGCAAAGACAGCGATGGAGATGAAAAATTTGTGAGGAAGTTAGGGGTAAAATACGGAATTGGGATTGAAGTTTTGAATTGCAAATCCCTCACCCCCAGCCCCTCTCCCAAAGGGCGAGGGGGGCATTTCTCCGAAAATGCTTTGCGGGAAATTCGCTACACTTTTTTTGAAAAAATCCGCCGCGAGAATGATTTTGATTCCATTGCCGTTGCCCATAATTCTGACGATCAAGTAGAAACTTTTTTAATGCGCCTGATTCGCGGCTCGGGGCTGGTCGGCCTTTCGGCCATGAAATTTAAAACCGGAAAAATTATCCGGCCATTGTTGGGAATTTACCGGAAAGAAATTTTGGAGCATCTCGATAAGACACATAGGACTTATAGGACGGATAGGACAAATAAGACAGCTGTTTTTTTTAGGAACAAGGTTCGCCACCAGCTGATTCCGCAGTTGGAAAAATTAAATCCGAACATCAAGCAAACTATTTTTGACGCTACTCAATCAATCGCCATGGAAAATGATTTTATTGAAAAATCAATTAAAAAAATTCCGAAGGATTTGAGCGTCCAAAAAATCTTAAGCCTCCACCCGGCTATCCAGCGCCGTATTATTCTTAAAAAAATCCAGGCAATCAGAGGTAGCCTTAAAGATATTTCCATTGCCAATGTGGCGGAAATTCTGAAAGCTCTTAAAAGCACAAAAGGCAAAAGTCAGATTGTAGTATTTAAAGGGTTGAAATTGACACGAAGGGGTGATAAAGTTATAATTAAGCGTTTATAATAACTCTACGAATTACGAATTTCGTACAAATATACGAATTACGAATTCTTAAATTCATGAAGAATCTGGTCAAGAATATTGGTTTAATTCTTTTAACCTTTCTGTTGATTTCAGGCTTATTCATCCTGTATTCAGCGCCCCAGACTAAGCCGGAAGAGATATCGCTCTCGGTCTTAGTCGCCCAAATCAATGAAGGTAAGGTGAAAAATATTACCGTCGAACCGAGCCATGTCTCAATTGAACTGACCGATGGAAAATTGGAAAAAACCACCAAGGAGTCGGAAGCCGGCATTACTGAATCACTCAAAAACTACGGAGTTGAACAAGAAAAGCTGAAAGCAGTCAATATTTCCATCAAAGGCGAATCAACTCTCAATTTCTGGTTAAGTTCCGTTCTGCCGTTTCTGCTACCTTTTATTCTGATCGGAGCTTTCATCTGGTTTATGATGCGCCAAGCCCAAAGAGGCAATACGCAGGCGTTGTCTTTCGGCAATTCGCGAGCGCAGATGATCGATCCCAAAGACAAAAGGAAAAGAACCACTTTCTCCGATGTGGCCGGATCCAAAGAAGCCAAGGAAGAACTGGAAGAAATTGTGGAATTTTTGAAAACGCCCGGCAAATTCTTGAAACTGGGCGCTAAAATTCCCAAGGGCGTGCTGTTATTGGGAGCGCCGGGAACCGGAAAAACTTTGATTGCCAAAGCGGTAGCCGGCGAAGCTAATGTTCCGTTCTTTAATATTTCCGGTTCAGAATTTGTGGAGATGTTTGTGGGCGTCGGCGCTTCCCGCGTGCGCGATCTTTTTAAACAGGCCAAGCGCCATGCGCCTTCGATTGTTTTTATCGATGAAATTGACGCCGTTGGACGCCATCGCGGAGCCGGACTGGGCGGCGGACATGATGAACGAGAACAGACTCTGAATCAAATCCTCGTTGAAATGGACGGTTTTGAAACCAGCACCAATGTCATAGTTATAGCAGCTACCAACCGGCCGGACGTATTGGATCCGGCGCTACTACGACCAGGGCGTTTTGACCGGCGCGTCATTATGGATCTGCCGGACATTGAAGAGCGGGTGGCTATCTTGAAGATCCATTCCAAAAACAAGCCGGTGGATGAAAAAGTTAATATGCGGACTGTGGCCGTGCGCACCTCCGGTTTTTCCGGAGCTGATTTGGCTAATTTAATCAACGAAGCGGCTATTCTTTCCGCCCGGCGCGGCAAACGCACTATCGGCATTAATGAACTGACCGAATCGATTGAAAAAGTTATTCTCGGACCGGAAAGAAAAAGCCGGAAAATCGACGAGGACGAGAAAAAAATCATCGCCTTCCATGAAGCCGGCCACGCGCTAATCGCCGCTATTTTGCCCAACGCCGATCCGGTACAAAAAGTTTCCATTATTTCCCGCGGCCAAGCCGGCGGCTACACCTTGAGCGTTCCGGAAAAAGACAAAAGGCTCCATTCTAAAAGCTATTTTGTCGACGAACTCTCGGTATTACTGGGCGGCTATGTGAGCGAAAAAGTGAATTTCAATGATGTAACTACCGGCGCTTCCAATGATCTGGAAAGGGCCACGGCTACAGCCAGAAATCTGGTTACCCGCTACGGCATGAGCGAACTGGGACCCAGAACTTTCGGGCATAAGGAAGAATTGGTTTTTCTCGGCCGGGAAATCCATGAAGAAAAAAATTACTCGGAAAAAACCGCCGAAAATATTGACATCCAAGTTTCCGGCTTCATTGAAAAAGCCTATCAAGTAGCGGAAAAAATCATCCGGGACAAAAAAGAGATTCTGGAAAAAATCGTCGCGGTGCTTCTGGAAAAAGAAACTATTGAAAAAGAAGAATTCGACGCGCTAATTGGAAAAGTTGTCCTAGCATGAAAATAGATTTTATAAAAATCGGGAAGCAGGCCTTGGCCATAGTGAAAAAAAACCGCTATCTCTGGTGGTTCGGTTTTATAATCGCCCTGACTTCTTTAAGCGGAATGCCCTTTTCCTTTAATAAGGAAGATTTGAACAATGAGGCCAAACAAAAAGCTACCGATTTTATTTCCAGCCACGCCGTCCTTGTTGCTTCCGTGCTTATAGCTTTCTTCATTATTTTCATAATTCTGCTAATTTTAGGAATTGCGGCCAGGGGCGCCGTTATCTATTCGGTCAATTTGGAACTCAAGGGAGAAAAGAGCTCTTTCAGAAAGGGAATGAAAATCGGCTTCCGTTTTTTCTGGAAACTTTTGTCTATCAGCTGGCTTTTGGGACTTATGGTTTTAGCCTGTATTTTTGTGATGTCTATTCCGATAATTTTTCTCTTTGCCAATAAAGCTTTTTTTCTGGGAGGTTTTCTGGCCTTCATCGCTCTTTTAATTCTGATTCCGCTTTTTTTCCTTTTTTATTTTCTCAAACGCTATGGCTATCTTTACGTGGTTTTAGGCAAACTTTCGGCTTGGGCGGCTTTGGAAAGTGCTTATAATCTTTTGTGGAAAAAATTAAGAGAAAGCTTTTTTACGGCTTTGCTTTTTGCTGTTTTGGGAATAATTTTTTCTGCAGCTGCGTTTATTTTGATTATTCCTATCTTGATTTTATTCTTAATCATCGGCTTGATCCTGTATCTGATTTTCAAGACAACTGGGATTATTATTGCCGTCATATTGGGCTTTTCAATCTTTTTTATAGCCATTCTTTTTTTAAAATCAATTTTTGAAGCTTTTTATTACACCGCTTGGGTGCTGGTTTTCCATGAAATCGCCAAACCGGAAATGAAAGAAACGGTCAAGGTGGCTGAAGAAGCGGAAACCAAAACCGCACCGGCGGCAGATGCGGCAAAGGGGATATAAAACAATTCTAAATAACAAAAAATACCTCTCATGGGTATTTTTTTGTGGGACCAGTAGGATTCGAACCTACGACCAAGCGGTTATGCTTCTCACTATTGCTTTCGCAACTTTTTTCAAATTTGTAAGCTGGACTATCCCTTCATCCCAAAATTCAGGATGTCTGCCATCTAGTCTCTACACCTTCCCCTCAACTATATTCGGGGCTTGGCTCGGGATTATCATGCCTTTTTACAAGGCGAAGACTTCCCCGAATTTGACAGATATTCACTTAAAAATTACTTCTTAAGCAGCCCTGTGCAACTATTCAATATTGTGTTATAATCAGATTATGAAAAAAATCATAACCTGTGTAACTTGCGGCAAACCTCTTAAGGGTAGACAAACAAGACATTGTTCGCCTACTTGCAAAAATAGCGTTAATCAATCCTATCATATTCAACAAGCGCGAGGATGGAAAAGAAAAATTCTTTGCGTGAAAAAACATGGAGGTTGCTGTTCTATTTGCGGATATAATAAGAATTTTGCGGCTTTAACTTTTCATCATAAGTACCCAACGAAAAAACATTTTCAGCTAGATACCAGATCCTTATCAAATCGCAAATTGGATGTGATCAATCTTGAACTTAAAAAATGCATTCTTGTTTGTAATAACTGTCATGCCGAACTTCATCATCCTAAACACAACTTAGAACTAATTACTTGAGCCGCCTGCTCTACCACTGAGCTATGGTCCCAGCAATATAAATTTCTATTTTTAATGAACTCTTTTTTTACTTGTGGGTATATCCCGGCTCGAACGGGAGACCTCTACCATGTCAAGGTAGCGCTCTAACCAACTGAGCTATACACCCGAAAATAAGGCAATATAATAATCTTATTTTAAAAGACTGGATCAGTCAATAAACTTACTTTTTTCTCCGTCTCCCATGAAACGCCTTGTGCACATCACGCAGTTGCTGGTTGGTAATGTGGGTATAAATTTGCGTGGTAGTTATGGAAGAATGCCCCAGCATGGCTTGCACTGAACGGATATCGGCGCCGTTGATCAATAAGTCAGTCGCGAAAGAATGGCGGAGCGTATGCGGATGGACATCTTTGACAATCCCGGCTTTGACAGCATAATGTTTGACAATTCTTTGCACAGTCCGGGGCGTTAACCGATAGCTTTCTGTTTTTATATTTTCTTTGCCAACCCGAGGCTGGTCGGCCTTGGGCCGAAACTTTTCTAAGACCTTGGTATCTTGAACAAAAAGCGCCGGGTCGATATCCGTCCTCTTGTCTAAATATCTTTCTAGCGATTTTTTAGCCGTATCGGAAAGAAAAACCACTCGTAATTTATCGCCTTTGCCCCGTACCGTAAATTCCTGCTTGGCTAAATTAATTTTGTCGCGGTTGAGATTTGTCAGCTCCGAAACCCGCAACCCAGCCGAAAATAAAAGTTCCAAAATGGCCCGGTCGCGTAACCCTTTGAAATCGCCGCCGTCGGCCGCGTTTAAAATCCTTTCCACTTCATCGGCTTCCAGAAAATCCACTTCCCGGCGCGAGACTTTACCGATTTCCACTTTTTCGGCCGCCAGTGTCTGGAAATCCCGCTTGGCCAGATATTTGAGAAAACTGCGCAAAGCGATAATGTAATAATTCTGGGTGTTTTTTTTCAAACTTACACCCTCTCTGGTTTTGACCCGATTGAGATAGATCCGATAATTGCGCGCCAGCTCATCGGTAATGTCTTGGGGATCGGAAATTTTGGACCAATGCAAAAAATGGTCCAGATAGTGGTTGTAATTTTCAATCGTTTTCTGGGAGCGCCCCTTTTCAATTTCCAGATATTCCAGAAACTGGCTTTTTAGTTCTTTTATGGTCATATTTGAAGTTAAAGCATTTGATTATAAAGTCCGAGATCCCTCAACCCCAAGGTCATCTATGATGACGGGGCAAGCTACGCTCGGGATGAAAATTGTTTTCCCTTCGGGATAAACAATTTTCATTTTGCGACATTACTTTTTTATTTTACACCCAAAGCTGAAAGCGAGCAATAAACGCTTATTCAAGCTTGCCTCTTGAAAATTTTTGGCTTAAATAAGCCATGATATTGATAACTTTGTTAAAAAATAAATTGACTTTTCCGACAGGCTTGCTATACTGTTAGCCAGATAAAAATTAGGGTGAATAGCGAATGGGTTTCAGATTTAGCTTGAAGAAAGCCCGACGTTAGCGCCGAAGAAGGATCGAACGTATTAGTAAAATTATCACAGCTTTATTCGAAAAAATACTAGGACGCCAGAACCTCTCGAGCCTTTTAGAACAGGTTCATCTCAGACAAAAAAGCCTGGTTCGTTTTATAAAAGAGCATCGGACCATTAAAGCGCTCCGCCTTTTCCGCAGCTATTCGGCTTTGGCCGTAGTAGTTTCCAGCGCTTTCCTAGTATCCGCCACCAATCTAGCCGCCGGACATGAGTCTAGTGGTTTTTTATTTGGCTATCTGGGCAGTTCAGCCGACAATTTTGATAATCCTTTGGCCAACAAAATAATCATTGATAAGGAAACTAACTTGAATCTTATCGCTTTCTCCCAAGCCAGCCTTTCACCGGATCCGAATGCTGTCTTGGAAGAAGGCATTGATGAAACTATGATTGTGCAGGGAGAAGCGCTGGTAGCCGGCATGAGCCCGGTACGCCGAGATCCGGAAGAAGAAGGTGGCGTGACTAAATATATCGTCCAATCCGGCGATACAGTCAGCGGCATTGCTTCTAAATTTAAAATCACTACCAACACTATTTTATGGGCCAATGAATTGGACAATGTGGATTCCATCAAGCCCGGCGATGAAATTTTCATTTTGCCGGTAGCCGGCCTTTCTTATACGGTTAAAAAAGGAGAAAAATTGGAAGACATCGCGGAAAAATATAAAGCCAATTTGCAAGGCATTATCGCCTACAACGAACTGCCGGCTAACGGAGAAATTAATGAAGGAGAAATTATTATTATCCCTGGCGGGCAAAAAGAATTGCCAGCGGTTGAATCTCCGCGTTCGCAAATCGCCTCCGGAATCAGCCAGCGCGCTTATGAGCCTTTCAGCGCTACCGGGCGGATTCTTTCTGGAAAAGCTGGAACCGGACACCGTTTTCCTTATGGTTATTGCACCTGGTATGTATCCCAAAAACGCTACATTCCTTGGGGCGGCAACGCCGGAACTTGGATTTACAATGCCAAAGCTATGGGTTACGCCACCGGCCGCACCCCCCGGCCTGGCGCTATTATGGTTTCTTCCGAATCATGGTGGGGCCATGTAGCTATCGTAGAAAGCGTCAGTTCTGGCCAGATCACTGTTTCCGAAATGAACTATGCCGGTTGGGGCAGAAAATCCACTCGAACTTTGGCTTCCAACAGTCGGGTGATTAAGGGGTTTATTTATTAGCTTTTTAGGCGTTAGGCGTTAGCTTATTAGATCAATTGAAGATTTATTATAAAAGAGCCCCTATTGGCTCTTTTTTGGTTATTTAATTTTGTTTATATTTTCTTTATCGGCGCGAGGGTGGCTGAAATTTTTTTAAGGCCTGCTTTTTTGAAAGCGACGGTGAGGGTGTCGCCGGACGCGGAAATTATTAGGCCGTCGCCGAAAGTTTCGTGGTGAATGCGCTCTCCCGAGCGGTAATTTGTAATTGGTAATTTGTAATTTGGATTTTTATTTATGAAAGTGATATTTCTCATTTTTTTCGAACTGGATTTGGAATAATATGATTTTTTATAGAAACTATTATTGGAATTTTTAAAATTGGAGTTTGATAATTGATTGCCACCGCCTTGGCGGGGTCCCGCTGCAGCGGGAGAAATTGGAAATTGGTTATTAGAAATTCCATCTTCTATAAGATGGCTAGGAATATCATCTAAAAACCGTGACGGTGGATTGGATTGAGTAGAGCCGAAAATATTTCGCCCCATCGTAAACAGCAGATAGACTTTTTCTTTGGCGCGGGTGAGCCCGACATACATGAGGCGCCTTTCTTCTTCCATTTCTTCCCGGCTTAACATACTGCGGGAATGTGGTAGGATGCCTTCTTCCAAGCCGACAATAAAAACCACTTTAAATTCCAACCCTTTGGCGCTGTGGAGCGTCATCAGATGCACCGCGTCTTTACCCTGGTCAATATTATCCGTGTCGGAAATCAAGGCCACTTCTTCCAAAAATTGCGCCAGGCCTTCTTCTTTGATGTCCTCGTATTTTTTAGCCACCGTCAGCAGTTCCAGCACATTTTCGTGGCGCATTTCGCCTTCTTCAGTGCCGTCCAAAAGATATTTTTCGTAACCCGATTCTTTATAGACTTTTTCAATAAAATCTGTGAGTGTTATATTATTTTTAACTTCGCCCATCCTTTTTATAAATTCGCAAAACTTGGCAATATTATCCATACGCGAATTTTGAATTGAGAATTTTGAATTTTGAGTGGGAATTTTGAATTTAGAATTTGGAACTTGATTAGAAATTAGAAATTGGGAATTAGAAATTTTAAGTCCTGCCATTATTAAATCCAGACTATTTTCTTTTGCAAAAGCAATCCATTTATCGATTGTGATTTCCCCGATATTTCGCCTGGGTTCGTTTATTATTCTTTCCAAAGAAACTTCGTCGCTGAAATTATTGATGAGCCGCAAATATCCAATGACGTCCTTGATTTCTTTTCTTTGATAAAAACGGACGCCACCGATAATCCTATAAGGAATGGAATTTCTAAGCATCATTTCTTCCAAAATCCGGGATTGGGCGTTGGTGCGGTAGAGCACTACAAAATCGGAAAAATTATATTTGTCATTCTGAGGCCTTGCCGAAGAATCTCGAGATCCTTCGCTCCGCTCAGGATGACGTATTTTTTGGATTTCTTCCACCACAAACTGCGCTTCTTCTTTTTCGTCCAAGGCTTCGTAGGAAGTCAGCTTTTGGCCGCTTTTTTGGTCCGTCCAAAGCTTCTTGTCTTTGCGGTTGACGTTCTTGGAAATAACGCCGTAAGCCGCGTCCAGAATGTTCTGCGTGGAACGGTAATTTTGCTCCAATTTGATAATTTTGGCTTCCGGATAATCTTTTTCAAAATCCAAAATGTTCTGGATATTGGCGCCCCGCCAACTGTAAATGCCCTGCCAATCATCGCCCACCACACACAGATTGCGGTATTTTTCCGCCAGCATTTTGACCAGGACATATTGCGCGTGATTAGTATCCTGGTATTCGTCCACCAGAATATATTTAAAAAACCGCTGGTATTTTTCCAAGACTTCAGGAAATTTTTGCAGCAGCCTGACCGTCACCATAAGAAGATCGTCAAAGTCCAGCGCATTTTGGTCTTTGAGTTTCTGCTGGTATAAATTGTAGGCTTTGGAAACTACTTCCTCATAAAACCCGCCGATAGAATCAGCGAACATTTTTGCGTCGATGAGTTCGTTCTTGGCTTTGGATATGGCATTTAAAATTCCATTGGGATTAAACTGGTCAATGTCAATATTCAGTTCTTTTAACACTCTTTTTACCAGCGCCAACTGATCCTGCGCGTCAAAAATATTAAAGGATTTTTTATAGCCCACTCTGTCAATTTCCCAGCGCAAAATCCTGGCGCAGATGGAATGGAAGGTGCCGACAGTGGGTAATTCGTATGCGAAAAGCGCGCTACGAACGCGCTCATTCGAATCATTCGCAGATTCGGATTTCATTCGTAGGTTCGCATCGGCAAGCAATTTATGGATTCTTTCTTTCATTTCTCCCGCGGCTTTATTGGTAAAAGTTACCGCCAAAATACTGCGCGGATTGACGCCTTTCTTCTTTATTAAATAGGCTACCCGGTGCGTTAGCGCTTTGGTTTTTCCGCTGCCGGCGCCGGCGATAATCAAAACCGGCCCCTCGGTGGTTTCCACCGCCACGCGCTGTTCCGGATTTAAATTTTGGAGTATTTCGCTTTCCATAGAATTTATTTTAACACAGTTTAAAGTTATAATCACAGAGTTTGCGCGTTTGCCCTTTTGGACATCGGATGTCCAAAAATTCGCATTCGCAACCATTTGCCCAATATTCGCATACATTAGCAATTTAAGTTATCCACAGCCCCCCCTTGACGCCCGCTTGCGCTATTTTCAAAGAGATCTATAATAAAGGCATAACCTATTAATTAATTTCAAATTATATAAAGTTTTTTATTTTATATAATTTGAAGATAAAAAAAATGTCAACACAAACAAAAACCAAAACAAGCACTGCGGTAAAAATCGCGCTGATCACGCTGGCCACAGGAGGCCTAATGATTGCTGGTGGATATGGAGTAAGCCAAATCAATTCAGTCAAATATAACTTGACCGTAACAGCCGGTGAGGGAGGAAAGGTATTGTCAGTCAATAGTTCAAATGCGACAAAGCAAAACAGTAACCCCTGTACAACACAAACAGAAACAAAATTTAAATGCAGTTTTTCAAAAAATGCTGTTGTTATAATAACTGTTGTTCCGAAAAGTGGATATAAATTTTCTAATTGGGACTGGTCCAAATGTCCAGGCGCTGTTTGCACTATAACAATGACGAAAGATTTAGACTTAACTGCCAAATTTACTAATCCTGCTGCAGTAACTTGCCCTGATAAAAAAACTACCAATTGTGGTGATGGAAATTGTGTAGACCTCCAAACCAATAAAGATAAATGTGGGAGTAGTTGTGCAAATGCAAAAAAATGCACAGCCAACCAAACCTGCTCAGCCGGAGCTTGCAAGACAAGCGTAACGCCAACTTGTACTAAATCAGGCGGTAAAAATTCTTTTATTGCAGGAACTCTTACTGCGCGTCTTGCTAGCGGAGAAACAGTTACTCGAAAAGATGAATGTTTTTCAGGCTCAAATACAACATTAATTGAACAATTTTGTGACGGCACGGCTCCTAAA
The DNA here is from genome assembly GCA_026396205.1 of Candidatus Moraniibacteriota bacterium. Lineage (GTDB taxonomy): Bacteria > Patescibacteriota > Minisyncoccia > Moranbacterales > UBA2206 > JAPLXF01. The sequence continues at coordinate 3,072 of JAPLXF010000073.1, read as the reverse complement.
AATACATCTATTGGTTGTGACAAAGAATGTAATACGGGAGGAGGCACGGGAGTTTGCGCGGCAGGCAAATGCGTTTGTAAAGCATTCTGTAATGATACTGACAAGGAAGACATAACTAAAAAAACCAACCTTACATACAGGACAAGCGATGGAGGATCTGTCCAAAATTCTACTAGCGATACTTGCGTTGGAAACGCTGCCGTAATTGAAAGAATTTGTAATGGAACGACACCTAGTCAGAAAACTATACCCTGTCCTACCGGACAAATCTGTAAGGATGGAGCATGTAAAAACTACTAGCTGAATTTAGTAAAGTTTCCAAAACCGTCTCGACTATAAATCGGGACGGTTTTTTATGGTATAATGAAACTATGTTAGATTTTATTTCCCTCAATCAAAGTTCCATTTCCAACGCCGCTTATTTTTTAATCGGTATTGGGATTTTAATATTAATTTTTCAATTTATTAAAAACAAAAATATGTTTTCATTCTCACTTTCCGGAACTTCCGTGCTGGACAGTTTTTCTCGCGATGTTACCCAAGAAGTGCGCGAAGGCAAATCCGATCCGGTCATTGGCCGCAAAAAAGAAATCGAACAGCTGGCCGTCATTATGGGGCGCCGCACCAAAAATAATGTGATTCTGGTCGGTGAGGCCGGCGTCGGCAAAACCGCCATCGTGGAAGGCTTGGCGCAAAAAATCGTGGAAGGCAACATCCCCAGAGACTTGCAGAATAAAAGAGTTCTGGCGCTGGATCTCAACGGCTTGATGGCCGGCACCAAATACCGCGGCGAGTTTGAATCTAGAATGAAAAATATGATTGCGGAAATTTCCCGCTCCGGCCGGAATATCATTCTCTTTATCGATGAAATCCATAACTTGATGATTTCAGAGGATTCCGGAGAAAATCTTTCTATTGGTGATATTCTGAAACCAGCTATGGCCAGAGGCGAATTGCAAATTATCGGCGCCAGCACGCCCATGGAATTCAAAAAATATTTCCAGAATGATCCGGCTTTTGAAAGACGGCTCCAGCCGATTATGGTCAAAGAACCCAATCCGGAAGAAACGCTGGAAATTATAAAGGGCATCCAAGAAAAATACGCCGTCTATCATAATGTTTCCATTCCTGAATCGATTCTGCCCGTTATTGTCGAGGAAGCCGGCAAAATCCTGCCCGACCGCTGTTTTCCGGACAAAGCCATTGATCTTTTGGACGAAACTTGCAGCAATGTCAAAATCCAATATGTCAAAAAGGGCATAGCGGGGAAAATCCCGGAAGTCACTCGGGAAGATGTGCTGGAAATCGCGCACCGCTATTCGGGAAACCAAGGCTAGACAAAAAAAATATTCTGTTTTATACTCATTAAACCTAATTAATTCATAGCCAACTGCAGTTTGCCCCGTAAAATCCCGAGGCGGGACCACGGGGCTAGCGCGAAAGCGATGCTTCAGTTCGGCCGAAAATCATATGGCTCTCAACGCCAAACAAAAGGAAAAAGCTACCAAAGAAGTTAAGCGGCATGAAAAGGATACCGGTTCGCCGGAATATCAAATCGCCCTTTTCACCGAGCGGATTAAAAAGCTGACTAGCCACCTCAAGAAGAACAAGAAAGATTTCCACTCGCGCCGGGGACTGCTCAAAATGGTTTCCAAAAGGAAGAAACTGATGTCTTATTTGGAAAAAACCAACGAAAAAGAATACAAGAAGCTGATCAAAAAGCTAGAGTTAAAGTAAAATTAATAATTAAGAATTTCTAATTACTAATAGATAACCAATTTTTAAAAATTGAAACATTAACAATTTGATTAAAAATTAGAAATTAAAAATTAGAAATTTATTTTTATGTCTATATTTAAAGACCAAAGAGTCGGCATGCTGGTAGATATCCAAAACCTCTATTACAGCGCTAAGGTGCTTTACCAGAAAAAAGTCAACTTCGGCCAAATTCTTAAAAGCGGAGCAGGAGAAAGGAAGCTTATCCGCGCCATTGCCTATGGCATCAAGACTTTGGAAGGCCAGGAAGAAAAATTCTTCGAAGCCTTAGGGAAACAAGGATTTGAAGTCAAAACCAAAGATTTGCAGATTTTTCCCGGCGGTGCTAAAAAAGGCGACTGGGATGTCGGCATTACAGTAGATGCGATTAAATTAACTAAAAGTTTGGATGTAATTATTTTGGTTTCCGGCGACGGCGATTACGTTCCGCTGGTGGAATACCTGCAAAACACGACCGGCTGCCGGGTGGAAGTCATCGCTTTTGCCGAATCCTCCAGTAGCAAATTGATTGAAAAAGCAGATGAATTCACGAATATTTCAGAAAACAAAAAGAAGTTTCTTATTTAAGATAAAAATAGATCCTCGTCAATTTTTAACTGACGGGGCTCTTTTATTTTCGCTTACAATTCTTTTTGAAAGCCAAAGGGCATGACCGCTTTTAATCTCCTTAATTTATATCTGCGAATTGGAATTGCCAGAATAAATCCGACTGCGCAGGATGAGGCTAAAAGAGCAAAAATCGCGGCATAATTTCCCGGACTGCAAATGGTACCCGGTATAGAAAAAATGACCACAACTCCGACTATGAATATCTCAGTAAACATAGCCCATGAATTATCTACTTTCTTTTCTCTTACAAGCAAAAGGCTCGCCATTAAACCAACTGCCAGCGTAGCCATTGAAACAACCACGAAACCTTGTGGCGAAAGCATTTCTGCAACAGCGCTCTGTTTTACCACAGAAATGAAAATCAGCAGTACTAGAATATTCAGCACATAAAATATCAGTAATCTGGATAATTTTGTTCCTAGATTCGCTCGATTAGTAAGGGTTGTTATGAATAGAAGTACCATTACTAGGGCTAAAAAAATATTACCGGTTATCTTTTCAGGAAGCGCTTCAGATGTAATAGCCGGCAACTTTTTAATATTCCATTCACCCACCGGTTTTCCATTGTCTTCAATCCAGCTGATTTTAACTTGCCCCGTTACTCTTTCCATGCGCAATGGAATTATGCTTAATACTTTCAAGGTATATTCGGTTTTCGCTACATAGGATTTGATTGTTCCCATATAC
>JAPLXF010000003.1 GCA_026396205.1 Candidatus Moraniibacteriota bacterium | reverse complement strand
CAGGAAAGGCATATTCAAAGTTGAATTGACAATCGGTTTGGCATAAGTGATGGCCATAGTCGCTACGGTTACATTAATCAGCATGCCGATGACGCTGATAACAATAAATTGGGAAAATTTCTTGCCTTTATCTTCCGAAGTGTCTTCAAAAGTCCAGCGCTTGTTGATGAAATAGTTGAAAATTACGGCGCAGATAAAAGAAACTCCCTTTTGCACGGCATAGCCCGAGCCTTCTTTCACTCCGGAAAAATAGGTTTCAAAATTAAGGATGATTAAATCGACCAGTGTGTTCATTACTCCTACCAGAGCGAATTTGGCAAACTGCTCAATGACAGGATATTTTTTTAGTTTTTCCCACATATTTTTTTGAAAAATAATTAAGCTTCGGGTTTGTTCAACTCTCTTTTAAGTTCTTCGAAATCGGGCGCCCATTCGTCGACAGCGGAATTTTCTCCAGTTGGAATATCGGCAATTTCCTCTTCGATACTTTTCCTTTTTTTCTTTTTGGTTTCGCCGTCCTTATCCCGAGCGCTTTGAATGACATTTTCAATTGATCCCCAGTCGGATTCAATATCTCTGGAAGTAATTAAAGTTACTTCATCGCCGGGTTCCACTTTAAAATAGGTGATGGAAGCCAAGAGCACCCGATAGGGCTTGCCTTCGGCGGTGATAAAATAATTTCCATCCGCATCCTGGTTTACCAAACCGATCAGGCGCTTTCTTTCCGCCGGCCCGATTTGCTTGTAAATAAAAGAACCATCCAAAGTGATGGTCAATTTAAGCATATCGCCTTCGACGAGTTTTGATTTGGAAGCATAATTGGCCGGCACCGGATATTGCTTGCCGTCGGCGCCGATCATCAATTGTCCGTCAAAAGTTCCCTCGATTATTTTGTCGTCTTCCGAAGCGCTGGAAATTTTTCTTTTCCGTCCGGTTTTCTTTTTGCCTTCCAATTGAAGAAGCATGGCCTTGGCTCCTTGCAAAGTCTTTTCCGCGTTGAGAATCATATCGCGGAGCGCTTGAATTTTTTCCGCGCTGGCGCTGTTGGTTTCTTTTTCTTCCATGTTTGTATTGATATGTGTTTTCTATTACATTATACAATTGTTTATTTTATCTTGCAAGTTGTGGATAAATGCCATAAAATAATTAAGTCTAATATAGCGGACTGGAGTATGCCGGTAGTACGCAGACCCGCCCTGTTAATTTATATCGGAGCATAGTATACCGGTAGTACGCACGCTTCGGGTGCGTGTAGACTGGGTTCGATTCCCAGTGCTCCGACAAAAAAATTAACAGGGTGAAGGTTCGTGCCTGCCCCGTAGTCAGCCCTGCTCTGCTACTGGGGTAGACTGGGTTCCCTGCCTGCCGGCAGGCAGGAATTCCCAGCAGTCCGACAGATAAATAAAATAAAAATATGAGTAAATCATTTACTATTCACGATTTACCCAAAGAAGAACGGCCGCGCGAACGATTGGTTAAGTTCGGCGAACAAGTGCTCTCGGCCCAAGAATTACTGCAGGTTATTTTAGGTCGTGGTATTGCCGGCGAATCGGTTGCGGTTACGGCGCAAAAACTGCTATCGCAATTTGGCAGTTTGCAAAAATTAGCCGAAGCCAGTATTGAGGAATTGTCTTTAATTAAAGGAATCGGATTGGCCAAAGCGACGCAAATAAAAGCCGTTTTTGAAATTGGCCGCCGAATTGCCACTCAAATCCCGCCTTATAAAAACAAAGAACTTACTGATCCCAAAAAGGTTTATCAGTTGATAAAAAGCAAACTCAAAGATTATCACAAAGAACATTTTTTTATTATCGCTCTTAATAGCAGAAATCATTCAGTTGCAGAAGTTTCAGTGGGCAGTCTTGATGCGAGCATTGTTCATCCGCGCGAAGTATTTTCAGAAGCTATTAAAAATAAGGCGGCGTCAGTGATTTTTGCCCACAACCATCCTTCCGGTGATCCTGAACCATCAGAGGATGATTTAATAATTACTAAAAGATTAGTTGAAGCCGGTAAAATTTTGGGTATTGAAATTTTAGACCATGTTATAGTTACAAAAGATAAATTTTTGAGTATGAAAGAAAAAGGCTTGATTTGACATAATATATGATGTACATTATTATGTACATGTAAACAATAAACTCTACAATATGCGCGCTAAAACCACCATTTCTATTTCCGAGGCTAGGAAAAAGATTTTTGACATTGCCGAAGAAGTGCAAAAACCGGGTGTTTATTACACCTTTACCGAAAAAGGACGGCCCAAAACAGTTTTGATGTCTTATGATGAGTTTGATTCTCTGATGGAAACTTTGGAAATTATGAGTAATCCCAAAATAATGAAAGATATTAAACAAGCTGAAGAAGAGTACAAAAGAGGCGAGTATGTAACGCTGGATCAACTGAAAAAAGAATTGGGCTATGGTCCCAAAGCTTTTATGCTGGCTGACAAGGGAAAGAAGAAATATAAAGCGAAAAGAAAAAAATAAATTATGCCAGATAATTTTTATGTTTTTATTTCTAATTCAGTAAAAAAGGATATTAAAAGAATCCCTTTCCCTTGGCAATCCCGGGTTATACAGGCTATAAGCGCGTTGGAAAACGACCCGTATTATGGGGAAAAATTATCCGGAGAATTGGATGGCAAAAGAAAAATTCGCATTTGGCCGTATCGGGTGATTTATCAAATAGTTTCAAAGAAAAAGATTATAATTATTGTCGAGGCTGGACATAGGCAGGGGATTTATAAGTAATATTATGGCGGGAAAAAAGGAAATAGAAAAATTAAATTCCGAAATTAGTCGGCTGAAAAAGGAATTAAAGAAAAAAAAGAAATACGGTTTAGTTTGGGAAAACAAACCGGAAGATGTTGTTGAAATGTGCAAAGAAAAATTGCCGGTGCTGAAAGAAGTCAAAAGCAAGGAAATAATCACCGACAAAAACAAGCCAGTAAATTTACTTATTGAGGGCGATAATTATCATGCTCTTTCTGTTTTGAATTATACACACAAAGGGAAAATCGATGTTATTTATATCGATCCGCCGTATAACACAGGAAGACAACATGAATGGAAATTTAATGATATGTGGGTTGATAATGAAGATTCATATAAACATAGCAAATGGCTATCTTTTATGGAAAAGAGATTGAAACTGGCAAAAAATCTTTTGAAAAATACAGGGGTTATTTTTATTAGTATTGATGATAATGAAATCGGTCAGTTAAAAGTTTTATGTGATGAAATTTTTGGAGAAAAAAGATTTATTGGTATTATTCACTGGAGAAAAAATAGAAAACCACATAATGCCGGCGGTACTCTTTCAAAATCTGCCGAGTTTATTTTAGTTTATTCTGGAGTTGAAAGTATTAAACTTGTGCGAGAATACACAATCAAGGACTCTGATGAAAATGGTGATTACTCTGAGGGCCCAATATTTAAAGCTGATAAA
>JAPLXF010000035.1 GCA_026396205.1 Candidatus Moraniibacteriota bacterium | reverse complement strand
GATCGCTGGGCTGGATGCGCCGTCAAAATAAAATTCAACCGTACCTTTATCTACTATTTCACTAACAATAGTGAACCATGTCCGATAAATACAGCCTGGGCCTTTTTCGTCAAAAATAACCTGCTCATTTTCATCAGCTCCTGGCTGATAAAGAGCGTTGGAAAAATCATTATTACCCGTCCCGCCAGGTCCATTGCTTCTTACTATATGAGAAGAAACGCGATGTATTTGAACGCCGTCTTTAAAATAGGGCAAGCGCTCCAAGAGCCCCAAAGCGCTAGCGCCGATCGGTTCCAGGCTTTGAGGTTCATAAGGCGCCGCCAAAACCGGATTAACAAATAAAAAGCAGCCCAAAAACAGGGTCGTAAAAAACAAAGCCAAAAAATGGGAATTTAATTTTAGCGTGCAGGACTTATTTGAGAGAGAGAGAGAGTTTCATTGGTTTTTATTTTACTCATGTATATTATCATATCTAACTATATCATTTCAACCTTTTAACGCTGCTGTTGCCATGCCCCAGAAGAGTTTTCATCTGATCAATGGCAATTTCGTTCAAGGTTTGCAATCTTTGCTTTTGTATTATGCCTTGTTTGATAAACAGCGCGTTCATACTTTCCAGATTGGAAAGACAAACCAACTGTTCAACGGAAGAATAATCTCGGATATTTCCCTCTTTTCCCGAATTTCTATCTCTCCAATCCTTAGTCGTCATTCCAAATAAAGCCACATTAAGCACATCGGCTTCATTGGCATAAATCATATTTTCTTGATTTTTGCTTATTTTTGGAGGAATAAGCTTTTCTTTTATCGCATCCGTGTGAATCTGGTAGTTAATCCTGACTAAATTTCTTCTTAAATCCCAGCCCAGCGATTTTCTTTCGCTTTCTTCCTCTTTAAGCCTTTGAAATTCCTTAATGAGATACAGTTTGAATTCGGCGGAAATCCAAGAAGCAAATTCAAACGCAATGTCTTTGTGGGCGTATGTTCCGCCATAGCGGCCGGATTTGGAAATTATGCCGATAGCGCCGGTTTTTTCAATCCACTTTTGCGGAGATAGCACAAAAGCATTACTGCCTGCTTCATTTTTAAACCCATCGAATTCGACCAGTTTAAAATTGGGATTATTCAGTCTTTCCCATAAACCCAAAAACTCAATTGTACTTTTAGTTCTTGTCCAATTTTTTACAACATCGGCTGGAGATTCAGCATTCTTATATCTGGCAATATCAGTCAATGAAATGTAATCCAGTTTATTTTTCTGAAATAAAACAATTTCCGTATTTTTTACATTTATTTTTCGTTTCATCGGGAATTTGATTTTAGTCCTTTAACTTTCCCCCGGTGGAATAATCGCTTCGCTAGGCTTGGCGAATTCCACCCCAGAAGCAGAGCAGGGCTCGCCACGGGGCGGGCGTGGGCGAACTCTCTCTCTCTCTCAATTCCATGCATTTTTTTGATTCTTTTTATTGGCTTTATTATACCACATTTTACTCTCTCAAAAAAGGCAAAAAAAAGCTATCTATTTCAACCCGTGACAAAATGTCACGACTTCGCGTCCTTCTTCGATTAATCGTTGCTTCAATTTTCTCCAATAAGCTCCAGCATCAACACTATCAGTGAGTGCTTCACACACATCCACAACCGAAAACCACCATTCATTTTTGTAAATGACTTTTCTTATTTTCTTGCCTTTAAAAATTGCTATTCTAGTATCATTTTCCATGAGTTAATTATACCATAAAATTATATAGAAAAAACCACCCTGAGATAAATCTTGGGTGGCCTTTTGTTGAATTTAAGCGATTTTGGTGATTTCCACTTCAGTCATAGTCTGCCGGTGGCCAAATTTGACTTTATATCTTTTCTTGGCTTTAAACTTGATGCCGGTTACTTTTTTTTGCTTGGAAGTTTTAAGAATTTTGGCTTCTACTTTGGCGCCTTTGACCAGTGGATTCCCGATTTTTACATTTTTATCGTCGCCCACCAGCAAAACCTCATCGAAAGTTATTTTACTGCCTTCTTCGCCTTCTAATTTTTCGATTTTCAGTTTGTCTCCGACTTGGACTTTATACTGCTTTCCGCCGGTTTTAATGACTGCTAGCATAAGAATTAGTTGATTTGTTACTAAGTTTTATTCTATCGTCTAACAGCCAAGTTGTCAACCCCGTTAGAAAGTATATTTCTAAACGGGGCAGATGGACCCCGTTAGAAAGAATTTTTACTAAGTTATTTTTTATTTTTGGTTTTACTGGAAATCAAATAACTTTCTAACGGGGTGGACAAAATTGCGTTTTCAGGGTAGTATAATAATTAATGATGCGCAGAATATTTTTTTGGTTATTAGTTTTACTTTTCTTAATAATCGCTCCGGCTATGGTGATGCAGGCTCGGGGCTACCGTTTTGATTTCACACGGGGCATTTTCGTGTATAGCGGCACTGTCAGTATTAAAAGCAATCCGCAAAACGCTACCATTGAAATTGACGGCCAGCCGGCCAAAGCCAGCCTTAGCCGGATCAATCGCTTCGCCAACGTTACCGGTTTGATTCCGGGAAATTATGATGTGAAAGTAATCAGCGACGGCTTTAAGCCGTGGAGCAAAAAAACCGAAGTCCACAGCGGCATCGCTTCCGAATTTTGGAATGTCCTGCTGATAAAAAACAGTTATGACCGGACGGCTTATAATATTCCCGGCACCAGCCAATTTTTCATTTCTCCCAAAAATAAAAGTATTGCCATTGCCAAGCCGGCTGATTTCGGAACTGAAATTGACATTGTCGACATCGGCAATAAAACCACCGGACAAAAATTCAATTTTGCCGAAGGCAGTTTCTCCAATGAAGAACTTAAAGAAAATATCGAATGGTCTCCCCAAGAAAACTTCCTTTCTATTCCGCTTAAATTCACCCGCGCTAAAAAACCGGTTCTGGTTAAAGGGCGCCTAACCAAACCGGAAGAGGAAAATTATTACCAATATATGGTTGCCAATTTGGACGACGGAACTTCTTTTAAGCTTAATGATTTTCTGGACAAAGAGACTATTTCCCATGTCCGCTGGGATCCCAAAGAAAAGAACTTTTTATTTTTCTTAAGCGATAATTCCCTTTATCGGACCAACCTCTTGGAAAAGGGTAATGTGACATTGATCGCTGAAAATATTTCCGCTTACGATCTTTCCGGTTCGCAAATCTATTATGTCCAGCTTCCCAATAATCTGGTTTTTAAAACTTCGCTTGACGGCCAGACCGAACGAATTCAATTGACTTCCGGCTTTCCACTGGCCGATAAAACAATTGATAAGATGATTGTTTATGATGATGACCGCATCGCTTTTTTAGACCAAGACAAAGAATTGGTAATTTTCAATTACGGCGAGCATGCTGATTATTTCAAAAAAATCGGAGAAGCCATTGAAGATGTGCAGTTTTCCAACGACGGGAAAAAGTTGCTTTACTGGACCGCCAATGAAATTTCGGTTTATTTCCTCCGCGACTGGAATGTCCAGCCCAACCGCGCTGAAGATGAAATCAATACCATTACCCGCTACTCGGAAAATATCCGGAATGTCCAGTGGTTTAAGGATTATGAAAATGTTATTTTCAGCCTCGGAGATAAAATAAAAATTATCGAATTGGATTCGCGTGACCACCGCAATTGCAATGAAATTACTAATATCAACTTGGCTAATTCTTTAATAACTTACAACGATTCTCTGGAATATCTTTTCTTCACCGATAAAAACGGCGATGCCAGCGAACTTTATTCCATTGTCTTTCCGGAACCGACAAATATATTGGGTTTTTAAAAAAGAATTTAAAAAAAACGCCCTGTTGAATTCTGAGGCGTTTTATTATTGCTAAAATTATCTTTTCGCCCACTGCGGACCTCGGCGGGCTTTTTTGAGTCCCGGTTTCTTTCTTTCCACTTTCCGGTCGTCGCGCCGGAGATATCCCAAGCCTTTTAATTGTTTTCTGAAACCTTCATCAAATTTTATTAATGCCCGGGCGATTCCCAGCCGCACGGCTTCCGCTTGAGCGTTGAATCCCCCGCCGAAAACTTTCACTTCCAGATTAAATTTATTTTCCTGTCCGGTAACCGAAAGAGGGGCTTTTAAAATATCCTGCAGTTTTGCCAGCGGAAAATAATTATTCAACTGCCGATGGTTTATTTCTATTTTTTCCTGTTTGGCAACCGGGAAAATTTTAACCTGCGCCACGGCTGTTTTTCTTTTGCCGATAGCGTAAAAATATTTGCCTCGCGAAATTTTTTTTTCTGCCTTTTCCAATTTTTCCACTTTCTCCGCTTTTTCTACTTTTTCAACTATTTCTATTTTTTCCACTGGTTCTGATTTTTTTGGCTTTTTTTCTATTTCTTTTTTCACTTTCAAAGCCGGCGCTTTCTTGGCAAGCTTGGGTTTGGCTGTTTTCTTGGTAGCCGGTTTCTTGATGGCTTTTTTCACTGTCTTTTTCGGCATAAAATTTAATGGGTTATATTAATCTTGTGCTTATGTTCGTTATTTTTATAAATTAACAATCTTTTAATCATTTTGCCCCGCAGTTTATTTTTGCAAAGCATCCCATTAACCGCTTTGCGGATTACTTCCCGCGAATCGCTTTCCATTTTGTCTTTAAGCTTGGTGGCCGTAATTCCGCCCGGATAACCGCTAAAACGGTGATAAATTTTCTTTTCCATTTTGCCTCCGCTGAAAATTATTTTATCCGCATTAATAACTATTGCGAAATCGCCGGCATCGATATGCGGAGTGAAATCCACTTTGTTCTTGCCGCGCAGAACTCTGGCGACTTCCGTGGCTACTCGACCCAAAAGTTTCCCTTCAGCATCGAAGAGATGGTATTGGCGATTTATCCCGGCGCTTTTATTCGCGCTCTTGGGATCTATTTTTTGATTAGTTTTTTTAATCATATTAGTCAATAAATTCAATAATGGCCATTTTGGCGGCGTCATTTTTTCTAGGAGCAATCTTGATTAGCCGCGTATATCCGCTTCGGCGGGAATTAAAACGATTGATAAAGTTGCCGGTAATTTTTTTTACGGCCATCAACGGTAGCTTAGTGCGTAGTTCTCGAATAACATTGACTTTCTTTTTTTCATCCAGTGATTTCTTGGCTTGGTTGATTATCGGATCAATTAAGCGTTTTAATTCTTTGGCTTTGGCTTCCGTAGTGGTAATTTTTTCGTGCATTATCAAACTACCAAGCATCGTTTTCAGAAGCGCTCGCCTTTGGTTCCTTTCCCGGCTTAATTTTTTACCCTTTTTCCCGTGTTTCATATATCCTAATTTTTATCCGAATTACATTCAAATTAGATTCGAATCCAATTCGGATATAATTCGTATCCTGATTCGTATCATTTTTCTTGTTTCAAATTAAATCCAAATTCGCCGATAGCTTTCTTGAGTTCCTTAATGCCTTTGGCGCCCATGCCTTCCATTTCCGCCAATTCTTTTTCCGTCAGTTTGATGATATCACCGACTGTCGCCAGCTTGTTTTTTTCTGTAGCATTGAGCGTGCGGGTGGAAATTCCTTTCAGTTCCGAGATTTCCACTTTTTTAGGATCAGCTTTTTCTATGCTGTCTTCTTTCTTTTCTGCTTTTTCCGAAACTTCTTCAACTGAAGCTTCTTCTTTTTCCTTGAAACTGCCTAGAATTGAGAATTGCTCCACTAAAATATTGACGGCTTTAAGAAAAGCTTCTTCCGGCGTAATAGTTCCATCCGTGTCAATTTCCAAAGTTACTCTTTCGAAATCAGTCTTTTTGCCCACGCGCATATTTTCAATAGCATAATTGACGCGTCGGATTGGAGTATAAACCGCATCAATAGAGATGGTCCCCACTTCCTTTTCTTCCTTTTCCCTCTGTTCCACCGGAATATAGCCAATGCCCGGATTCACTTCAATTTCCATTTCCAATTCTCCCTTAGGACTGGTAATGGTGGCGATGTGGACGTCCTTGCTGACAACTTCAATATCTGAGGGACATTCAAACATGCCGGCAGTAATTTTCTTTTCACCTTTTATCTTGAGCGTGGCTTTAACCGGTTCGTCTTTGAATAAGCGAAAGCGCACTTGTTTGAGATTTAGAATAATCTGTATCAAATCTTCCAGAACATTGGGAATAGTGGAAAATTCATGGTTGATTCCCTTGATCTTCACTGAAGTTATGGCGGCTCCGGAAAGCGAAGAAAGCAACACTCGGCGGAGCGCATTGCCGAGCGTGGTTCCATAGCCCGGATAGCAACCTTCGATTTCAACTTTACCGGACATGTCTCCGAGCTGGGTGAATTTAGGTTTTTGCGGAAGCGATATTGACTGCATGTTTTTTTCTCCCGTCTTTTATTGAAGACGCGGAGCGTTATTTATTTAAAGGCGCTAGCGAGAGTAGCTTTCTACTATCAGCTGCGCGTCGACATTTACGCCGATTTCGCTGACTTTCGGTTCAGCGATAATTTTGGCTTTCTTTTCTTGATTATCAAATTCAATCCAGCTGGGAAAATCTTTCTTATTGCTGATTACCTGATTCAGATTCTTAAAATAATTTTTATTAATTTTATTCTCATTGATGGAAATTACATCGCCGATTTTTACTCGAGCTGAAGGGATATTCATTTTTTTGCTATTGAGATAAATCAATCCGTGGCTGACTATTTGCCGGGCTTGAGCCCGCGAAGCGGCAAAACCACAGCGGTAAACGGCATTGTCCAATCTTTTTTCCAGCCGCTGGAGCAGTAAATCTCCGGTTACTCCCGGTTTTCTTTGTATTTCTTCAAAATGATTGCGGAATTGTTTTTCCATTACGCCGTAAACTCGCTTCAGTTTTTGTTTGACAGAAAGCTGCAAGCCATATTCACTTTGCCCGCGTTTGGTTTTTTTGCCATGGACTCCCGGCCCGTAAGCGCGCCGAACCATTCCGCATTTGGGAGTGAGACAGCGGTCACCTTTAAGGAAGAGCTTTTCTCCGGCTCTCCGGCATTTTCTGCATTTTGCGTCTGTACTTCTAGCCATATCCTAATTTTAATCCTGATTATATCCGAATTAGATTCGAATTCGAGTTTAATTCGGATTTAATTCGTATCACAATTCGTATTAAATTCTTATGCACGCCGAATTTTTTTATTTTTTCGCTGAGACTGCCGACAACTTGAGTGGCGGCATAAGGAGTCGATTTTTTGGCACCCTTAAATCCCATTAGCCCGGCAGAAGACCAGCCCAATAGATTGCCGGCCATATCGGTAATACTCACCATCGTATTATTGTAAGTGCATTTGATCATGGCTTTCCCCTTGGAAATTTGCCTTTTTATTTTTTTGATCTTTTTTTTGGGAATTTCAACTACTTCTTTCTTCTTCGCATTCAAATCAGCGGGTTTATTTTCCGTACTTTTAAACTCTGTATTTTCTTCTGTAACCTTTTTTTCTTCTGCCATATCCTAATTTTTATCCTGATTATATCCGAATTAGATTCGAATTTAATTCGGATGTAATTCGTATTCAAATTCGTATTAAGTTTTTTCCGTCTTTACCCGGCCACTGCCCATAGTTTTTCTTACATTGCCTCGAACAGTCCGATTATTGGTTTTGGTCCTTTGTCCTCTGACCGGAAGCCCTTTTTGATGCCGGGCTCCCCGATAGCAACCTATTTCTTTGAGACGCTTAATATTGGAGCGGACTTCATGTTTTAATTCTCCTTCAACTCTGACTTTCTTTTCCACATAATCGCGGATTTTACCTTGTTCGATATCGGAAAGCTCCCGAGTTTTTTTGTCCCGTAAAATTCCCAGTTCATCCAAAATTTTTCCGGCTGTCGAATTGCCAATGCCGAAAATATAAGTGAG
>JAPLXF010000033.1 GCA_026396205.1 Candidatus Moraniibacteriota bacterium | reverse complement strand
TTTGTGCCTGTAGTATAAATTCCGGATTAATCGTGGCGATTTGGTGAAAACTATCAGATGCTAAAAAACCTTTTACTTTTTCAAGTATCTCTTTTTTAGACAAATTATCTATCCTCACTCCTAAAATATTCATAAATTATTTTTCACTACCATATAAGGTTATAAGGTTGAATGGTAGTGAAATTATATTTAAATTTTATATCTTCTATCAGCTAAGGATATTTTTTAATATCCGGTGATTGGGATATTTATCCAGTAAGCTTTTATAGCCTTCGAAGGTTTTTTTATTAGCTATGCTTCTTTTTATGCATTTTTCAATCCACCGATCATATTCATCCCGTCCACTGTGGAGCCATGCCTCGGTCTTAGTTATTGTCTGGTAGCTCACCTTAAGATCTCTTCTGATTGAATCATAATTCTTGCCTTCCAAAATTCTTTTAGCCACTTGTATCCGTCTGGCCATCATTAAAGCTTCACTGGCGGTAAAAAGTCCGACAAAAAAATCAACCACTTCCTGCTTGGATTTTAAATTGGCAATTATTTCATAAAATTCGCCAATAATATTATATTTTTCCCGCGGATTGATCAGGTGGATTTTTACTTTTGACATTGTTTTTTATTAACAATTATATTTATATACTACCATATGAGGTTATAAGGTTATAAGGTAGTGATTATCTATAATTATCTATATTATTTATTTAGAAAATATTTCTTATTATTATTTTACTCTATTGGCTTATAAATTTCCAATTTCAGACGCTAATGCTAGAATACATATATGGACAAGATAATTCTGGATATTGTGCCTCTAACCCGCATTCCCCTCACCCGGAACCAGTCTTTTTCGTATTTATATGACCGGGAATTGCCGGCCGGAACGCTGGTTTCCATTCCCCTATTTCATCGGAATGTGGAAGGAATTGTTTTGGGTAATCGCCCGGATTTTCCGAGATTGGGTAATATTCACCCTGTTAAATACGCCGAAGGCGTACCTGCTTCGCAGGTATTTAACAGGGTAAAGTTGAAAAAAATCAATAAAGTTCTGGAAGAAAATTTTTTGGACGAAAAACAATTGGAACTGGCGAAATTTATCTCGGAATATTACATCTCTCCGCTGGGGATAGTGATGAAAGGTTTTGTGCCGAAAAGAACAAAAGCACGGAACACGGAACACATAGCACGGAACATAAAAAAGAAAGAAATTAAATTAACCAAAGAACAACAAAAAGCTGTTGAAGAAATTACTAAAAGCTATAAGCTTCCGCCAAAGGCGGATCAGCCTAGGGCTGAAAAAACTAAAAGCTATTTATTATTCGGTCCGGCAAGTTCCGGGAAAACCGAAGTTTACATACATTCAATACTGGAATTAAAAAAGAAAAATCCTGAATTGCAATTTCTAATTTTACTGCCGGAGCTGACTTTAACCCCGCAGGCCATTGAAAGATATGGCGAGTATTTTAAGCCTGAAGAAATCGCGGTTATCAACAGTAAAATTAGCAAGGGACAATTTTACGCCAATTGGCAGAAAATAAAATCCGGCGAGGCTAAAATTATCATCGGCTCCCGCATGGCGGTTTTTTTGCCATTTAAAAAATTGGGATTAATTGTAATTGACGAGGAGCAGGATATGTCTTTCAAGCAATGGGATATGAATCCGCGCTATGACGCCCGGACTGTCGCGGAAAAATTAGCCGAATTTCATAATTGCCCGATTGTTATTGGTTCCGCCACGCCGAGAATTGAAACTTATTATCAAGCATTAAATAAAAAATTTAAATTATTAAAATTATCAAAATTAAAAATACCTAATACATCATACATAATACCTGATACTAAAACAGAAATTATTGATATGAAAAAAGAGCGTTGGATAAATCCGCCAGCTGGCGGATACTCCCCTATTTCCAAAAAACTGCAAGCGGAAATCGCTTATGCGCTGAAAAACAATCTGCAAACAATTTTATTCATCAATCGCCAGGGCATGAGCAGTTTTTCCATCTGCGCCGATTGCAAAACAGTTTTAAAATGCCCTAGATGCGACCGGGCGCTGGTTTACGACGAAAAAGGAAACTACCGCTGTCTGCATTGCTCCTATCAAACTTCCATTACGCCGCAGTGTTCAAAATGCCATGGAATAATTTTTAAAAATATCGGACTCGGAACTCAAAAAGTGGAACGGGAAATCAATGAACTTTTTCCCGGAGCCAAAACGGCGCGGATTGATACTCAAGCGCTCAAAGAAAAAAACTATCAAGAAAAAATATACCAGGAATTTAAGGACAAAAAAATTGATATTTTAATCGGAACTCAGATGATTTCCAAGGGCTGGGATTTGCCAGACCTCGCGCTCGTTGGTATTATAGATGGAGACGGAATGCTTTCTCTGCCCGATTTTTCGGCTTATGAAAGGGCTTTTCAGCATATTTTGCAGGTCGCCGGCCGAGTCAGCCGGCCCGGCGCCAAATTTCCCGGCCAAGTAGTAATCCAGACCTTCAATCCGGAAAAAAATATTTTCAAAAAAATTGCCGGCCGCGAAATCGAAAAATTTTACCAGGTAGAACTTGTAGAAAGAAAATCCTTGAAATTCCCGCCCTATTCTAAAATAATAAAATTAGTTTTTCAAGATCTGTTTCTTAAAAAAGTGGAAAAAGAAACTGAACGAGTTTATTCGGCGTTGAAGAAAAATAAAAATATATCCGTTTCCGAGCCGCAGAATGCGTTTGTGCCGAAAATCCGCGGCCGCTTCCGCCGGCAGATTGTTCTAAAATCAACTGCTAAAAATATTCCTGAAGAAACTATAAGAATTTTAAAAGCTTTGCCAGCTGGCTGGATAATCGACGTTGACCCAATATCAATTTTATGATTCTGCCTATTATTACTTATCCCAATCCGATTTTGAAAAAAAAATCGGAAAAAATAAAAGATCCCCAAAGCCCTGAAATCAAGGAGCTTATTTTTGACATGCTGGAAACGTTGAAAATCAATAATGGGCTAGGGTTGGCCGCGCCGCAAGTCGGCAGTTCAGTCAGGCTTTGCATTATCCGGCTGGATGGCAAGACTTATATTCTGATAAATCCCAAAATTAAATCCAAATCATGGAGCAAGGAAATTTGCGAGGAAGGCTGCCTTTCTTTTCCGGGAAAATTTATTCCTGTCAAACGGAATAAAAAAGTCAAGGTGCAAGCACTGGATAGAAATGGCCAAGAAATTATCATATCGGCCGAAGGAATTCTTTCCCGCGCCTTTCAGCACGAAATCGACCATCTGGATGGAATACTTTTTATCAGTAAAGAAGCCAACGCTCGAAAAAATAATAAATAGTCTATAAATAAAAATGAACAGCAAAACTAAAATAATTTTTATGGGAACTTCCGCTTTTGCGGAAACAATTTTATCTTCTTTGATTGAAGAAAAATTTATTATTCTTTCTGTTTTTACCCAGCCGCCAAAAAAAGTCGGCCGCCGACATATTTTGCAAAAAAGCCGGGTTCATCTGCTGGCAGAAAAAAATAATCTGCCGATTGCCATGCCCTATAAAATTGACGAAGAAATTATCCGGGAAGTTGAAAGCCAAAATCCCGACCTTATTATTGTGGCGGCTTACGGCAAGATATTGCCGGAAAAACTGCTCATTATCCCCCGCTTCGGCAGTCTGAATGTCCACGCTTCATTATTGCCGAAATTCCGCGGACCTTCCCCTATTCAGAACGCCATTTTGGCCGGAGAAAAAGAAACCGGCATTACCATAATGCTAATGGACAAAGGCGTAGATACCGGAGAAATAATTTCCCAGAGAAAAATTCGAATTGGAGGAAAAGAAACTGCTTTGGAACTTTCCGAGCACCTAGCTAAAATCGGGAGCGAACTACTGATAGAAACTTTGCCCAAATGGATTGCCGGAAAAATAAAAGCCGAGCCTCAAGATAATTCTTTAGCTACGCTTTGCCAGCTAGTTGAACGGGAAGACGGGCATATTGTCTGGAGCGAAGACGCGGAAACTATTTTCAACAAATTCCGAGCGCTTCAGCCTTGGCCGGGAATTTTTACTTTCTGGGAAAAAAACGGCCAATCGCTGCGCCTCAAAATTAATAAGATCAATTTAATAAAAGATGATTTGGATGAAAATTTTCACATTGGCGAAGTAATAAAAATAGACAGCCGAATCGGAATAAAAACTGGCCGGGGAATAATTTTTCCGGAAAAAGTCCAGCCGGAAGGCAAGCTGGAAATGTCTATATGCGAATTCATTAATGGACAAAAAACATTCGTCGGATCAATCTTAAAATAAAACCATGGATCAAAATCGCAGCAATAGCAAAGCTTTAATTATCGGAGTCTTTCTGATTTTTGTAGTTGTTTCCATTACGGTTATCCGCAGCTTAAAAACTAAGAGCAACCCAGTTGAAACTCCATCAACAGCGGAAGACCAAAACACGGCAATTAAAAAAGATAAGCTGATGGAGGCCGGCGAATTGTCGCGAAGAATCATAAACAAGGAAGATATTACCATTATTGATGTACGTAGTAACGATGAATTTGCCGCCGAGCATATTATTGGTTCCCGAAATATTCCCCTGTCCCAATTGGGCGCGGGACTGGCTGGACTAAATAAATCAAAAACTTATGTGCTTGTCGATAGCAGTGAAGACACCGACCCGCAGCTTATCAATGAACTTTTGCCCGCGCAAGGATTCAACAATATCTTTTATCTGGCTGGAGGTTTTGCCGGCTGGAAAACTAGTTTTCAACCGACGATTTCCGCCGGCGATCCCAATTCTTTCGCCGACCAAGCCAAGGTTACCTATATCAAAAGCGACCCTCTTAAAGAACTGATGGCGAGCGATCAAAATCTGGCCATTATCGATGTCCGCCGGCCGGCTACTTTCGCCGACGGCCATTTGAAAGGGGCCACCAATATTTTTCTGGATGAAATTGAGCAAAGAAAAAGCGAAGTTCCGCTGGGCAAAAAAATCGTCGTTTATGACAACGACGGTCTCTGGGCATTCCAAGCCGCCGTGCGTCTCTCTGATTTGGGATTTTTCAATGTCCAGTCGCTTGCCGACGGCTTTGATGTTTGGAAACAAAAGGGCTTTGAAATAGTAAAATAATCCCAGTGAAATACGCTTTCGCTTCTTCTTGCTTCGCAAGATTTCACGGGATAAATAAAAACGGGAGAGACAATTTAATGTCCGCTCCCGTGTTTTGGCTGAAAGTTATTTCAGGCTGATTTATCGACAATTTTTAATTCTACCATGCCATCTATTATTGATGAGCAAATAATAGCAGCAAGATTTTTCCATGCACTTGAATCCAGCGGAATTACGTCTAACGCTACCTCGAATTTATCCAGCGGCATAACAACAAGCCAGTCTTTCATCAGCTCATCGAAGATATCTTCTATTTTTTTTACCGCCGACAGATATGGACTCGGGGTTCCCTTATGCAAATTCCACTTTGCCGCCAGCTCCTCAATTTCCGCTTCTGCGTAGAGTTCGCGGATTCTTTTAGCGAAAATCTCCAGGAACTCCTGATTGGCCGCGAATTTTAGCATCCAATTATCAATCCCTTTTTTATCAAGGGTAGGAACGACTTTTTCCAGAATAAATTTGACTCCCTCACAAGACATATCAGGCCCAGTCTTATAATAATCATTCAGGCAGGTTAATAGCGTCTCTTTTCGCCATTCGGCAATGTACATTTCTGCAACACCGACTATGAATTCCAGGTAATAACCGTGCGGTACAGTACCGACCTTTAACTGCGATAATAGCTCAAGCATCTCTTTTAAATCGATGTCTGTCTCCTTGAGAATCTCTATTTCCCGCTCGTCAACGAGCGGGTGTAAGCTTTCGACAATCTGCTTTCTTATTTCCTCCAGCTTCGAAATGGATGAAAATTTGTTAAGCATTTCCATGGCAACCGGCTTTACGATTTCTTCAAAAAAAATGATACTGAAATCAAAATCGCCATTGAAATAAGCCGGAAACTTTTTCTGCATATCTTTGTTAGCTACCGGCCGAATAAGCAATGCGGATATGGCAAATCCTCTTTCGTTGCATAATCGGTAAGTTGAGTCTAAGGATTTTATATCCAACCTTCTGATGGCTGACACGAAGGCATCTTTAAGGTTATCATATTGGGCAGGATCATGGGACATATTTTTAATCAGCGTGTTAACATAGAAGCAGTTATTATCCAGCCTCGCTGCTATTTTTTCTGCCCATTTTCCAGTTAGATATGCTTCCTTTACAGAATTATGGAAAGCAAACTTGTATACCAGATATTCAAAAGCTTGAAATCTGGCAAATACGGCATTTCGATTCAGCCACCAAAAAAATACAATAATTGCCAAGGTTATTACACAACTTATTATGATAATCATATTCCTTCCTCCTGCAAAAGTTGTTATTGGTTGTTTTTATGTAATTTTTAAAGGCCTAACTACTACCTTTTTTCCCTTAAAAAAGCATCAGGTTAGTGTATCAGAAAGTTAAGAAAAAGTCAAGTGGTTGAAAAAAACTTCCTCGTAAGGAAGTTTTTAAACATCTATTTATTCAGTTTTATTTAACCACCGCCAGGATATCTTCATTTTTGACAATCAGATATTCTTGGCCGGCGACTTTGATTTCCGTTCCGCCGTATTTGGCAAAGATGACTATCTGGCCTTTTTTGACTTTAATTTTCTTGTCGTCCCCGACAGCCATCACTTTCCCCTGCTGCGGGCGGTCTTCCTTGGCCGTTTCCGGAATAACGATTCCCGACTTAGTCTTGGTTTCCGCTTCCATTGGCTTCACGAGAATATTTTCACCGAGCGGCTGGATATTTTCTTTCTTCATATTTATTTCAGAAAAAATTAGTTGAATTACTTGGTTTCCTTTTCGCATTTGGCCATATAACAGTAAAGGAATAACGACTGGGAAGCCATAAATTTCAGAATTTCCAGATTTTTTGAATCCTCACTGTAGGTTTTGTCATATTCACTTAAAATCAGGCAGCCTCTGATTGAATTTATATTTTTAGAAGAGAGGGCTACCAAGAAATCTTCATCGGTTTGAATATAGACATTTTCGGGCACGGCTTTCAATTACTCGTTGCTAATATAAGTGTGTTTGTTGTTACCGTCCAGCGTGATTACTTTTTCGTTTTTCCCATTGGTTAAATTGAAAAAGCGTAGTGAAATATGGCGCGCTTTCAAAAGCGACTTGGCGGCTTCCAGAATATTGCTGTAAATTTCTTTTTCCTTGCTTTTGGTAATTTCCGACCGATCAGCCAGACCCAGTGCAATTGCCATTAAAATATCCACTTTGCGGTTAACCTCTCCAATATAATTATAGGTTTCCAAAAGATCCTTGGAAGTTTTTTGCAATTTTTTCTGGTTTTTTTCTTTTTCCCTCTTCTGAAAAAACAATTCCCGGTCATTAATCAGAAAAATGGAAAAACCGATTACTCCTA